>JAYWHK010000251.1:0-21225 GCA_043777755.1 Saprospiraceae bacterium
AGTCGATTGCTCAAAAAGCGATAAATAACTTCCTTATAGTCAGCTATTTATCACTTTTTTCTCAACGACAAAATAACAACGTTTATTTCTATACGCCTAATTAACAACTTACAGCAAAGGTAAATCTATTTCTTTAAAATCAATATTAAATTTGAGTAAAGAAAAAAACTATTTTAAAAATTCATTTGGGCTTGAATACGTAAAAGGCTTCCTTTTTGAAGATTATCTTGTAAAATAAAGTCTTCAAAACGACGATTTGAAATCGTGTACATTGTTACCAACTCAAAATTCTTGTTCGGCTGCCACTCAATTCCAAGCTCTAATTCTTTTATATCGTAGCTACGAGCGTCTAACTCGTGCTTTTTTCCACCTTGGTATTTTTGCGCACGCACAAACGGAATAATGATATGACTTTTGTATTTAGCAAGATAAGAAAGGGTAACGTAACCACCTTTTAGTTTTGTCGCTTCAATGGAATCTGTTTTGGTGTTAAATTGAGGTCCTGTTCCTACATTGTATTCTGCTTGAATACCAAAAGGCTTCGGATAAAGAACAAACGATGCCGCTACACGTTGATCAGTATATGTTCTATCTTTTATGACCTTAGTTCCCTTTGAAATTTGGTCAGTTGCTAAGGTAAATCTACCTGAGTATGTCTGAATACTTGGCTCAATGATTTGACTTCCTATTTCAAAAGGGTAAGCTATGCGAGTCACAATATGCGGTTTATTATTGCCTTCGGGCTTATTTGCGGTTTGCCCATTATAAAATCCAATGCCCAATACGCCATAATCACCAGAACCTTTTAAACCTTCTTTTATTAAATTAGAAAATAATTTGCGCACTTTTTCAGGAGCATAGTAAAAATTTATACCCAAATCACGTTCATTTGAAACGGCACTGTTAAGTGCATCGTTGCGGTCTAATGGCAAACGATTTTGGCTTGATTGCATATTTTCAAAGCCAAAAGGAACTTTACTTTGTCCAATGCGGAAGCGAAACTCGTTTTTGGCATCAAGTCCTACATCAAAATAAGCATCACGAATTTGAGCAAAATGCAAGCCAGTAGAAGATGCCGAACTTGCCAAGTCTGGTTGCAAATAAAAATAAACTCTTTTATTTATTTGTCCTGAAAAAATCAAACGGATTCGGCGAAAAAAGAAACCTCCATTTTCGCCCCAAGATCTATCGCATTGCTCACATTTTAGTTTTTCATTCGTTTCCAACAAACGGTTGTAACGAATTTGCATATAGCCTCTGATAGAAAAAGATTCGTACCAAGGTTTGGTAGAAGTTGTTGGTTTTACAAGAGAATCTTGTTTAGAAGTTGTTGTGATTTGAGCATTCAAAATCAGTGCAGTGAAAATACTGCAAAAAAATACAAGCGTTTTTTTCATAATGTTCGGTAAGTAAAACACTATTGGTTTTGTAAAAATTCTCTATATTGAAGATAGTATTGCGTCAAATATTTTCCAAATTAGCAATTTTATTGAGAATAAATTTGGTTTTCAATTAGAATTGGTAGTTCTAAAACCAAATTAAATATCAAAAAAACGATAATTTAATACAAAATAGAGAATTTTATTTTAAAAAATGTAGTTTTAATTGTCGCGTTTTTAAAAACAATGCAAAGTTGAGGTTTTTATTTTAACCCAATGTAAATTCAATATTAAGTATATGTTAAGTTTGAGAAAAAACAAAAAACCTTCGAGTGAATTAACACTCGAAGGTTTTTATAGTAAAAATGATTTAACAATCATTTATGGATTAGCCTTCCAATTTGAAGCTAACTGGCAACGTAAAGTAACAACGTACGCTCTTACCTCCTTGTTTACCAGCTTTCCAAGATGGCATTCCCTTTGTCAAACGGACAGCTTCAGCATCTAAAAGTTCGTGAATTTTTTTCAAAACAGTTACGTTACTAATGCTACCATCTTTTTCAACGATAAACTTCACTACGACACGACCTTGAATGTTATTTTCACGAGCGATAGCAGGATATTTCACATTAGAACTCAACCACTTCATCAATTCAGTCTGTCCACCTGGAAATTCAGCAGGTTGTTCAACCGCAGCATTTTCAGTAACGCTGTTGTCTTCAACTGGTGCTTCTTTTACTTCCTCTTTTGGAGCTTCGCCCACTGGTGCTTCTTGAACTTTCACCTCATTTGTACCTTCCATCGTTTTGACAGCAATATCTTCTTTGATGTCGTCATTCGCTGGTGGTGGTGTTTCCTCCACTACTTTTTTATCCTCCTCTACCTTTGGTGGTACATATTGGATAGTATTTTTAGGTGGCGGTGGCGGTTCATTAGGCGGTGGCGGTGGCGGCGGTGGCGGTGGCGCATCTATTGGCATTTCAATGTCCGCAAGATTTACCTCCTGTACCTTTTCCTGCTGTGCTTTCAAAAGCGCACCTGCAATCTTTGAATAGATAATCGGTGCTGCGAATGCCAACATGATAGCACTTGCGCCAATAATCAAAGCCCTAAGAACGTGCTTTTCATAAATTCTACGAAGATTGTACGCACCATAAGCTTTGTTACGACCTTCAAAAATAATGTCAAGCAAATCCGTATTTAATACTTTTTGCGGTTCCATGTGTCGGAAAATTTAAAAATTTTTAATTAGTTGCTTCATTTTCTAAGTCAGATGTAGCACCTGCACCTTCACGACGACCTTTATAGAGCGACACTGAATCTACTGGAAGTTTGAAGTCCATCAATGTGTAAATTTTTACTTTATTGATAGACATTTCATCTAATACATCTACTAAGTTTTTGTAGTTAGATTGTTTCATTGGTTTGATAAGAACAATCATCACTGAATCTGAACCCCATTTGTTTCTAATTTTCTGACGTACTTCTTTGATTACGGGTTGTAAGTTAGAAGATTGTGAGAAATCAATAGAATCTACTTTAGGGTCTTTTGCTCCACGAAACCAGTACAATTTGTTTTCTGGTCCGAGTACCAATTGTAAAACTTTTGATTCTTTTACAACAGGCTGATCCTTAGGCGTATCTTTATCTTTTGCAGGGATTTTTAAGTCCATTGCAGAAGGCGTAGAGAATGTAGTAACGAGTACGAAGAAAGTAATCAATAAGAATCCCAAATCCACCATGGGTGTCATGTCAATTCTTGTGGACAACTTTTTCGACCGTTTTTTCCCACCTTTCCCACCGGAGTCTTGTGATATTTCTGCCATTGTTTATGGTATTTAAAAAAGGGTTTAATAAAAAAGGTTTAATGTCCACCTGATCCTGCACCTTTAGACGCACTTTCACCACCTTTGAGGTTTGTCACCAAGTCAAACTTGTTGATTGCGCAATCTTTTAGTGTGTTCAAAATCAAATCTACTTTCGGATATTCGGTAACACCGTCACCTTTAAGTGCCAAACGAATCCAATCGTAATTTGCCATAGAGAAAGTTTCACCAGCTTTGATTTTCTTAGCTTCGGTTACTTTCAAGTGCGCATTACGGCAGCTCTTTAACCAATCGGCTAATTCGTTGCGTTTGAATTTGCTTGTCAAAGAATCTACTGGAATACCAGAAGATTTATCGTCGTTAGCCATTGTTCCATTTAAGATTTTTGGCAAATCTTGGAAGCCAACGCCGAAGGATTCTATTGTTTTGAATTTCTTAATGTCTTCTGCACTAAATTGTACTGAAGGATACTGAGTGCGCATGAATTCAAGTGATTTCTCACGAACATCTTGGTTGTCAGTTCCCCAAAATACACGTCCATCTTTTGCAACGGTTACAGTTTGAAGGTCAGTATTTACAATCTTGCGATTGGAAACAGAACCTGGCATTTCAATCTGCATCGGGTCTTGTGGACGAAACTTAGAAGTCAATATAAAGAAAGTCAAAAGCAAGAAAGCTACGTCGCACATCGCTGTCATATCGACAAATGTGCTACTTCTTTTCATTTTAACCTTAGGCATATCGTAATTAGGTTAAATTAGTTGAATTAAAAGTCAAAATGTAAAACCGCAAAATTTAAAATGTAAAAATCACGTATATAAGTGATTTGGTATATTTCAAAATTAGTATTTTTTCATTTAGAGTTGATTAAGTTGTACGGACTTATTGAAAGTCAAAATGTAAAAAAAATAAATTCAAAATGTAAAAGTACTGACAAATCAGCTACACCTCAAAGCTACCATAATTACTTTTTTCCTTCACTTAAAATAGAATTCTATAAAAGCATTTCCAACTTAATCAACTTTATGATTAACTTATCTTTGCTTATACATTAAAGATGCAAACTGCATACAAAATGCATAAGAGCCAACTAACTTTTTTTTTCTTTTTAAAAAAATATTTTTTAAGATATTGATTATGAGCATTTTATACAAAAATATTTTTTGAAAAAATTTTCATAATTTGTAAAGACTTAGTGTATTTTATTTAATCACGAATTTTATCTAATTAATCGAATTTTCACTAATTGCTACTTAACAATTAAATCTAAATTTCACTAATTGTATTAAAACTTCGTTTTAATCTCTCACATAACTAAGTTTTTATCATAATTTCTAATGATTGAAAAAACTATCGTATCTTCAATAACATTAAAGCCCTTTCCAAAGGAAAGGATTTAAGATAGGTATTACTTGTTGCGAGCAGCAAAAGTATTAGCGATAGAGAAACCAGCTTCGTCGATTGAATATGTCATACCATCAATACGAGAAGTAAAGTAGTTGTACATAATCATCGCCACAACTGATGTTGCAATACCTAAAGCGGTATTAATTAAGGCTTCAGAGATACCCGTAGATAAAGCAACAGCATCAGGAGAACCTGCCGTAGCAAGTGCCGAGAACGCCTTGATCATACCCAATACTGTACCCAAAAGTGCAGTCAATGTACCAACAGAAGTTAATGTAGCCAAGATAGGCAAGTTCTTTTCCAACATTGGAAGTTCCAAAGCTGTAGCTTCTTCTACTTCTTGACGGATAGCAGTGATTTTTTGCTCTTTGTCCATTGCAGTGTCCACTTCACACTCTTTGTACTTGCTCAATACAGCACGAACAACGTTTGCAACAGAACCTTTTTGCTTGTCACACTCAGAGATTGCTGCGTTCACATCACCTTTTTCAAGGTTAAACTTAATACGACGAACAAAATCTTCGATACGACCAGAACCATTAGCCTTAGCCAATGTAATGAAACGCTCGATTGAGAAAATAACAACAATCATGAAGAATGCCATTAGTAATGGTACGATGAAACCACCTTTGTAGATAATACCCAATACATTACCTTGTTTTGGGTGACCTTTTAGGGCATCTCCGCCTTCAAAGTTGTCAGGATTACCCATGATGAATTTCCAGATGATGTAACCGCAAACCAAACATAATGGAATTACGATTGAAGCGATTGGCAATCCGCTCGCTTTTGGAGCAGCTGACGAGTTAGCAGCTTTAGTAGTAGGTTGGCTCATAAATCAGAAGATTTAAATTAAAGATTTAGTTAATGAATTTTTTTATAAATATAAATTTGATGCAATGATAGATTGTTTTTTTAAAATATTAAAATTTTGTGCTTTATTTTTTTCATAAACATTAAAAAAAATTCTTATTTTAACTTAAAAGTAGCATTTTTATTTTGTTTTTAACACTTGAAAGTCAATACTTTATGTAATTTTTGCCACATTTTTGAAATTTTCTCTTTTAACTTATTTTTAACACACGGTTGTATTGATTTATTCTCTACGTATCTGAAATTTATTTATTTGATAACTTGCATTTCGCTAATAATTAAAAAAACACTTGACCTCTTCTCCTATCAAATGTATTACTTTTATCGACTTAAACGAATATCCTCAAAACGTTGATTTCAAATTTGCAACATGGTAAATATTTTAGTAAAAATAAAATTTTTATTAAATATAAATTATCAAAATAAAAAATTAAGAATATACAATTTTTAATTTTTTTATTGTATAAAAAAATTAGCAAAATGTTAAAGTATAGCAACTAAAATAATTTTACAAAATATTACTTTTTTTACAAGAAAACTGAGATTGTCATATTCTAATTTTATTTTTGCAAAAAAATGAATACTTCTATTACACTTCTTCAAAAAATAGCATATACTACATGAGAGAATATACCGCACAAAAATGGTACAATGGATTGCTTCAAGCAAATGAAGAAGCTGAAAGTAAATTCTATGACCTTACTTTGTCGCAAATAATGACTTTGTGTCATCGGGAAGACATCAATGAAATAGAGGCAGATCAAATTTTTATTGATAGCTATGTATTGTGCTTGGCGAATATAAGAAATGGAAAGTATAAATTTGTAGGAAATAAACCGTCTTCGTATGCTTATAGCATTGCTCATAATAAAATTAAAGAATATAAGCGCAAGCGTGGTTTAGCGTTTGTTGAACATAAAGAAGACAGCGAAATGATTGATAATGATTGGGAACATGATTTTATTGATTATGGCGAAAAAAGTGGGCTGTTTTGGAGTGCATTTAATGCGCTTTGTACCGCTTGTAAAGGATTGCTCAATGCTTCTTACGAGAAAAAGTTGAAAGACCAACAAATTGCAGACAGCGATGAATTTCCTGCTTACAATACACGTGGCGGAGTAAATCGTAGAAAAAGAGAGTGCTCTGAAGAATTTAAAGCAAATTTAGAAAAAAATGGGTATTTTTAACAAGCCAAACTGCCCTTTTTTAACCAAAATAATTCAATTAGAATGAACTATATAGAATACATCAGTGAATATTTAGATAAGGATCTTAGTGATGCTGATGCGATACGTTTTGAACAGGCTTTGACCACAGACGAAGCACTGCAAAAAGCACTCGCCCAAGAGCAAGCTATCCGACAACAATTTGAATATGAAGCGATTAGACAAAAAGCATCAGCATTGCACGAGTTCAAAGAAACAGAACTGGCGCAAGACACTGCAATAGCAGCGCAATTCGAGTATGAACAGATACGTCAAAAGGCGTTGGCGTTGCGAGAACGAAAAAAAGTGGCACTTGCTTCTGAGGAAGAAAAACAGGCACACCAAGCAAAAATAATTCCGTTATACCGTCGAATTATGCCTTATGCCATGGCGGCTTCGATAGCTGGGTTGATTATGTTTGGGTATTGGAATATGGGTAAGCAATCAATTGAGAATGAGGTAGTAATCAATCCAATTTTTATTGATACTATAAAAACAGAAACGCCTATTGTTCCATTACAAAAGATTGATAAAGAGGAGGTTGTAGGAAAAATAAAATCAGATAATCAAGTAGAAAAGCATAAAGTCAAACGAGGAAATCTGAAAGAAGAACGTCTTGCAAGCACGAATCCTCTTTTTGATGAAAATGCTACAGATATTGTACTGAATGATTTTTGTAAAGATGAATTGAAAGATATGAATATGGAAGTCATGGGCAGTGAAAACGAAAAATCCGCAGCTACTTTTCTAAAAAAAGGTCAATACAATGAGGCGGAAGAATTGCTCCTCGCTCAAACAGAAAAAAACGACGACACCTTTTTTCTTTTGGCTTTGGTCGCCATAAAAAAGAAAGAAAATCAAAAAGCTATTAAATTTTTACAAGGTATAAAAAAGAAAAGCAACGAAGTGAAAGAGGTATTAGAAAAAGTTGGTTTTTAAGAAAAAATTACTCCACCAATACAAAAGCACTCCACACATTTGGACCAAATTGGTCGCTTTCTATTGCCTCTTGTAAGGTGCTATGATAAGCCTTGTGAGGTGATTGTCCAGTTAAGATTTTTTGGTAAAAACGGGTGATAAAAAAGTTAGCGTAAGTCGCATCTACGTCACGAAGGGCTACCAACAGATTTTTTGCGCCTGCAATTTTGAAGGAACGCTGTAAGCCAATGATGCCTTCGCTGCCTTGCAAATCGCCTTTTCCTGACTGACAAGCGGCTAAAATAACTAATTTAGTGTCGCTCAAATCCATGTTAGCAATTTCGTAGGCAGTCAAAATATTATCTTCTTTTGAGCTAATGTTTTGACCATTGCTGCACCAAGCTGCATTGCCATTTGCCAATATCAAACCTGAGCGAAACAACGGCTCTTTTATGCCCAATAAAGCGCAACGCACACTAAAAGTTGGTTTTTCTTGATAAAATCCATGTGTATAAAACAAGAGTGCATCGGGAGCACCAGTTTCTTTACCTACTGTTTTTTTCCAATAGCTTTCATTGGCGTTGGCTTGTTTTTGATTAAGATTTTTTACTTTATAAAAATCAGTAAGGCTGTCTAAGACAGCAAAATTGCGCTGTCCTGTTTCGCCCAAATAAGCAAAACCACACGTAGGTTTTTCGCTTTCTTTCATAGCACTTGTGATATTTTTGTTGTTTTCATCATACACTACATCGCTCAGACACAAGGCATTTTTTACTTGTAAATCATTGTTGGTCAAACCAAAGTGCAATTCCCTCGTACTCCGCAAACGGCGAAAAGTGTTATAGCGTTGGGTCAAATACTGGCGTTCTTTGTACGCAAGTGCATCAAACGAAATCAACTCTAATTTTCCACTTGGTGCATAATAAATATGCTCAATATCTTTCAAAAATGGTTCTAAGGGCTGCCAAATCATCTCATAATTTTCGTTGGGAAAATAGCTGTATGTCTTTTTTTGCTTATCTAAACTATCGGGCAACATTTTATCCAACGTTTTTTCTTCAAAAAGGGGTACTAAAATGGGCGAAATTAGTCCTTTTTTCAAAATCATAGCCGCATACATTACGCTATCGGTCCGATCAAAACCATTGTGGTATTGAAAATGAATAAACTCTATGGCAGCTTCTTTTTCGCCTAATGTTGCTTGTATTTGTTGCCAATTTACTTGCTCATTGGCAGTACGGAAGGCTGCGGATTGTTGCGACAATTGGCTTTCCAAATTTTCTGTATGTGCTGCGATACTATCTATTTTTGAATTGCGCTGTACTATTTCGACTTCATACTGCTTTGAAATATACTGTTTATTTTCTAACCAATTGTCATAGAGTGTTTTAAGTTGCTTGTCTTTGGTGTTTTCGAGTTGTTGTTTCCACGCTTGCGTGTAGGCAGACACAATGCCTTTTGTGAGTAAGGCATGGTCGTAGGCGATTGAAGATAGCTCTGGCGATTGTGGTGCGTCCAGTGCGGTGGAAAAGATAAAAGAAGCATTATCGTATTTTTTAACAAATTTAATTTTTGTGCGTTCATTCAATAATGGTAGCGATTGAACGAATATGGCAGCTAAAGAATGGTGTAATTGAGAAAGCAATGTTTTGGTTTCTTCTTCATTTTTGGTAATTCTACTCACTGCAATTAAATTACCTAAATAAACAGTTGAGCGATAGTTTTTGTCACCAAAAAGTCTATTGGTTGTTTTTAAGGCATCTTCAATTAAATCAATAGCTTCTTTATATTTTCCAATTCTAAATAAATCAACTCCTTGTTCTGCCAAATATCGTTTGTGAGTGTTGCTTGTTTTTCCATAAATACTTTCTGATAGTGCAATAACTTTTTCATGTATAGCCAAACTTTTTTTATACTCTTTCTTCCCACTTAGACCATAGCTAATATTTCCCAAAAGTGTAACCTCATTATCTGTCATATTAGATTTTTTTTGAAAAATCAATGCCTTTTCTACATATTTTATTCCTTCGTCAAAGTTTTTTTGCATATAGTAGACACTTGAAATATTATTCAACGCATCAATATACTTTTCAAGGTTTTTATCAATAAGTTTTTCTTTTTCTAAAAAATCAATCAGATTAGTGGAGTATAGGATAGCGTTTTCATAATCTCCACAAAAATGAGAGAAAAGCACGTCTAATTCTAAGGTGTTAATATGGCTTTTTACTAAAAACATACTGTCCTTTAAACCTTTTGTACAGCTTTTGAACTGATTAATATAATGAATTGTACTATCTATTTCATTGGTTTCAAGTAAATAGATAATAGCAATATTTTTTAAGCCAATAAGGTAGTCGTACTCATTATGATCCCTTGACATTTGATTTGACACTTTAAGATATTCTAATGCTTTACTGATGTTACCTTCTTCTTTCATCAAGATTCCTAATTGATTGATAACAACCGATTTTATTTGTGACTTTACGCTACAAATTTTTTCAGTAATGCTTAGTGCCTGTTCTAATACGACTTTTGCTTTCTTTTTCTCTCCGATACCACTCAATATTCTACCCCGCAAGACTAAGACTTCTATGAGAGCCAAGTTTTCTACATTATTATTTAAAAAAATACTTTTGCTAATTTCTAAATATTTTAATGCTTCAGGGTAGTTGTTGTTTGAATAAAAAATAAACCCTTTTGCTGAAAAACATAAGGCTTCACTGTAAGATTTTTTTTCGCAATGTTCAAATGCTTTTGCTAACGAACGTTCTGTTTTATCTGTATTTCCTAAATTAGAATTGGCAAGTGCATTGGTAATCAATAATTGGACATAGCTTGATTTTGTTTTCAGTTTTTGTTCTTTTTGCCCACATAACGATATTCCAAAAGTAGTAAGACTATCTACCCTTTCATATTCAGAAGTGCTTTGATAAGTTATGTCAGCGATTTTAGCAATAAGAATAATTTGTTTTATTTTATCTGATTTTGCCATTTTCCAAGCCTTTGCTCCAACTTCTAGTGCGTTGGAATACGCTTCGATTTTTTCCAATTTTTCCATTTCTGAAATTAAATTTGAAAATTTTTGCGCTACACAACTATTTGATAATGTGATAGTTAAGATGATTAATAAGTATTTCATAAAATTTATTTTATTTTTTTGAGTGACAGTATTTCTGTTTTGGTCATATACTTTTAGGCATTAGATTATTGGGATAACTCCACTACAAAAAGGATATTTTTATTAATTCTAATGGCTAAAATAATGAAGCAAAAGTATGAATTATATTTTATAAAAGTAAAATAGTATTTATATTTATGATACAACTCAATATTTCATTTTTTTTATTTCAAAATCAATTCATTATGTTTAAAATTTTTCAAAAATTCACTTTTTTAATGTTGTTTGCAACAGTACTTTTAAGCAGTTGTGCAAAAATCTATTATAGCCCAGATGCTCAACAAAAAGCAGCAACCCACAAAATTATTGCCATCGTACCACCCAAAGTAAGTATCTCTGGCGGCAAAAATCAAGACGTAGCAGCAGTCAAAATTCAACAAGAGGCTGAGTCGTTGAGTTATCAAAAAGAAATTTATGCTTGGATACTCAAAAGAAAACGCCAAGGTAAAATGACTGTTGATGTACAAGAAACAGATATTACCAATGCTAAATTGAAAAAAATGGATTATACAGAAAACCCAATTACCTCTTCAGAGCTTTGCAAGGCATTGGGCGTAGATGGTGTCATTACGAGTAATATATCTTCTATAAAAATGATGGGTGATGGCGCTTCTGTTGGGCTTGTTTTTTTGACAGGTGCATTCATACCTAATAAAAACGTCACGATTGACCTCAGTATCAACGATTCTGAAAAACTTCTTTTCAACTACAATCATAAAATGTCTGGCGGTATTGCAAGTAGCCCTGCGGCAATCGTAGATGCCCTAATGCGAAATTCAAGTAAAAAGATGCCTTATGTTAAAGTACAGCCTTAGCCAAATAGTCAAAGCATTTGATTAAGATTGACTAAAAAAATTAGTAGAGAAAGCCTTTAAAAAAAGGCTTTCTTTACTTTCCACTAAACTTTTCAAACACATTCAAAAAATGAAAAAATTATCCACTTTTATCTTTTTTTTCAACTTTATTACATTTGTAATACATGGGCAAATCCCAACACTGACATACGCAAAGTCAGTAACACCTTCTATCCCGAATACTACTTTTAGTGCAAACTATTACTCACTTGGCAATGTTGTAGTTAATCCAGGTGCAGCAGGCGCAAATAAAACATGGGATTTTACAACGCTTTCAGGTTTTAATTATGTTTTTGAGGATTACACATGGGTCAATTCTCCAACGACTGGTTCTTACAACACTGCAACCCATTCCTACTATTATGATGGTGGATTTACCTTTACAGCGCATGACCAAAGGAATAGCTTAGGCATATACGATTTGGGTTTTCAAGGTAATTATTTTGGAACGCCCTTCAAAATAACGAATTTCAACCTCCTTATGAAATTTCCTTTTACGTATCAAGATTCGGTAAAAAATAAGCAATACATTAGCATCGCTGAATTTGGTGCAGATGTTTTTATTGATACAGGTCGGGTTTCAATTATTGCAGATGGATATGGAACTTTAAAAACGTTTAATGGCACTTTCAATAATGTACTTCGAGTAAAAACGCTCACAAATTATATTAGTCGTGGTGTTTTTGTGAGTACTACTTACCAAAAAGTGAACTATACTTGGTATGACGTGGAAAATCGTAGAATTTTTTCAACAACAAAAGAAACTAAAGACGGAACAACAGTTACCTACACCTCAACTCATTACGATATAACACCACTCGCACCTCCTGCTGCACCATTGATAACGGTGGTTGGTAAAACCAAACTGTGCCCAAATGAAAGTGTTACACTCAAAGCACCTGACGGTTTCAATGAATACTTGTGGTCGAATGGCAAAACTACAAAAAGTATTGATGTCACAACAGCTGGCACATACACGGTTGTTGTCAAAAATGTGGCAGGCAGTAGTCCAAGTTCCAATCCTATTGTAATAACATCAAGTCCTGCTCCAAGTATTACCATTACTGGAAATACTGATGTTTGCAAAGGCAATTCTACAACATTCGTTGCTTCGGGCGGCGATAAATACCTTTGGTCTAATGGCAACAATACACCTTCTATTACGCTCGATAATATCACATCACCCAATTTATATACTGTGACTGCAACAAGCACTAACAATTGTAAAGCAACAAAAGATATTCAGCTGAATGTTTTGGCAGTACCTCAAGTATCGGTTACAAGTAGTGCAAACGCTGACGCTTGCGAAAAAACAAAAATAATCCTATTAGCCGCAGGCGCAACGACCTACACTTGGACAGGTACAGGATTGTCGCAAGCAATTGGTTCACAAGTAAATGCAACGATTTCAGCTGGTCAAAACACATTCAATGTTACAGGAAAAGATGCTAATGGCTGTACTAATAAAAATACCATAACAATAACAGGTACGCCTCTACCTTCTATCAATGCTGTAGCAACCAATACAAATCCTTGTTTGGGCGATAATATTTCACTGATTGCGATTGGCGCAGCAACCTACGATTGGTCGAGTAATGCGGACGGTGGATTAGCGGATAAAACTGGTGCAAATGTCAAAGCGAAACCTACAAAAGAAGGCAAAATTACTTACGCTGTCATAGGAACTGATACAAAAGGCTGTAAATCAATACCTTTTACGATTGAAGTTAATGTGAAAAATTGTGGTGTAGCTACCAATGACAAGGATATAGAAAATGATATTATCGTTTTTCCTAATCCTTTTTTAGAAAAAATATTTTTCACAAATACTGGAAAAATCGAATCCGTCAGCATTTTTGATGCTCTTGGAAAGTTGCTTTTTATTGAAAAAGATATTTTACAAGGCATTGATTTTCAAAATTTTAGTAATCAAACTTATTTTTTGAAAATAAAAATGAGTGATGGAAATACTTTGATAAAAAAAATAATTAAACAATAATTTTAGTAATTGCTCAAGCCTCGTTTTTCTTAGCGAGGCTTGGCAATTTTTTTCAGAATATAACTCAATATTTATTTTTAGTATCAGCTTTATTTTCTTAATTTTGTAGAATTTTTCTAATCATCATTTAATAAATATTAAGCAGCTTTTCTCAATTTGTTACCTTAAATTGAAAAAAAATTTAATAAAAAAATAAATTATCAATATTTTTGTTAAAACCACTTAAAACAAGTAAATAATGTTTGATTTTTTTAAAAATTACCTTAAAAAAGAGGAAAAATGTCCTCCAAGCTCCTCCAATGAGCCATTAACTTTCATTGCCGATTATAGTTGGAGAAATAATCCTTCTTTAAATGCAAAGTTCCATGAAGAATATCCTGATGACATACTAGTTATTGTGCACGAAGGCGATGTTCGAATTACGAAACGTCAATTAGAATTAATTTGGGTTAAAGTTACGGGACATTCAAAATCTTATTTTGAAGGAATCTTGCTAAATCAACCTCAACAACTTTCAACGCTGAACATACATAGTAAAATTATTTTTAAAATTGAAACTGGCGGTAAGCATCCTGTTCGAGTTTTGCCAGAATACATCAAAGATAGATTGGACTAGTTCGTAAAACCTTGTGAAAATTGTGGATTTACAGAGGCTCTAAGTCCCATTGCAGAGCTTACAAAACTCTCTTTTCCAAATAATCCGCAAGGCGCAATAGTAGAGGCATTTACCTCTCGCTGTAATTTTTGTGGTGGAACTCAAATTATTCACCACAAAAATGCTCAATTGGACTAAATATTATAAATTTTAGTTCTTTATCGTAAACGACACTCTCAAGCCTTGCTCTTTTCCAAATGAGCGAGGCTTGATTATCTTAACTTATCAATTTTACAAACAGTACAAAACACGCTATACTTTTCTTTTTTTCAAAATTTACTTTCCAATTTTCCTTATGTTCAAACACTTCTTACACCTTTCATTTTTCCTTGTTTTTACACAAGCTATCTTTGCCCAAAATCCGACTATCGCCATTTGTAGCGGTTCGCAATATATATGTACAACGTCTAACAATCAAGAGATTTGCGTCGAAATCAAGATTGACCCTACCAATCCAACATGGCAAAAATTTGAAATAGACTGGGGCGATGGCACTTCCAAAACGACAATACTTGGCACTACGCCCCAACCAATTCAAGTGAAACATACTTACAATTTGAATGGATTTTACAATACTTGTACCGAATCCAAAGAATATACTGTAAAATTGCTTTCTTACAAGACAACTGGCATTCCTGCCAATAATGCGTTCTTTTTTTCTTTTAAAAATAAACCAATAGCTACTTTCAGCGGACCTTCGCCAATTTGCAAAGACAAATCTATTATCTTCAAAATCTATGACCCGAACAATCCAAATAGTTGGCCTTCGTGTCCGCCTTTCAACCATACTTGGACGATAAAATGGGATTATGGAGACAGCAGCCCAATAGACGACAAAGGCATTCATACCTATAAACAAAAAGGAACTTATACCATAAAATTAACGACCGAAAATGAGTGCGGCATTGCTTCGTCGCAACAAACAATCACGACTTATGGTGACCCTTTGACGAAAATCGTAGCGGATAGCGGCTTCGTAATGCCTTTAACTGACCCTCTGAAAGTCTGCCTTGGTGGTGGTGGATTGGTCAAAATCAATGGCATAACTTCTGAAAATGCCACCAAATACACTTGGGATTTGACCCCTTCATTTGGTTATGTTTTTTCAAAAAATACCAATAAAAATTCGCCCATTCCTTACATCGTTTTTTCCCAGCCTGGCAATTATACTCTAAAATTAACGGTGGATAATGAGTGCAATAAACCAAGTACGGTTGCTAAAAATATTACAGTCATCGCTGCGGACAATTTACAGCTTTTCGCACAAGCAGATGCTTGTAAATCATTATCTTACAGCCCTTTACCTTTCAATTCAAAAGCAAAATATTACATAAATGGACAGCTTCAAACGAGTTTTCCAATGCAGCTTTCCGTAGGAAAATACAGCATAAAAGCAACCCTTGACAACGAGTGTGGTAGCCAAGAAGAAGTAGATGAATTTGAAGTAATACAGCCCGAAGCAATCACGATAAAAATGCCAACTAAAGACACTACTCTTTGCTTAGGTACAGCAAAAATAGAACTTTTGGCAAGTCCCGCGGGCGGCACTTGGACAGGTTCTATCTATCTTGAAAAAGTAGGTACAAAAACCTTTTTTAATCCTCAAAGCGTAGGCACTTTTACGCTCACTTATACCCGTGGTTCAGGCTCTTGCGAGCAAAAAGCAAGCATCAAAATTACGGTTATTGATGATGTAAAACTGACCTTGCCGCATCAACCTGATGTCTGTAATTCGCTTAGTTATAAGCCACAAGGCTTTAATCCAAATGCCACTTATGAGCTTGACGGAACAGTAATTAATAACGCAGCCTTTCCAATTATAATTCTCGCTTCCACTAAAAAACACTTTGTAATTGCCACATTTTCAGGTAATTGTGGAAAACAAATTTTAAAAGATAGTTTTACAGTTCTGCTCTTAGAACCAGTTGTTTTGCAAATAAAAGATACGACTATTTGCTTGGGTACAAGCAAATTAGAGCTTTTGGTAACGCCATTGGGCGGAAATTGGACGGGTTCTATCTATCTTGAAAAAGTTGGTACAAAAACCTTTTTTAATCCTCAAAGCGTAGGCACTTTTACGCTCACATATACACGAGGCTCAGGCTCTTGCGAGCAAAAAGCAAGTGTGAAAATCACAGTCATTGACGATATAAAACTGACCTTGCCGCATCAACTTGATGTCTGTAATTCGCTTAGTTACAAGCCACAAGACTTTAATCCTAATGCCACTTATGAACTTGACGGGACAGTAATTGACAATTCAAAATTCCCAATTACGATACCAGCTTCCGCTAAAAAACACTTCGTAATTGCCACATTTTCAGGTAATTGTGGAAAGCAAGTGTTGAAGGATAGTTTTACAGTTTTACTGTTGCAAAAAATAATAATTGACAATAATTTACCCAAACAAGTTTGCGCTTCTGCCCAAAATTTCACCTTAAAATCAAGTGTTAATTCTGCAACTTGGTTACTGAATGGCAATCCTATTTCCAGTATTTTTGACCCGTCAAAAGCGAATATTGGACAAAACATCATCATTGCCAAAGACATAACAGGCTGCACTATTCCCGACACTTTTTTTATTAGCGTCATTGATGATAAAGCAACGCTAAATGCACCTTCGACGGCTTGTATCAATAGTGCTGCGCTGACCTTTACGGCTACGCCGCAAGGTGGTACTTTTCAAGGCAATGGAACAGTCGCAAGTGGTATTTTTACGCCCAAAACGGCAGGAAAAGGCAAACATCAAATCAGTTACACGTACAATATTCCGAACTCCATTTGCGTAGCACAAGATTCTATCGAAATAGAAGTTTTTGCGCCTAATGTAACGTTTGAGGTCAGTGATTGTGAAAGCACTAAAATTACATTCAAACCAATCGTAATTGGCTCAATATCAAACATTTATTGGGATTTTGGCGACAGCCAAAACTCCAACGAAAAAGGAAGCGTAACCCATGAATACGCCAAAGAAGGCACTTATACTGTTACGATTAAAGGTTCGTTTGGTGGTTGTGATACTACGTTTTCTAAACAAATTGCAGTTGAAGCTCCTGCGTTTGCTGCGTTTGATTTGCCTGACGAAATTTGCGAAGGCGTTGCGATTAATCTTAAAAACAATTCAAAAGGGACGAGTTTGACTTATGAGTGGCGAGTGGGAAATACCGTAATCAGCAGCACTGACATCGCTCCTCAAGGTTTGCTTTATGCCGTTGAAAAAGATTCTTCGCTGACTTTTAATTTAAAAATCTCAAACGGTTGTTCGAGTAGCGAATTAACTAAAACGCTGAAAATCAAAGCATTACCTGATGCGATAATAGGAACGCAACTTCCTAAATACTGTTCGGGCGAAAAAATTTTTATTCAAAATAGTTCCAAAAATGCCATGGATTTTATTTGGAAAGCCCTTAATGGTTTTGTCAGTGATAAAAAAGTATTAGATACTTTGACGCTTTTTGCAGACAAAAATCCAGTAACATACACGTATTGGCTCATTGCCAAAAATTCTTGCGGCTCGGACTCTACAAAGCAAAATATTTTGATAAATCCAACAGATGTAAAAGCCTTTTTTAGCGTAAGCGATAATAAAGTATGTGAAAATAATTCATTGAAAATCAATAGTTTAGCAACGCCAAATGCGCCTTTTCAATTTGATATGGGCGACGGAAATTTTTACCAAAGTGCTACTTTTTCTCATGCTTACGCCAAAGCTGGAACGTATAAAATTATTCAAAAAGTCTTAGGTTGTGGATTTGATACTTCTGAGTTTTTGATTAAGGTTTTAGCCTTGCCCGAAGTTACTTTGACGACGAATGATCCAATATGCAAAAATGATGTTTTGGAGGTAAAAATAGGCGGCAATGGTCTGAGTGTCAAGTTGTTTTATGGCGATAATGATAGTTCTAATTTATTCATTTCTAAGCATTTATATAAAAATAGTGGAGATTACACCGTTAGTGCAACGGCTTACAACCAAGAAGGTTGTGTAGCGACGACGAGCAAGACAATTACTGTTTTTGCCTTGCCACTTGTTGATTTTGAAGTTGCGCCTTCGCCTTGTCAATTTGCGCCTGTTGTTTTGAAATCAACGACTACGGGTATTGATTACGAATTTTATTCTGGCGACGGAAATGTCAGTGACAAATCTATTTGCACATTTCGATACAATCAGCCTGGACTTTTCAAACCAAAATTAATCTTGACAGATGCCAACGGTTGCCGAGATTCTATCACAAAACAAATCTTAGTAAAAGACTCTCCAAAAGCAAATTTTGAGATACAAAACAACTTAGCTTGTCCGCCTATCACTTTGATAATCAATGATTTATCAAAAGGCGCAGTTGCTTATCAATATGCGATGAGCAACGGATTTTTGAGCGATGAAAAAATGCCAAATATTGGTATTAAAACGGGTGGAAAGTACTTTTTACGCCAAGTCGTCAGCAACGGAATTTGTAGCGATACGATTACAAAAAACACTTATGTCAAGCAAGTACCGAGCATAGCACATCAAGTGCAACACATCAGTTGTTATGGCAAAGGCGATGCTGTTATTTCGATAACGACCAAAGACAGTACAGATTTTTTAAGCGTTATTTCCAATAAAAATAAATATGCACAATCTGGTGTAAATCGCTACGAACCCTTACAAAAAGGTACTTATATTTTGGCAGCGAAAAGCATTGACGGCTGTTTTACGCACGATACTGCACGTGTTTTTGAGCCGCAACAAATCATCGTCAGTATTAGCAAATTGGATACGATTCGATTGAATTATGGCGGCGTGGATACGCTCAAAATTTTAGCTAACAAGAACAACCTCAATTACTTATGGAATACTAAAGAAGGTTTTTTCAAAGAATATTCGCCAACTTTGATAGGCATTTCGCCCAACGAAAACGTTTTGTATCAACTTCGAGCGACTGATGACAAAGGCTGCGAAGCGAGTACTTCGGTGTTTGTAAAGGTCAATAAACGTTTCCCTGTTTACATTCCCAATTCCTTTTCGCCTAATGAAGACGATAAAAATGACTCCTTTACCATTTTCGCTAATGCCGAAGATGTAAGTGAAATTTTGTCTTTTCAGATTTATGACAAATGGGGCAGTCAAGTTTTTGAAAAGCGAAATTTTCAACCCAACATAGAAGCCGAAGGCTGGAACGGAGGTAGTTTTAGCGGTGGAGTCTTTGTTTATCAAGCACTTATCTTATTCAAAGACGGAACGGAGCAGGTTTTTAAAGGCGATGTAACGTTATTGAAATAGTAAAATCATATACTTTTCTCAAATAATATTGCACCATTAAATTAAATCAAAACCTTTTATTAAAAAAAACGTATATATGTTAAAGGTTAAGATTTCTCTATAATTTAGCGAATATCTCACTATATATTAAAGCTCTATGCAAAAGGTTATCTTGATAGATTGTTCAGATGAGCAAGGTTTGGTGCATAAAATTACGGGTGTTTTTTACCACAATCATTTGAATGTGGTGAGCAACCACGAGTTTGTGCAAGAAGAAGGTGGCAATCGCTTTTTTATGCGCACCATTATTGAAGGTGAGGTTGATGACGCTCGCATTTACAATGGCTTACGTGGTATTTTGCCAGAAGATGCTAACATTTCTATTTCAAGTAAGAATAAGAAAAACGTTGTGATTTTGGTCACAAAAGAGCATCATGCCTTAGCGGAACTTTTGGTTCGTCATCATTTTGGAGAATTAAATGCGAATATTTTGGCGGTGATTGGCAATCATAGTGTTTTAGAAGCATTTGTAAAACAGTTTGGCTTGCCTTTTTATTGTATTTCGCATGAAGGAAAATCCCGTGAAACACATGAACAAGAAGTAGTTGATTTGGTTAAAACCTTCAATCCTGATTTTTTAGTTTTGGCAAAATATATGCGTATTTTGTCGCCTTCGTTTGTAGATAATTTTCCAAATAAAATTGTGAACATTCACCATTCGTTTTTACCTGCTTTTATCGGTGCCAATCCTTATCGTCAAGCATTTGAACGTGGTGTAAAAATCATTGGCGCAACGGCTCATTTTGTCAATAACAATTTAGATGAAGGCCCTATCATTACGCAAGATGTAATGTCGGTGAATCATGCAATGACACCTTTAGAAATGGCTCAGGCTGGTCGTGATGTCGAAAAATTAGTGTTGGCAAAAGCTCTAAAATTGGTTTTTGATGATGCAATTTTTGTTCATGGAAACAAAACAGTGATTTTTGAGTAGTTTTGTTAGAATTTAGAATTTAGAATAAAAAAAATATGCGATTTTTAGATTATTTTGATAACTTTTTGAAAAGCAAGCGTTTGTATAAAGAAAATCAAGCGTTTTGGCGGTTAGCTATTGCTCTTTGGTGCGAAGATGCGCATGGAGAAGTTGCGCCTGCTTTAGATGGTAATCCAATGTTGCATATTGTTTTCCCAGGTTTGGGGAAATCATTTAAAATCGTTCAACAGAAAAAAAATAGTGCGCCAATCAAAATGTCTGCTTGGATAGATGATGCTGATTTTGATACTTTGGAAACTACTGAATTGGTTATTGTTTTACAGCTAACGACCCAAACCTATCGTGATACAGAACAGCTTTTCAAGGCTTTTTTACAAAATGATTTTGATTTGAATGAGGTGATTGAGTCCGTGAATGGGAAATATGAGATTGTTTGGTAGGATTTTTAGTCGTAAGTCTTTTTTAGTCGTAAGTCTGTGACGATTTCAGTAAGATTTAAAAAGTAAAAAACCCAATGAATGTTACTTCACTGGGTTAATTCTATTGACTAAACTCTATATAAAACTCTAATAAACTACTATTTTATTTAGGCTAAGCGGGCGTTCAAAATTAATTAGTATTATTTTGTCGTTGAGAAAAAAGTTATAAATAACTGACTATAAGGAAGTTATTTATGATTTTTTGAGCAATCGACT
>JAYWHK010000252.1:0-21014 GCA_043777755.1 Saprospiraceae bacterium
AAGGGTTATATTTTCTTTGCGTAAACTCATCGCCACAAGATACAGGGTTTTTGTAAAATATTTATTTTTTTACTAAATATAACCTGAGTAGTTACAAAAGTTTTTTATATAAAAAAGAGAGGTAGATTAATTTCTATCTCTCTTTTTTTTGCATAATTGAAAATAAATTATATACATTTGTCGTTCTATTAGAATTCGATAATGACAAATATGAACTACTTGCGAAAATCTTTACTCCTAAACCTTTTTTTTATATTATTTTTTCAAAATATTAATGCGCAGTTTTATCAGAAATTTGGTGTGAACCAGCTGATTGAAACTAAGTGGAGGTATGCCTATATGTTACACCTTCAGTCAGGTATGGTTATCCACAAAGCTGACCAAGACTATAATTACTATGTTTATTTCAAGGCGGATTATTCTTTTGAGCAATTCCTCAATGGTAACTTATCAAAAGGTGTTTGGGCTTATACCTCTGACCGATTACAATATCAATTTAAAGATATTATTGATTTTTCTGTAGTTATTGTAGATGAAGACAGATTGATTTTAGAATTTACGAGGGCAAATAGTCGTGGGCATTTTCAATATCATTTTACAAATGCCATCGAAAAAAACCCATTCATCAAACCAACAAATGAATTACCAATAGTTACTGTAAAAGAAAAAAGATTTTTTAATATTCCAAATTGGATGAGCGCATTAAGGGATAAAAAAAATACAAGCGTTAAAAAAGAAAGCACATATATCAATATAGAGTTGGTTGGAGGAGGTTATTATGGTGGTATTGACCCTGTATTAAAAGATATGATTCATATCAAAACCGACGGGCGGCTCATTAAAGAGTTTCAAACAAAAGGAAAAGGTCTGAATGTGGTAAAAAAGAATATTCCAAGAGAAGAGTTAGAAAAATTCTGTGAATTTGCAACAGCACAAGGTTTTTTTAATTTTGATAGGGAGTATGATTGTACCGACGAAGTGTGCGAGTACCGAAAAAGACAAAAACCATTGCCTTTGCCTCTGCGTTTGGCTATTACTTATGGTACGAAGAAAAAAGTAATTACTATAAAAATTTGGGGCAATGACGAGCGACGAACACGTTATGTCAATTACCCACCTGTATTGGATAATATTATTGATAATATTCAGCGTTTTGCTTTCCGTATAGAGTCTTAATCTTATAAAGTGCTAAGATAATCCCAACGGATTCCTCCAATATGTTCTATAGATGCTACTTCTTCAAGTGTTTTTTTTAAAATTAAAGCCTTGAATTGAAGGAATGTAGCGTCAATTTTATCTATTGGAATAGAAACTTCAATGTAAGCCAATTCTGAAAAATCTTTCTTATTAATTTCTAAGCCTAATTTTTTTGTAGCATTCATTACATCTGCCATAATACTGTAATCAAAAGTACATCTATAGTAATCGCTCACGACTTTTTCGATTATAACAGCATTTTGAAAAGCCTCCATTGTGGATTCTTTGTAGGCCTGTATTAGTCCAGTTGTGCCGAGTAGTGTTCCTCCAAAGTATCGAACTACAATTACCAACACATTTGTCAATTGAAAACTGTCTATTTGTCCTAAAATAGGACGTCCAGCAGTTCCTGACGGCTCTCCATCATCGTTTGCTCTATAAGAATTTTTATCTAAACCTAAACGCCAAGCGTAGCACCAATGGCGAGCTTTAGAGTGTTCTTTGCGGAGGATTTCAACATAAGGTGCAACATCATTTTCACTCTGAATAGGAAAGGCATAAGCCAAAAATTTTGAGCCTTTTTCCCTATATTCTCCTGTCGAATCACCTTGTATGGTTTTGTATTTTGACATTCCAAAAATTATTTTTTTAAAGGCACAAAATAGTAAAAAAGGTTTGAATTTTTATACAAATAAAAAAACTGCCACTATTTTCATAGCAGCAGAATTTTTTTTTCAGGTCTTTTGAAGGAGTTCAAGAGAGTTGGGTTACTTCAAAATGTGTGTGACTTTTTTGGATTAAGATAATTTTTCGGATTAAGTGCGATAGCTTGGTGTTAAAAAGAATTTTTTGAGTTAAGAAACTAAGTTTTTTGGTATAAGGTTTTTTGAAAATTAAGAAAATTAGTTCAATTTAGAGTTTAAGAGTTTATTTGGAGTCTAAATCTTTAGTTTGGGTGAAAAAAACCTAAGGGTTGAATGTAAGGAAAACTTTGCTGTATTAATTCTTTGGAAATTGTTATTCCTTTATTGAATTAACAGTACAAATTTACTACAATTTTATGTAGCTTGCAAGTATAAACTTTCCATTGGTAAGTATCATTGTACAATTGGTGAAAATTCAAGGATAGTTGGAAAAACGGGTGAAAACACTTGTATATACATCTATTTTAGTATTTTCGATAATCCTTTTGATTTATTTCATCGAACTTATCTGCTTTTGCTCATTAATGTAATTGAATGGTTGCAAATCGTACACTTACGACACTTTGCAAGTCTTCTATGGGACGGAAACTTTGTCTTAACAGCAATCGATCTAACTTGTCCAAATCGGCGGGTTTGATGTATTTACCAGAATTTTTATTTTTCAAACCTTGTTTTGCTCTAAATTTCAAAATCGTTTCGTAAGACTTCATTACATTGGCATAAAGTGTTTTATGATGCGGCTCAAGTTCGGCTAAGGCTTCGAGGCGTTTAATCGTATTGGATTCCTTTGTAATACCTGCACCCAAAACCAAAACACGGACAATATCCGCAATTGGCGTAAGTCCACGTGCTTTAATATTAAATTCGTCTTTGTGTTCTCCATTTTTCTCTACAATCAAGTTTCTAAAAAAACTCAAAGGTGGTGGATTTTCAATAGCATCTTTTGCCATAAAGGATAAGAAAATTCCATTTTTTTTGATGTGTGTAAAAATGGATTCTGTTAATTGTTCTGCTAAAAGTTCATCGCCAAAAACAGGGCGATAATCAAAAAATATTTTGTATTTTAGCAAAGACTCTGCACTGGGTTGATTCATCCAATCTCTAAAAAGTTGTTTCCAAGCGTCTAAATTTAAGCACCAAGAAGGATTGCTTGCCATCATTTCACCAATACAATACTCGAAACCTCCATGATGTAAAATATCGGTTACTCTTTTTGCCAATTGCAAAAAATATGCTTTTGTTTCTTCCAATTGTTCGGAATCTACATTGCTAAAAATCAGTGCGTTATCTTGATCTGTTTTCAAAAGCTGCTCTCTACGACCTCCACTCCCAAGTGTAAGCCAGCAAAAACTAACGCCGTAAGGAACTATAACGCCTTGGTTTTTTAGCTCTTGTTGAGCGATTTCGATGGATTTTCTTGTAAAAGCATCATTTAATTCTGCAATCAGATTGGCGGTAAAATGTGTACTAACGTCCATATTTAAATAGTTTTCTAACAAACTATCCACTCGCTGCATGATTTTTTTCAAGGCATCAATATTATTCGTATTTTGAATTTCCCGCAACAAAACCGCTGGATTATTGCCATGTGCAATAATTAAATCGTGTTCTGTGACGATGCCTTGTAACTGTGTTTTGGGTGTGCCATCTTCTGTTACACAAAGATAGCGCACCTTTTTTTGAATCATTTGAATCTGAATGTCAGCAAGTGTCAAACCCGCTTTTGTACACGCAGGCGGACGTGTCATGATTGTTTCTACGGGCGTATCAATACCAAAAACGCCTGTTGCGACCAAACGCCTAAGTGTTGAATCGGAGATTACACCGCAAGGCTTATTTTCATCATCTACGACAACAAGCGAGCTTATTCGAGTACGATTCATAAGTAAAGCAGCTTCTTTTACACTTATTTCGGGCGAACAAGTGATGGCATTTCTAGCTTTTTCTAAGTTGAAAATGGCACTTAGATTGGCTTCGGGCTGAATATCAGAAGGTGTTGAGCTTTGTTCGAGGTTGTTTCGTAGATTAATGGAAAATGTTTGTGCAAAGAAAAAAGTTGCTTTGGGATAAGTCTGTAACAGCGGTTTCATTGCATCAAGAGGAACGGCATAGAGTAGGGTTTCTTCTGTTGCTTGCGCATTGAACCAATAAGGATCTTCTATAAAAAGTTGTCGCACACCAATACAATCGCCTTCGTCACATTGATTGTGTAAAATGGTGTTTTCGTCTGTGGTTTTAAATAATTTTATGCTGCCTTCTTTGATGAAAAAAAAATATTTCTTAGGCATTTCATCTTGCTTGAAGATGAAATCGCCTTCTGCACAATACTCGATTACTACCTTTTGGGACAAATCAAGTAAATCATCTATTTTAAATTCATTAAAAGGAGCAAAACGTTTGAGTGTATCGGAAATTCGGTGTCGGAGCGATTGTTGAAGCATTTTTTGGTGATAATTTAAATTTATGAATTACAAAAAGACAAAATTAATTAAAAAGAACCAACAACGATTCGTCGTTGTTGGTTCTTTTTAATTAATTTTGTTCTTTCCAAACTTTTTCACCTTTGGGATTGATATAAGCCCATTTTCCGTGATGACTTATCCATGATAGCCCAGATTTGAACGGTAAAACATTGTCGTATTGTGCAGGAATAACAAGCTCTCCATTTTTGTTAATAAAGCCCCATTTTCCGTTGATTCTGACTTGTGCTAAACCACTAGAAAATATTCCAGCTTCTTCAAATTTATGGCGAATAACTAAGTCTCCCTTGTTATTAACATAACCGAAATTACCTTCGATACTGACAAGAGCCAAACCATCGCCAAAGTCACCAGCCAAATCATATACTGGCTCAACAACAACATCTCCTTGCTGATTGATAAAACCAAATTTGTTGTTTTTTACAGCAATTGCCATACTTTCTGAAAATTCTCCTTCTGAAAAATTCTTTACAGTATCAAACTGCGGTTCTACTTTTGTATTTCCATTTCTGTCAATCAAACCCCATTTTTTATTGACTTCCACCACTGCTACTTCACCTTGAAAATGCCCAGCAAAATCGAACCTTGGAGGAATCACTACAGTTCCTTTTTTGTTGATAAAAGCATATTGATTATTGAAAGAAACAGGTGCTAAATCACCTTTGAAAAGCCCAGCATTATTGTACTGATTGTCAATGATGTAATCACCTTTTTTATTGATATAGCCGTAACGCCCTAAATCCTTGACTGCTGCCAAACCTTCTGAAAAGTCTTTCGCATCGTCAAACTGTAAATCTATAGCAAGGCTACCTCGCTCATCAACGAAGCCCCAAAGTGAAATCAGTTTAGCACACGCTAAATTTTCTTCAAAATGACCAATAAAACTAAAAAGGTGCTTCATTAGCAAACGCCCGAGTTCATCAAGCGGCACTAATTTATCATTAAAACGAACACGTGAAAAGCCATTATAAAAGTCTTCTGCATCGTAATACTGAGGCTCTATGACAACTTCCCCTTCGCCATTGATGAACCCAAATTTTCCGTTTTCTCTAATCTTGAAAAGCGGTTTTCTCATTATAGTAAGTCTGTTTATAATCAGCTCAAAGACCGTAATAGGCACTTTGAAACATAATAATTTTGGCTAAGATACAGGTTTTTTCTAATTAGGGAATAGTTTGTTAATTTTTTTTTGATTATTCCTTAAAAAGAGCAAGTTTTAAGCCAAAAAATCAAGCCCATTGGCGAATCATTTTGGTGTGAGGAATATCATCTTCGAGGTATTCTTCACCTGTACTTTTGAAGCCAAATTCTTCATAAAAACGAAGTAAATAGCTTTGTGCGCCAATTTTAATGGGATAATTTGTACCAAATATTTTTTCAATGGCAGCAATAGATTCTTCCATTAAAAGTTTGCCTACACCTGTTCCTCTCGCAAATGAAGCACTTAAAACCCTTCCAATAGAAGTATATTTTTCGTAAGAAACACCTTCTGGTAAAAGCCGTGTATAGGCAGCTACTCGTTGATTTTCGTCATACACAAACAAATGGTACGCCAATAAATCTTTTCCATCAGCATCTAAATACCAACATTTTTGTTCTACTATAAAAACCTCTTGACGAATGTTCATCGCAGCATATAATTCTTGCGTTGAGAGTTCCTCGAAATGCAAACACTTGATTGTATAATTCATAATTTATATTATTTTATGCTTTTCTCTTGCAAATTTAGCTGGTTCAAAAACGCCATAAACATCGCTACCAAAAGGGGATAATGTACTAATGTGGATTGGCAATAAACCCATTTTTTGATGAATTTCACGGATTTTCAAGATTGGGTTCACACTCACGATATGCCTAAAGTCCCAAGATACAAAATTAAGTACATTGCTCAGGGTCGCACAAGCTAAATGTAAGGCATCGTCTTTTTCTGTAATAGGCAATGCTCCTAATCTGATATATTCCTCAGCTAAGACCTTCATATTTTCTTGAATATCCAGAACTTGCACCTTATTTTTCTCTAATAAATCCAATGCCCCTTGTTGTTTCACTTGATTTGACCATTCTTTCAACTCCTTAATAGCAAGCGATGAAGTGTATATTTCGTAAGCGGACGCATCGTGTAGAAACCATTGTGTTGTAATATGGTTTCGTATTGGTTTGCTCAAATCAAAAGGCGCACTCGGAATTGAGGTATCTAAGAAAAGTTTTATTTTCATTTTACACAAATAGCTAATTACGCCTTTGGCTTACTTTGTAACTTTATTTTTAGTCAATTCAATCAACTTGTTATCCCGTTACACCAACACATTTTTTCTAAATCTCTGCCAAAATATTATGTTCAATACGCTCCAAAACATTACTCGTATCGGCTTTTTCAAATGCCATACCTGTTACTTTTTCAAAAAGTTCAATATAACGATTCGATACTTCCCAAACAAAATCATCAGGCATAAAAGGTTGTTCTTGACCATCTAAACCTTGAAAACCATTTTCCATCAACCATTCTCTTACAAACTCTTTTGACAATTGCTGTTGGCGTTCTCCACTAAGCTGTCTTTCAGCGTATGTTTCAGCAATAAAATAACGGCTACTATCAGGCGTATGGATTTCATCAATTAAGATGATTTTTCCGTCTTTTTTACCAAATTCATACTTGGTGTCCACCAAAATCAAACCTTGGGCTGCCGCCATTTCAGTACCTCTTGCAAATACAGCGTGCGTATAAGACTCTAATTGTTCGTAATCTTCTTTTGATACAATACCTTGCTTCAAAATTTCTTCTTTTGAAATATCTTCATCATGACCAAATGCAGCCTTTGTCGTTGGCGTAATAATAGGTTGTGGTAACTTATCACTCTCTCGAAGTCCTTCTGGCAATGCCACACCACAAATTTCTCTTTTTCCAACGCTGTACAAACGCCAAGCATGACCACTCAAATAGCCACGAATCACCATTTCTACTTTGAAAGGTTCGCAAGCAATACCAATCGTTACACTTGGATCTGGATGAGAAATAACCCAGTTCGGAACAATATCTTTTGTTGCCTCTAAAAAATACGCAGCAATTTGGTTCAATACTTGCCCTTTATAAGGAATTGGACGATGCAAAACATGGTCGAATGCAGAAATGCGGTCACTTGCGACCATTACCAATTGTTCGCCAATGGTATAAACATCTCTAACTTTACCTTTGTAAAAATTAGTTTGATTCGGGAATTGAAAAGAAGTTGCTCCTACCGCTTGTTGTTCAATTGTCATTGTATTAGAATTTTAAATTTTTTTGCAAAGGTAAGTTGATAAAAGGAATATAAAAACATTTACTATTAAGTATTTATCAAGATAAAAAGGTTTTGACATACTATTTTTTTTAATCACCATTTTTTTATTACTTTTGTAAAAAAATTAACTGTTTAGATGATTAACAAGAAAAAAATATTTAATGACCCTGTTTATGGCTTTATAACTTTGCCACATGAACTGATTTTTGAGTTGATTGAGCATCCTTACTTTCAAAGGCTTCGTCGAATCAAACAATTGGGCATGACTGATTTGGTTTATCCAGGTGCATTACATACCCGTTTCCACCATGCACTTGGTGCGATGCATTTAATGACGCAAGCCATTGAAACACTTAAAAACAAAAATGTTGAAATTTCTGAGGAAGAAGCCTTGGGTGCATACATAGCTATTTTGCTCCATGATATTGGACACGGCCCTTTCTCTCATGCGCTTGAACATACGCTTTTGGACGTACATCACGAAGAGATTTCATTGATTTTAATGGAAGAACTCAACAAGGAATTTGAAGGGCAACTTTCTACGGGAATCTTAATTTTTTGTGACAAATATCCAAAGCCATTTTTGCATCAACTTGTTTCTGGACAGTTGGATATGGACAGAATGGATTATCTAAATAGAGATTCTTACTTCACAGGAGTATCAGAAGGAGTCATTGGATACGATAGGATTATCAAAATGCTCAATGTTCACGAAGGTCAATTGGTTGTAGAAGAAAAGGGAATTTACTCTATAGAAAAATTCTTAATTGCTCGAAGATTGATGTACTGGCAGGTATATTTGCATAAAACGGTAGTGTCTGCCGAGCAAATGTTAATAAAATGCTTGAAAAGAGTAAAAATTTTAACAAAAAGTGAAAATAAATTTGCATTAAATAAAAATTTATTAGTATTTTTACACCAAAATTCAGAAAAGCGTGACTTTGAAAAAAATAAACGTATTATAATTGACCATTTTACAAAGTTAGACGATGTAGATATTGTCAATGCTTTGAAAATTTTTTCAGAAGGAGAAGACACCGTTCTATCTATGTTGGCAAATAGCTTATTAGACAGAAAGTTATTTAAAATTGAATTCCATTCCGAACCTATCCCAGAGATGCATTTGAGTGCAATAAAGTTAAAAGCGATGCAGGCTTTTCGTGTGAGCGAAGAAGAAGTAGAATATTTGGTCTTTACAGGCAAAGAGAGTAATTCGGCATATACAAAAACAAAAGATGAAATCAACATCTTGTGCAAAGATGGTAGCGTAAGACCTATATCAAAATTATCAGATCATTATATTCAAACAAAAAATATTACTAAATATTATTGCTGTTTTCCTAAAAATATGTAGCAATAACGTATATTTGCGCAAACTTTATTAGGAAGAATAAAGCTACGTTTGGTAAAAAATATTTTTTACATTATAATTGTTATTAATTTCCAAACAAAATAAACTAAAATCCTTCTATTTAACTAAAAGGCGTTTTAATCCATTAAAATTTTTTATGTTTAACACTTTACAATTTTTCACTAAAACAAACCTAGGTATTATGAGAAAATTAAGCACACTAATGACAGCTGCATTTGCTGTTATGGCTACAGTTGCATTTGCGCAACCTGGCGGAGGAGATTTACCAACTGGTAAAGACCCAGGAAAATGCTATGCAAAATGTATGATTCCAGACGTTTTCGAAACGGTAACGGAACAAGTAGAAGTAAAATCTGCAAGCAAGCGTATTGAAGCAGTTCCTGCTCAATACTCTACTGCTACAGAACGTGTAATGACGAAAGCTGAAAGCAAGCGTATCGTAACAGTTCCTGCTACTTATGAAACAGTAACTGAGCAAGTTATGGTTAAGCCTGCAAGCAAGCGTATCTCTACAGTTCCTGCGGAGTACACTACAACTACTGAACAAGTAGTAACTAAACCAGAAAGCAAGCGTATCCTTCCAATGGGACCTTACTACGAAACAGTAACTGAAAAAGTTATGGTTCGTCCAGAAGGCAAAAAAATCATTACATCTCCTGCTGTTTATGAAACAGTAACTGAGCAAGTAATGGTGAAGGCTGCAAGCAAGCGTTTGGTAGAAGTTCCTGCAACTTACGAAACAGTAACTGAGCGTATTGTTGTACGTCCAGAAACTCGTCGTATTGTTTATGTATCTGCTTCTTCATCTGCATTGAACGATGGTAGCTTCAACACAACTGGTCGTCGTGGAAACGGTGCTGGTGCTGGAAACGGCGCAGGTAATGGAAATGGTTCAGGAAATGGTGCTGGTGCTGGAAACGGTGCTGGTGCTGGAAATGGTTCAGGAAGTGGCGCTGGCGCAGGTTCGGGTGCAAGATTAAGTGGTAACTGTGGTTCTTATGGAATCGTAACTGATGCTACTGAAAATGTAACTGAGCAAGTAATGGTTAAGCCAGAAAGCAAAAAAATCACTGTAGTTCCTGCGGAATACGGTACTGAAACTGAAAAAGTTCAAGTTAAAGCTGAAAGCAAGCGTATTGTTGAAGTTCCTGCTCAATATGAAACAGTAACTGAAGAGTATGAAATCGAAGCTGCTTCTACACGTGTAGAAACAATGTCTCCGAAGTTTGAAACAGTAACTGAGCGTGTTGAAGTTGCTCCTGCATCTACTAAATGGGTGAAAAAAGCTGCTGACCGTAACTGTCTTTCTGCTGATCCAAACGACTGTTTGGTTTGGTGTTTGGTTGAAGTTCCTGCTGAATACAGAACTGTAACTAAGCAAATGAACAAAGGTTGCGATGGTTCTGGTGTTGCTAACGCTGGTTGTACAAGAACGGTGAACGTTCCTGCTAAGATGGGTCGTCGTTCTGTTCAAAAAGTAAGAACTCCTGCAACTACTCGTGAAGAAGTTATTCCTGCGGAATACTCAACAGTAACAAAGCAAACTTTGCGTTCTGCAACAACTACTCGTGAAGATGTTATTGCTCCAGAATACAAGACAATCACTAAGCAAGTAATCAAATCTGGTTTAGTACCATGCGAAGAAGTAATTGGCGCAGAATATGCTGATGTTACTAAGACTGTATTGAAATCAGCTGCAACTACTCGTGAAGAGGAAATCGCTGCTGAATACAAGACAATCACTAAGCAAGTATTGAAGTCAGCTGCTTCTTCTCGTGAAGAAACTACTCCTGGTGAATACAAGACAATCACTAAATCTGTTCAGGTTTATGGTCGTGGTATCTTGAAAGCTGCTCCTGGAACTCCTGGAACAGGAACAGGTGCTGGTGCTGGAACAGGTGCTGGTAGAGCTAACTTGAATGGAGATGGTGTTGTTGTTGATGAAAACGGTAATCCAATTGGTCGCTACTGCGGTTCAAAAGGTTCTTATTCTTCAAAAACAAACCTTAGCGGTGGTTCTAACGATTGTATCTACCCAGCTTATTACGAAGAAATCATTCCTGCTACTTACTCAACTGTAACAAAGCAAGTACTGAAATCTGCTGCATCTGCTCGTGAAGAGGCTATTCCTGCTGAATACAAGACAATCACAAAGCAAGTAGTAAAATCTGCTGCTTCTTCTCGTGAAGAAGTTATTCCTGCAACTTACGAAACAGCTTCTAAGAAAGTTGTAGCTTCTGCTGCTTCTACTCGTGAAGTTGATGTTCCTGCGGAATACACTACAATCACTAAGCGTAAATTAACTAAGCAAGGTGGTGTTACTGAGTGGAGAGAAGTTCTTTGTGATAGCAAAGTAACTGGTTATACAGTACGTCAAATCCAAGCTGCATTGAAATCTCGTGGTTATGATGCAGGTCCAGAAGATAACGTAATGGGCGCTCGTACAAAAGCTGCTTTAACACAATTTCAAAAAGATAAGGGTTTACCTGTAGGTCAATTAAATATCGAGACTCTTAAGTCTCTCGGTGTTCAATATTAATACCTACGGACACTTTAAGTTTGAAAATCCTCTTGGCGAAAGCTGAGAGGATTTTTTGCTTAAGAAAATTATTTTTTCATTAAAAATAACATTTTTTATACAAATAAAACTATTTTAAATTTTTACCGTATAAAAGAATAATAAAGGTTTTTTCCTTTATACGCTTTGCAATTTTTGCAAAACGAACAAACAACTGTTTTTACCGTAACTAATTATTTTGTATTTACAATGAAGACTAAAATCGTACTTTGGGGTACCGATGCCAACAACGGAAAAGTGCTTATTGCAATGGAATTGCGTCCAGAACACAATAAGGTGGACTTATTTACCTTTCCTTCTGCAATAGTGAATGATGAATTTACTACACAAATGATGGACAAATGGCGCAATGGCGAAGAAGTGGCTTTTCCAGAAGGTCATACGCACATCGAGCGTGAATTAACCGTCGCTGACAGTATCTTACCAGATGACTTGAAAGCTGACAGAACTGAAGTAATCAACCGTGCGCAAACGGAGTGGCATTTCATCGTCCTTTCTTCTAAATTAAATCAGGCATATCATTCTGAATTAGAAGATTACAAGGATAAAGTAGAAAAAATGACCGCTTATGACGCAAGCGCATGGGACAACCTCAAAGCATTTTGGGGAAAAGTACAAGGTCAAGTACAAGAACGTATGCTTTCTCGTGAACACGCAGATTTGCTTCGTGATGGCATCAACGACCTTTTTACAAAGTTAAAGGATTTGCGTACGTCTTTGAACAATGAATTTGAGCAAAAGTCAAGCGAAGTTCATACTCGTTTCATGGCGACGTTGGATAATATCGAAGAGCGAATCAAGACAAATCCAAAAGCACCTTCTATCTTTGAAGATTTGAAGAAAATGCAGGCGGATTTTCGCAATGTAAGAATGACTCGTGAACACAACAACCAGATTTGGGCTCGTATTGACGATTCTTTCAAAGCGGCAAAAACTGGAAAATTTGGAGAACAAGCTATCAACAATTCTCCTCAGGATTCAAGTGCTGCGGGTCGTGTTCAAAGCCGTTTAGATGGTTTGAACGCTGCAATCCAAAAAATGGAAATTACTTTGAAGCGTGAAAACGATGAATTGGATTTTCAAAAGAAAAAAATTGCAACTACTGATGGTCAATTAGAGGCGCAGATTCGTCAAGCAAAAATGCGTATGGTTCAGGAGCGTGCTACTTCTATTCAAGAAAAATTGAATGGTATGTACGAAACTCGTGCTGAAGTAGAAAAAAGTTTGGCTGGCGCAAAAGAGAAAGATGCTAAACGTGCTGAAAAGCAAGAAGTTGCTCCTGCTGTAGCCGTAGCTGCGGCTGTTGTTGCCGCACCAGTAGTAGCGGAAGTAATTGAAGAAGTTGTTGTACCAGTAGTTGAAGAACCTATTGCTGAGGTTGCTACACCAGTAGTTGAAATTGCTGAGGAGGCTGTTGTTGAAACTTCTGCTCCTACAGTAGAAGAAGCTGCTGCGCCTATTGCATCTTTTGCTGAAACTGCTGAAATCGCTATCCAAGATACTGTTGATACTGTGAAAGCTGTAGCGGAAGTAGTTGGCGAAAAACTCGAAGATTTTATCGAAGAGCTAACTGGCGATAAAGATGATGATAAAGAAGACGACAAAGAAGCATAATTTTTTGTTTTTATAAAAATAAAAAAAGCGTCACGTGAAATATCGTGACGCTTTTTTTGTTTGGCTATTCTTCTTTTCTTCGCATCGCTTTTTCATTTTCTTTGGAACTTGGCGATAAAAGCGGATTTGCAGATTCGTTGGTATCTCCAATTCTGATGCCTATAAAATTCAAATCAGTACGATTTGTATCCAAACTATTAATGGTAATACTTTCTGGAAAAGTATTGCTAAAAGGGTTCTGAAGGTTTGGAAATTGATAGGTTTGTGGAATAAATCGCCAGCCTTCACCATGTGCAAATGTATCTTGAAGCCCTAAAATAATCTTCCGAATAGCCACCATATCGGCCACGCTGATGGTACTACTTTTGTTGGCATCAGCAGCAATTATTCCTGTTGTATTAATTATTTTTTTAGTAGCCAAAATATGTTTTTGAATATCCAAAATATCAGCAGTAGAAAGTCCATTTTGTCCAGCGTCTTTTTTTGTTGGTTTTATAAGGATATTTGAGCCAATCGGAAATGTCGTTTTGAAACGAAATACGCCTGTACTGTCTGTTTTTACTTGGTATTTTTTAGTGCCAACAAAAGCATTAACCACAACATTTCTAACAGGTTTTAACCCCAGTGCCGTTTGGATTTTACCACTGACACTTAGTAAAGGAGGTGCTTTGTAAGTAACAGAATCTATTGGGTAAGTCATTATTGCACGACCATGTGTTGCGGCTACCAATAAATTATTTTTTTCATCCCATTCAATATCGTATATAGGCAAGTAAGGCATATTGTTGCCTAATCGCTGCCAAAATTCGCCACTATTGATGGTGGCATAAATACCGCCATCTGTCGCAGCAAATAAAATAGAATCTGCATGATTTGGCAAAATAAACAAATCGTTCACTGCAAAAAGAGGAAGATTTCCATTGATGGACTTCCAGTTTTTACCATCTTCGGTTGATTTATGAATATGTGGCGTGAAAACGTTATCTTTATAACCTGATTGGGTGATAAAAACTGTTTGATCTTTTGTTGGAGAAGTATGAATACTCGTAATATAACGTTTGGGTAGTCCTAAACCAATGTCTGTCCAAGCATTTGGAAACTGAGAGGTATTTCTCCAAACCCTTCCGTCAGAAGTTCCTGCAAATATCTTATTTGTATCTTGCTTGGATTCGTCCATACACGACACAACGTGAAATATTGAACCAAAAACTGCACCATCTGTCAAATCTTCGCTCAATACTGACCAAACAGGGTTATTAATATTTGTATTTTTATACACTCGGTATGTTCCAAAATACATATTATTGGACACCAATTTGCTCACAAAATAAGGCGAATCCCAAGCCTTTCGGTCAGAAGTACTAATTCCAAAAGAGGCAAGCTGAAAAGTTTGTGCGCTATCTCTCGAAATCCAGAGTGTTCCGTATTGATTTTCTGTAAAAATATATTTTTTATTAGCTGGCGTAAAACTTGCTCTAAAACCATCGCCACCGTGAACCATTTTCCAATTGTTGATGTTGTCTTTTCCTCCAACCAACGTTCCATTGTCTTGCGCACCGCCACAATAGACTCCATTTCCATAAGGATGCGTTGTTACTTTGTAGTAAGCAGTAGATGGGATTTGTTCCATGGATTTCCAAGTCACACCATCATCATCAGAAGTATAAGCTCCTCCATCACTTGCTAAATACATGGTATTTCCTCTTATAAAAAAATCGTGCATATCAACGTGAGCATCAGTACCTTCTGTGAGGTTATCCCAAGTTGCGCCATTGTCTTTGGTTCTCCATAAATCTACACCAAGCACATAAACATCATTGGCTGTTGCATATATTCTGCCAAAATACCAGCCAAATCCGCCTGAAAATTGGTCTGTAAAAATTGTATTTGTAATAATATTAGACCACGATGCTCCACCAGAAACAGTTTTATAAACACCTTTGATATAATCCTTGTCGCCCATAATTTCGGCATAAACGGTATTTGAATTGGAAGGAGAATAAGCTAATCCAATGCGTCCATTTGCTGTTGCTGGTAGTCCAACGGTTTGATTAATGGCACTGTTTCCACTAAAACCATCGTTTGATTTTACGATACGGCAATTTGGTCCATTAACAATTGATTCTTTATTGTTACGAATCCTATCCCAGCCAGCAATAAAAATTTGTTGTGCATTAAACGGATTCATTGCAATGTCAATTACACCAGCTTGGTCGCTAAAATAATAGGCTTTTGTCCATGAAGTGCCGCCATCGCTTGTTTTATACAAACCTCGGTGTTCGTTGCGTTCAAAAGGTAAGCCCATTGCGCCAACATAAACAAGGTCAGGATTCGTCGGATGAACAACTATTTTTGAGATAATTCTGGTTTCGTTCAGACCAATATTTTTCCAAGTTTCGCCGCCATCAGTACTTTTATAAACACCATTTCCAATAAAAGGGTAGCCTGTGATGTTTGGATCACCCGTACCAACATAGACAATGTTAGGATTGCTTGGTGCGTAGGCAATATGACCAATGGCAAGGATATTTTCTTTGTCAAAAATAGGTTTCCAGTTTTTTCCAGCGTCAATTGTTTTCCAAATGCCACCTGTCGCAAAACCAACTAAGCGAATATCTGTATTTGTTGGGTGAACAGCTATGGAATTTATTCTTCCTCGGATATTGGTTGGACCTTGCAATGTCCAAGGTTGTTCAAAACCTTTTTGTGCGCCAGCTCGTGCCTCATCTTGGTTTTGTGCTTTTTCAAAAGCAGTTCGGTAGGCTTTGAGGTCTAAATATTCGTCAGGATAAGCTCTTTGTTGATAAAAAAACTCGTCAGGGCGCATTTCGCCTTTTTTTTCATATTTTTTTTCATAGATTTCTTCTAATTTCTCTTTTTTTTGTTTTTTAAAAAAAGAAAAATTAGATTTTTGCTGCGCTTGGGACTCGGCAACAGAAAGTAGAAATATTATTGATACTACAATGGTTTTGAGCATGCTCATGGTTTTAGGAAAAATTATGTTGGATTTTAGTAACTATTTCATTTTTTCAGCTTCCACCTGTACAACATCTTTGCTCGTGCCTGTTTTGTGTAAAATTGCGATTACTTGACAGTTTTTAGCCGCAAAATTATTGGGAATGGTATAATTAATTGAACGACCAATCGTTGCACCTTTTGTCAATTTTTCAGTGATGGCATCGCCTTGTGCAGCGGTCAAAATATCTCTCAAAACATGGCGGTGTACATAATCTACTTTTGTACCACTTGGTGTTTTTTGGGCATCTACAATATTATCTTCTACAATCATCACTGTGTAAGCATAAGTACCTACAAGTTCTTCTTTAATATCGAATTGTGCGTTTATTTGCCATTTTCGAGTACTTGCGTCATAACTATTCTTAAAAATAATAGCCACATTGCTTGTTTCTTTGCTTTCTTGTTGTACCAAACTCGCCCATTGATCCTTGCTTCCTGCCACAAGAGAGCCATCGTTTTCACGTACTTCTCTATTGATGACCGCTGCAGGATAGCCTGCTGGTTCACCCAAAAAAAGCTGTAATTCGTTTCCTTTGATGGTCGTAAAATCAAATTTTGCTTCTTTGGGCAATTGCGATTTTTTGGTAAAAAAACCAGCATGAATACCAACCAATATCAGATTTTCTTTGTAGATGTCGTGTAGGTTATTTAACGCTGCTGCGCCATCAGGACAGTTTACACAACCTGCACCAGTGTATTCTTCCACCAATATTTTTTTAGTAACACTTGTTCCTGTTGGATTTGGCGTTACGTTTCCTCCCAGTTTTGGAATTAAAATAGGTTCTTCTCGACAAGCGGAAAAGATTAAAAAAGACAGTAAAAATAAGGCGAAATAGTTATTCTTCATTGATAAAGTATAATTGAAAATTGTGTCAAAATGCCAATTTAAGGTATTTGTACAAAGGTAAGGGCTTATTATGATTTTTACAATATTAATGGTCTAATTTCTCATTTTAGTTCTTCTATTTTAGCCAGCAACCACTTTTTTTCAGCAATTGCTTTGGTTTCTTGGATTTCGGTTTCAAGTTGAATCAACATTTTTTGTCCGTCTATGAGCAAAAGTTGTTTGGTGAATTTGATAAGGTTGAGGTAGTTTTCTTTGTGGTAAGCAATCTGGCTTTTGCGTTTGATGTAGGTGCGCATCGCTTCGAGGTGTGCTTCGAGCACATCATCGGCAGAGGTTTCATACAAGGCTTTGAGTAAAAGTGCTTTTGCAGCGAGGTTTATCAGTATATCTTCGTAATCAGCCTCTTGCAAAAGTTCCAATACTTTGCTGTGATTTTTTTGCTCATAAAAGAGTCGTGCAAGGCAATGCTTATAGTTGCCTTCTCGGTGCGATGGTTCGAGTTCATTTTTATAATCTTCGATGAATGTTTCTGCCCAAGCGTATTCTTGTAAAGTCAGTGCAAGCGTCACAACATTGCGATAAGTAAATTTTGTAATAAAATTATTGATGTATAAATGCCTGTTTTTCAAGCCTTTCTGATACAATTCTAATTCTGGTTTGAGAAAATCTGCTTCACCACTGTTGTGCTTTTTTATACAATAATTGATGCCTATGAGGTATAAATCACGGGCTTCATCAGGTGGAAAAATGCTACTGTACTCAAATAAAAGATTTTTGAAAGCAAAAAAATAGGTCGTATTTTCTGGTTCTGATAGACTTTTGAAGGCAAAATAATAAACACCTACTGACGGGATTTTATCCAAATTGTTGCGCTCAACGTGTGCAATAATTTCTGTAATCATACTTTGTTCATGAATTACTTTATAGACATTTTGGTAATTCACGGCAAGGCAAGCCTGCCGAAGTATTAAGGTGTAATAAGCATGGTCAAGATGATTGGAAATGTCTTGCAAACGGGAGCTTTCTTTGCGTATAGCAGAGTCAAAGCGGTAGCCTTCAAGCTCTAATTCATATTGTTGAAAATGATAATTTGCATTTCTAAATACTTGATTGTCAATGTCTTGTTTGGCTTCTGTGAAGACACGAAGAAAATGTTTTTCCAAATTCCGCAAACGATATTGTTCTGCTGCGATGCGTTTATTTTTAGAAATATCTATTTTTGCATTTTCGGCTGCCCAAAAATCTTCAATCAATTGCAACAACAAACTACTCGCAAGACGTACTTTATGGTCGTCGTATTTTTTTTCAGAAGGAAACATTTTTTCAAAGGTTTGTTCCTTTGAAGGGATATTTTTGTGCTTCGTTTCTGTTAAAAAAGCAAACAACACTTGTACATCTTCCCGTTGATTGAAATAAGGAGAAGCCAAAAATTTTTTAATTTCTCTGATTTCTCGCTTATCAAGCGTATTAATCGTTTGAAAAAGTAAAGTTTCTTTCATGCTTAATTTTTTATAATTTTTTACAAAAATAATTATAAAATACTAATAATCAGTTATTTATTAAAAAATAATTTAAAATATTTTTTACAATTGCCATTTTTTGTATTTGGAGGTGTGAAAAAAATACCTTCAAATTTGTACTATGAAATTTAATACAACAAAATTAAAACTTTTTAACATGAAAAAAATCGTCCCTATTCTCCTTTTCTTTTGCGTTTTTGCATTTCGTAGCATAGCGCAAAGCACGCCACCTGTTTTAATAAAAGTTATTACGACAGAAACGGCAACTACCATAAAAGCAGATATTGTAGTTTTTTGTAAGGATATTATTGTTGGTTTTCAATTGCCAATTCGTTGGAACAGCGCAGTGGTAGCGAAGCCCAAGAGCATAGAAAGTAGTACTTTGTCTAATTTTGGAGCGGGTACTTATTCGATAGAAAATGACTATGCCAATGTATTGTGGTTTTCTAACGGTGGTTCAAATTCAGGTCAATACCTCAACGGGAAAGTTATCTTGTCCACAGTTTTCAATAAAATAAAAGATGGAAACGCCAATATTAGGGTTGCAGAAACACCTATTCCGATTGAATTTGTAGGTTTAAACTATAAGATACTACCGCACCATAACCTTGGTATTTTAGAAAGTCCTCACGCCATTAAAGGTCGTGTTTTTGCAGATTCAGACCAAAATTGCAGTATTAATACAGGTGATAATCCTTATTTTGGCATGGCTGTCAAAGCATCTCACCCAAGTGACGGTGATTTTTATGCCTACACGGAAGCAGATGGTTCTTTTAAATTATATACATTGAATCCGAGCTTGCCTTATACAGTTAGTGTTGTTGTTAAAGATTCTTCTTTGTGGACTCCTTGTACAAAAAGTATGGCAGTGATACCGCAAAACGATACATTAAAGAGTTTTAATTTTCTAATAAAAGCAAAAAATGCTTGTATCAAAAGCAATGTTGAAGTAAGTGTTCCTTTCCTAAGACGTTGTTTTTCAAATACTTATACTTTGGATTATCAAAATACAGGTACGTTGCCGATGCAGAACGCTTATATTCTACTCAACCTTGACAAAGATTTGATTTTGGAAACGATGACTTTACCTTACACGAATTTGGGCAATCAGCAGTTCAAAGTTGAACTTGGTAATCTTCCGATTGGTGCTTATGGCGTGTTTTATTTTACAGCAAAATTGAATTGCACTACGACAACATTGGGGCAAACGCATTGTGTAGAAGCTACGCTTTTTCCTGAAAACAATTGTGATAACAATAACGCCAAAATCAGCATAAAACCAACGTGTAGCAATGGAAACGTAAATTTTGAGTTGCAAAATCAAGGAATCTTGTCTGAAAAAGACCTTACTTATTTGATTATTGAAGATGATATGATATTCAAACAGGGAAATATTCCTAATTTTTCACCAACTCAGATTATTAATAAAGATGTACCAGCAAATGGGGCAGTATGGCGCATGGAAATCAGAAAAAACAATGTTTTATTGGCTTCTAACTTTTACGAAGCGTGTGGAACAAACGCTCAGGGTAAGTTTAGTACGGGTTTCCCAATGCAATATGCACAAGCAAATACGAAATCCAATACAGACAAAGAATGTAAGCAAAGTATAGGTGCTTATGACCCAAATGACAAGCAAGGTTTTCCTTCGGGTGTTGGCACAAAGCATTATCTTGACGAAAACACGGACATAGATTATTTAATTCGTTTCCAAAATACAGGAACAGACACTGCTTTCAATGTTAGAATAGAAGATAAAATTGACTTTACTTTGTTGGATTTGTCCAAAATTCGCATCTTGTCAAGTAGTCATAAAATGACTTGGAGTATCAAAAATAAAAATACATTGGTCTTTGATTTTAAGGATATTATGTTGGTTGATAGTTTCAAAAATGAAAAACTGTCACACGGTTTTGTCAGTTTCAGCATTGCTCAAAAATACAATAATCCATTGCAATCTATTATAAAAAACAAAGCGTATATTTATTTTGACTTTAACGAACCTGTGATTACCAACGAAACATTCCATACGATTGGGCGTGATTTTTTAAGTATCAATACCCAAAATATTTTTATTCCTGATGTTTCGGTTGTTTTAAAACCAAATCCATTTTCAACGCAAGCTCTTTTAGAAATCAGTGGTAATATCAGCGGTGATTTACGATTGGAAGTACTTGATTTGTTCGGGCGAAAAATACAAGAACAAAACAGCAGTAATGCTCAATTTGAACTGAGTAAAAACCATTTTCAAGAAGGTTTGTATCTTTACAGAATCTATAAAGGTACGCAATTGATAGCAAATGGTAAATTTATAGTGCAATAAAATATTTCAAAACTAAAATATTTCAACAATGAAAAATATAATCTTACATTCAATCTTTTTCCTTTTTTTTATAAAAGGAAATG
>JAYWHK010000253.1:0-7474 GCA_043777755.1 Saprospiraceae bacterium
TCGATTTTGATTGTATGATTTTTGCCGTCGCCAACAATGAAAATACTTTTCATATTTTTTCCATTTGTCATAGAAAGCGGCGTAGGATTTTCTTTTTTAGCATCAATAAAAATATTATAAAATCCTGATTGTGAGCCACTTGCATCAAATTCTACGTTGGCGTGAACTTTGCCATTTTCGCAAAGTACGTGTGCCATGATTTCGCCCGACATACCTATTCCATTCGGTCCGCCATGTGGTTTGCAATAATATTTTTGCGTACCTTGATTGCTGATAACTAACTGATATTTAGCACCTTGCGACAATAAGCCACTTTCAAAACTTCCTACGCCAGAGATTTTATCGCTCGTAACGGTATGCGGAATTTGCCCAACAAAATCAAACAAAATCGTGTCGCCAACATGACAAGCCAAGAGTTTTGGCTCGTACTCAAAATCTTTGACCAAAACTGTTTTTTTCTCGTTTTTGCTTGGTGTAACCTTCAAATTTGCAATCGAACAAGGCGCATTGCAGACAGGCGTAGTGATAAATTCGGTGGCTGCACAAAAGCTCGTCACTTGGTCTTGTAACGTGACCGTATGCGCTTGACCATCGCCTTTTATGTTGATAAGGTTTTGATTTTGTCCTTGTAAATTGTTGTAAATGAACGGATTAGACGAAAGCAATTGCCCATCAATATACATTTTGTAACCTTGTGGCGAGCCTTTTGTAACCGTAAATTTGACCTTAACTTTCACATTTTCAGCGGCATCGCAAAGCGGTAACACATTTATCACGCCTGATTGCCCGATGCCATTCGGTCCGCCATGCGGAATACAATAATAGCCGTTTGCGCCAAGCGTCGTCATCACAATTTTGTAGCTTGCGCCATTGCCCAACAAACCAGAATTCCAGCCTTGCGCCCCATTTGGCGTAAAATTATTGGACGTAGCGGTGTGTTTTACCTGTCCCGTCCAAACAAATTTGACGGTATCGCCTTGCACGACATTGAGCATTTGTGGAAAATAATCAAAATCTCTGACCTCCACAACGTGCGTTATTGGCGTTGTCGAAAGGCTCAAATTTTCTATCAAACAAGGTAAATTCACAAGCGTACAATTGGGCAAAATAACGTTTGCTGTATCTTTACAAATCGCCGAAACAACATCACGAATTTCTATAATTGCTTGATTACCATTGCCTTGTGTCGTGAAACTAACAGTTGTTATACCATTTGCAGCGTAGCCAAAAGGCGTGTTGTTTATTTTTGAATTATTTAAAAAAACCGTAAAACCTTGTGATGTTGCGGTGTTTGAATTTTTCACTTTCAAAGTAATTTTCACTTGATTTCCAATACAAGTATCGAAACTCACTTGCTGTAAATCCAAGTTGCAAACAGGCGGATTTGCACTACAATTCGGGGTCGTAATCGTTCCAAAAACGCTGCAAATTGCCGCTGCCATGTCTTCGATTTTGACCGTATGTACTTGTCCATTACCCAAAATATTGACATTTACGGAAGTGGGATTTTGAGCATTATATAAACTATTTTGACTATATAAAACATTGTCAATGAGTATCTTATAACCATTTTGATTGCCCGAACTTTGATTGAATTTCAGATTAACAGACACTTGATTATTGTTGCAAGGCTCAACAACCGTAATTTTTCCAGCCATACCAACACCGCCCACTGCGCCATGCGGTTTGCAATAATACGGCACTGCACCAGCCGCCGTCATCGTGACACTATATGTCGCTGCATTGCCCAACGAACCACTGTCAAAACTGTTTGCGTCCATTGTCGCATCGCTCGTAGCGGTATGCGCCACTGCGCCCGTCCAAACAAACTTTACAACATCGCCTTTATTGACCGTAATTTCTTTTGGTGCAAATTTAAAATCTTGAACCTCAACGGTATGTGTAATAGAATTTGTATTATTGGTTAAAATTAAATTTGAAATCGTACAAGGAACAGTACAATTTGGTGTCGTCACATTTTGCGTTGCTTTGCAGGTCGGCGTTGCTTTATCTTCTACCAAAATTGTATGCGATTGCCCATCGCCAGGGAGTTCCAACATAATCATCGCCATCGAAGTACCATTGTAAGCAAAGGGGCTTCCAGTCGCCAAAATGTCATCAATTTTTACATTAAAACCTTGATTACCAGCATTTTCTGGCGTTACCATGATGTGATAAGGCACTTTGTTTTGCGGCGTACAATTTCCTGCTTGTGCCATTTGTAATGCCAAGGCACAAGGCGGTGTGAAGCTACAATTTGCCGTCGTAATTTGCGTAGAAGCCAAGCAAGTTGTTTTCGCCACATCTTGAATTTCAATCGTATGCGATAGTCCATTTCCAATGATATTGATGGTATTTGTCGTTGCGCCCGTTTGTGCATATTGAAACGGCGAACCAGCGTAAAGCTGCCCATCTACTTTTATATTGTAACCATTCGCACCAGAATTTGTGACATTGAAATTGAGATTAACCGCCACATTTCCATTGTTACAATTCGGTGCTACGGTAATCGCACCAGCCATACCAACGCCTCCTGCCGCACCATGCGGAGCGCAATAATAAGGATAAACGCCATTCGCCGTAAGGGTCACATTGTAGGTTGCGCCCGTGTTGAGCAGCCCCGAATTCCAAGTGTTTGCGCCCGTTGCGGCATCAGATTGAGAAGTGTGCGCCACTGCGCCCGTCCATTGAAACTTGACAATATCGCCCAACGTAATTGTCTTAAACTTTGGTACAAATTCAAAATCCTTGACCTCAATCGTATGCGTCGTCGAGCTGCCACTTGTCGCTGTAAGATTAGAAATCGAACATGGAAGAGTACAATTTGGCGTAGTAATCGAAACGGTAGTGTTGCAATTTGTATTTATAACATCTTGAATAACAATGCTTTGTGCTTGTCCGTTACCCGTCAGAAGTACATTATTGACTGTCGTTGCGCCACTTGCATTGTACGGAAAAGGGCTACCTACGATTGCTGTATTATTGACCAAAACATTGAAACCACTTGCACCACTATTGATGGCATTGACCGTCAAATTCACGCTCACTTGGTTTTGAGCATTACAAGCCGAAGGCGTGGAAGCCATTGCCGAAAGTTGGCATTGCGGCGCAGCACCGCAATTTGGCGTTTGATAAGTCTTTGATGCAGAACAAGTTGGCGTAGCAACATCTTGTATTTTTATGGTATGAATTTGCCCATCGCCAGCCAAATTGAAGGTCGTAGAATTTGCGCCAATGCCCGAATATTGCTTCGCTGCACCTTGCTGCACATTATCCACAAACAACAAATAACCTGCGGGATTAATTTGGGTCGCATTGAAGGCAATCGTGACAGGAATAGTATTGTTAGGCGGACAATTTGCTACAATCGAACCAGCCATTCCTGCGCCATTTGGTCCGCCATGTGGCTGACAATAATAACGATGTAACCCAGGGTTTTTCAAATTGACATTGTAAATAAAACCTGCATTTTGGTCGCCAGAGTTCCAACTATCAACGCCCGTTGTGGCATCAGAAGTCGAAGTATGACCGCCTTGCACCCATTGAAAACGGACGACATCGCCCAACACAATCGTGGTCTGAATAGGCGAAAAAAAGTTGTCATTGACCGTTACTGTTTTGATAGTTCCGCCCGTAGGCGTAATGTTGAGCGAACCTAAAAAACAGTTAGAACTACAATCAGGAACAGTAAAATTCTTGGTCGTAGCACAACCAACAATCGGATTTGAACTCGCTATCAAAGTATGAGAAAGCCCATCTCCAACGATGTTAATTGTCTGATTTACAGGTGTTTGTAAATTTATTGGATAACTACCCGTCAAGGCAGTGCCATCAAGATTAAAGGAAATGTTACCAGCACTCACGAGTTGATTAGTGACATTGACAGCAACAGGAACTTGCCCTGCGGCATTGCAAACACCATTCGTTGTGAGCATCGTAAGTTGGCAAGTGGTAACGCTGTAACTCTCGCTATCGTCGCAACCGCCAACTGTTTCTATCGTAAGCTGAACATTGCGAGTGCCTGGCGTTGCGTAGGTTTTCGTCGGGTGTTGTAGCGTAGAAGTCGTACCATCGCCAAACTCCCAAAACCACGAATTAATCGGTCCGCCCTGTGTCACGCTCGACGCATCGTGAAACATAATCGTCAAGCCATTCGCCATCCAACTAAAACCAGCTTTACAGTCTTTGAGTGGCGGATTATTTTGAGCGTAAATATCTGAAAATGAAGTAATTATAAGTAATAAAAAAAGATAAATATATTTCATTTTTGTTTTTTTTATAATTTAAAAATCAAAGATAAAACGAGATATTTATAATGTGTTTTTTTTATTGCTGAAATGGGAAAAATGGGGCGTGAAGTGGAACTAATGTTCTGTTTTTTTTGTAAAACAAACAAAAATATGTATCTTTGTCTTTAAAATTACAAAAAATGATAGCAACACAAAATATTTCTCCTTTACAATTACTGGTTGATAATCAATACTTTATGATTAACTCAATAAAAGAAGACATTGATATTGAGGTGCTAAAATTAAAACAAAACTATCATCCAGAAAAAGCAAAAGCAATTTTTGGTCAATTCCAAATGACAAACGAAGAACATCAATCTATCTTAGCAGCAAGTAAGGCATAATGAATTATATTTTAGACACAAATATCTTGATTGAATACCTAAGAGGCTATCAAGAAACGGCAGACTTTCTTAGTCTAAACAGTTGCTTTGAACCCCCAAATACTGCAATAATCTCTATTGTAACCCAAGCAGAATTATATGCTTTTGCAATAAAGAATAATTGGGGTGAAAAACGCATTAATGCCTTAGAAACTATTCTAAATCAATTGGTTATCGTTCCTATTGACACTAAATCCTTGGTCAAAAAATACGCCGAAATAGATGCGTTTAGCCAAGGTTCGCTACCCAAAATACCGTTGGGACGCTCCGCAGTGAATATGGGAAAAAATGATTTATAGATAGCCGCAACTAGCTCCGTTTTGAACGGAACGCTGATTACAACCGATAATGACTTCAAGCATCTAAATGAAGTTTATCTTATACTTTTGAAAAAATAAGAAAATCAACTTTCACGCCACCAACCACTTATAAAAAGCTTATTCCTTATTCAGCGTCCGTTTGCGTTCTCTTTTTGAAATATAATCAGTGACTGCTTCTCGGCTTGTGTGCCAATTTCGCCCTTCTTTGAAAGCGTCAATTTTGCCTTGTCGTGCCAAAAGACTGATATATTCTTGACCATAAGGCATCGTAGATTCTGTTACTAACTCACTGATAGGCAGATAGTTATCATAAGTATTCGTCAAACTTCCTACGTAAATATCCAAAGAACGCTCCACGGCTTGTAGTACCAAAAGCAATAATTTTGAGTAGTCGCCATTGTTTGCCCGATTGAGCGCATCGTAGTATTTTTTACGGTCATTTTTCAAAATAATCGCAGGAGGAAATCCTTCTTTCATCAACAAAAGATTGAATGACAAACGGACTGTTCGCCCATTCCCATCAAAAAATGGGTGTATCCAAACAAAGCGATGATGGAAAATTGCAGCCTTGATAATAACATTCAAATCTACGTTTTCTTCATTTGTCCAACGCACTAAATCACTCATTAAATCATTGACTTTCAGCGCATTAGGCAGGACGAAATTTACGCATGAAATACGAACACCTGCATTGCGATAGCGACCTGCAAAATCTTTTTCGATTTTTTGTAGCACCAAATTATGCAATTCCATAATATCGTTCTCTTTTAAAATATATTTATCCGATATTAAAGTTTCCAAATATTCAATCGCATCGTTATGATTTACAACTTCAAAATGCTCGCGCAAAGACTTTCCTTTGACGGTCATGCCTTCTTCGATGACCATTTTTGTTTCTTGCAAAGTCATCGTGTTGCCTTCGATACCATTAGAATTGTACGTCCATTCTAAGGTTAGGCTTTCCTTGATTTTTCGCACTGCAATGCTCGGCAAGGGACGCAAAGCGTCTAATTTTGCCTTTTTTTCTTCAATTCTTACAAGATATTTTTCTAATCCTTCAAAATGATAGTTGTATTTTTTCCATTCCATACCACAAAGGTACGTTTTTTTTAATATCGGATAATTTAATTTTTAATATATCCGATGTTAAATATTGCAAAAAATCAATAAAAAAAACGAACTTCCTCATACCGCAAGAAAATTCGTTTTTATTTATCATCATAATGACCTTTAAGCGAGAAAACTGTCAATTCATCATCACTGAATTGATAAATCAGTCTATTTTTTTCATCTATCCTGCGTGACCAATAGCCACTTAAATTACCACGTAATGCTTCGGGCTTACCAATACCTTCTTTTGGAGTCCGCCGACATTCCTCTACCATACGGGCAATACGCTGCAATGTTTTTTTATCAACTTTTTGCCCATTCCATTAGTTCTTCAAAAGCATCATTGGCAAAATGAACATTCTTCATTGTTTCGTTGCTTTTTTGTAGATCGAAACATCGACAGGCTCATTTGCTAATAATTTGTTGGTAAATACCTCAAATTCATTGCCTTCAAATGAATAGCGTGCATCAGAATCCATCGCTTTCTGTATTTTCTGTTCCATAACCGTGTTACTATCGTCCTCTATTACTTCGGTAATGACAATATTTATTTTTTTTCCTTCAAAAGCCTTTTTAATAGCATCTATTAAGGTTTTGCTAAGTTCTGCACTTTCTAATTGAAATGTTGCTTGCATAAGAAATTTTTTATTAAACAATGATACTCGCTTTGGGGAACAAACTAAACAAACTAATTACACTAACGAAATAACGTTTTTATACAACTTAAATCCTTCATCACTTGACATCAATACATATATTCTTTTAAATCTTCTAATGGTTCGTTAAAATCATCAGAGATGGTAATCAAACCTTCAAAGCCACCAAATCTAATTTCCCCTTTTGCTAATTTTGGAGTATTGGAAACAGGGTTAGGTTGTTCTAAAAAAGTGACCATGACAACTACTTTTTCTTGAATAGGTACAGGTTCTGTGAAAAAAACTTGTCCATTTTCGTAAAATCCGCTAATTGTTTGGTACATTGTTATTTGATTTTATAGATAAAAAATATATACAAAGTTACATTTTTTTCAACTATTAACAAGTTTTTTCTTGAATTTCTATCGCAAAATTAGGATTTACAACGCGAACAAAACTACTAACTTTTCTATCAAAACCATATTTTTATAGTCTTGATAATTTTTGCGCACATACAAAAGCCCCAAATCATTACTGACTTGGGGCTTTTGTAAATTATTGAACAACTGAACAATCTATTTTTTCTTAGCGGGTGCTTTTTTTGCTGGAGCTGCGCCTTTTTTCGCAGGTGCTTTTTTAGCAACGATTTTTTTGTCAAAAGCCGTTGGATTTTGCTCCTTTATCATGGCTTTTACAGCCTCTAAAGTAATGGCAGCGGCTTCTTCAGGTGTAGCATT
>JAYWHK010000254.1:0-7467 GCA_043777755.1 Saprospiraceae bacterium
ACTTTACTTGAAAAACTTAATAGCACAAAATATTGATTATCAAGTAATTATAAAATTTAATTCCGCTTAATAAAACCGTGCCGCTCAGTAGTGATAAAATTCAGTGGTTCACTGTTTGTTTGGAATGGTTTGGGCTGGTTTATTCCAAACAAACCAAACCATTCCAAACAAAATTAACAAAACAAACAATTTTGCCTTACATCCTACACATTGAAACAGCCACAGAAATTTGTTCGGTAGCCCTGAGCAAAGGCAACGTGTTACTCGCACACCAAGAAAGCGATGTTCCCAATCAGCACAGTTCTCAATTGACTTTATTGATTCAAGCGGCAATGGCGCAAGCAAATGTTCCAATGTCTTCCCTATCAGCGGTTTCGCTGAGTAGCGGGCCAGGGTCTTACACATCATTGCGTGTAGGAACGTCCGTGGCGAAAGGAGTCTGTTACGCTTTGTCCATTCCGATGATTGGAATAGACACTTTGCAGAGCTTGGCTATAGGCGCAAAAGAGGACATTCAAGACGAAGATGCTATTTACTGCCCGATGATAGATGCTCGCCGAATGGAGTGTTACACAGCCCTTTATGATAGTGTAGGAAACGAACTTCGAGCAATGGAAGCCCGCATAATTGACGAGGCTTTTCGGGACGAACTTTTGGCATTAAATAAAAAAATAATATTATCTGGAAGCGGTGCTGAAAAATGTCGCACTTTTTTAGACCAAAATACATTTGTGTATTCAAAAACAGTTTGCAATTCTTTGAATATGTTAAATATTGCATATCAAAAATTTACACATTTTATTTTTGAAGATATTGCCTACTTCTCTCCTGAGTATTTAAAAGCTCCCAACATCACACAATCAAAAAAAGTATTATAAAAAATAATCTATCAAAAAAATTTTTATTTTTAAAAAAAACGTTCTATTTTTGGCTGATAATCGGTAACATACACTTTAATACATCAGGTAATATAATAAATTGGCATAGTTTTTAGCTATGTTAAGGTGTTATTTACTTAATCAAAATTTTAACATATTATGAAGAAAAAGAACGAAACAATTGTATTGAAAAAAGGCAAAAAGGATATTGCCTTAGATTACATCGAGCTTCGCAAAGCCGTTTTGGTTTTACGTGCCGTAAATCACAAACTTCGCCAAAACATCATTGACATTTTAGATGAGGCAGAACGCATGACGGTTACAGAATTGTACGTAAAATTGCGTTTGGAGCAGTCTGTTGCTTCTCAGCACTTGGCTATTTTACGTCGTTCTGGCGTAGTAATCACTGAGCGTCACGGCAAGTTTATTTATTATGCGTTGGACAAAGAAAGATTAAACCAGATTTCTCGTTTGGTAGAAGAACTTACAGTGTAAGAAATTCTTATTTTAATTTTTTTAGAGAAAACGTCCTTAGAAAGTTAAAAGACAAAATCACAAAATTTCGATATAAAAGTTTGATGAAAGGAAGCTTCAAACGATTGTTTAGAAATTTAAAATTTTGACTTTTAAATTTTAGTTTTTCAGATTCCCACTCCCGATAGTTTCATTTTTGATTAGGTTTATTTAAAAGACATTACGACTTAACAACACCGTAAGCGACTTTTCAACAAACAATGAGCTGTCCCATGAACATTAGAATTCCCTTTTTGTAGTATTTTAGATTTGGGCTATCCTAATGCTTTTAATTATTAAAATTATTTTTATATTAAAAAAATAATTATTGTAATTAAAGAAAATGAGTAAAGTATGCACTCAGTTACATAAATTTACCCTTTCTAAAATGCTGCAAGCGTCTGACGTTGCAGCATTTTTTTGTGCCATATTGTAAGGAATAAAGCACAAAGTCTTATTTTTTGTATATTTACTACCATGTTTTGTATATTTTTTCAACAAAACGAAAAAAAAAAGATATTTTATTTTTAAAAAATAAGAAAAACCTGCATATTTGCATTTTAGAAAACTAACAACACACTCAGTATTCAGTAATTAACACACTAAAACAAAAACAGTAACACACTATGAGAAAGGTTAATAACCCGATTGATTCAGAGAAACTAAACCATTCTTCTGACCTTCTTAGAGCATTGGCGCATCCGCTCCGATTGCAAATCTTAGAATTTATTGATAAAAACAAGGCTATCAATGTGAACAAAATCTACAACACATTGAAACTGGAACAGTCTATTACATCGCAGCATTTGCGTATTTTGCGTTCATCTGGCTTGGTGAACACGGTACGTGACGGAAAATTCATTCATTATGAAGTGGATTATACCAAAATTGATTTGGCGATGCAAGCGGTAGGCTCGTTCTTAACGCATCATCCAGTCGAACTGGAAGAAGAAGAAATTGAAGATTAAAAAGCTAACATTCGTAATGTCTTTACGCACAAACACTATAGCATAAAAAAAGCTGCAAAACACTCGTTTTGCAGCTTTTTTTATGCTATTTTTTAATTTTTCTGTAAAATCAATTTACTCACTTTGCTTTCTATTCCGTCACTGATATAAATAAAATAAATCCCATCGCTCCAATCTTTCATATCTACTCGAAGCGTATTTTCTTGCGGTGCTATGATTTGTTGTTTTATTTGACCTAACTCATTCATAATCAACACTTTTTCGCTTTTAAAAGGCAAATGAATAAAAGTCAAACCATTGCTTGGGTTGGGATAAATTTTGATTCTATCTTGTTCCAAATTTTTATTTACAAGTGTAGCTTTGTCATTTTTTTTATTTTTAGAAGAAACAATTATTCCTTTATTCAAAGTATTGGTTGTATCAAAAGTAATGATTTGCTCCAAAATAGTTTGATTACCACAAGAATCCACTGTTTTCCAATAACGAATCAATGCACCAACACCGTCGCAACCGCCTTTGATGGTTTGTTCAGAAAAGTTCACTTCAAGTGTATCGTTGCGCCCCGTCAGCGTACATTCATCAACGGCTATAACATCGTCAGGCTCAATTGGCACTTCGTCGCCACATTTTATGGTCAAATCTTGTGGAACACCATAAATCATCGGTGGCGTTTGGTCAGTCATAAAAATCAATTGTTGATAAGTTGCAGTATTTCCACCATCGTCAGTTGCCGTCCAAGTTCTTTGAACGATAAAAGAGTTTTCACTACAAAACTCAAACATTTTTTCATCTTTAAAAGTCACCTCCACCAGAGTATCACAAATATTGGTTGCTTTCGGATAAATAGGATTGTTTAACAATTCGAGTGCATCAGCTTGGCTGCACTCCAAATAAATTTCGCTTTCCATGCCGAGCGTATCTAATTTTGGTGGATTCACGTCATAATGTGTCACTTTTAGGTGCTGAACAATCTTTTTTTGATTACCACAATCATCTTTTGCTATCCAAGTTCTTTCTATAAAATAGGGCGCAATTGGAGTAGTACCAACTGTAGTTTTTTCAACGTAAGTAATGTTTAATTTTGTGCTACAAACATCTGAAAACGTCAAATTGGCTTTTGCTGGAATCGTATCTGTACAAAAAACAGTAATATCAGCTGGCGTAAAATCTACACTTGGTGGCGTTGTATCTAATGTTGTGATGGTCTGCGTAACAACATTTTTGTTGCCACAAAGGTCTTCGGCTGTCCAAGTACGCAGAATTGTATGACCACAAGAATCAGTATTTGGCATCAAACCGTCTTCATAGATAATCTTAACTTGTTGTGTACAATCGTCGGTAGCCACAGGCGTTTGTACAGGTGCAAATTGACCACATTCTATGGTCATATTTGCAGGTACAGTTACAAAAGAAGGCATTTTAAGGTCAATTAAAGTAACCGTTTGACTAACAGTTTCTGAATTTCCACATTTATCTGTTGCTGTCCAAGTACGAATAATTTTATTTTTACAAGGATTAATAGGGTCGTTTATAATATTTTCTTTTAGGAAAATAGCAACATTTGCATCACAATTGTCAGTTGCCAAAACGTGTGGCAGAATTTGAGTCGTTGAGCAATCCGTTGTAAAATCTAAAGGAATAACCGTAAAAACTGGTTTTTCATTGTCAATCATAGCAATTGTTTGTACTTTGCTTGTTGCATTTCCACAAGCATCGCTTACCGTCCAAGAGCGTTTGAAGTGCATATTACAGCCTACCAATTCTGTTTTTAAGGCAAAATTAATTTTTAAGTCTTTGTCACAATTATCGCTTGCTGTCAAAAAAGGTAAGGTCGGCAAAGTATCCTTACAGCCAATCGTTACGTCAGCAACACTTTCTTTAAAAATAGGAGCTTGTGTATCTTTTACCAATACGTTTTGTGTAAAAGTAGCGGTATTGGCGCAATTGTCCGTTGCTTTAAAAGTACGAATGACCTGATAATTGTTCGGACAAGTTCCGTTTAATTTTTGAATACCAACGGTTACGACTATATCTTTATCACAGTTATCTATTGCTTCCGCACGGATATTTATTTTTGCCAAATCTGTACATTCTACACTGATATTAGGCACTGCATTAAGAAAAACAGGAGCTTTGCTATCTTTTACAGTGATGGTTTGCGTCACCGTTTTTTTATTCAAACAATTGTCTGTTGCGCTCCACTCTCTGGTAAGTATATAATTTTCAGCACAAATACCAAGTTTCTTTTTTTCAATAAAAAATTGAAAAAGCAATGATGTACAATTGTCAGTAAAATTAAGTTTGGACACAGCAGTAGGGACTATTTGACTACATTCCAAGGTTAAATCAGCAGGAACGCCAGCAACAGTTGGTACAGTATTGTCTTTTAGATAAATATATTGTGTGTAATAAGCACGATTTCCACATTTGTCAATCGCTGTCCAAGACCTTTTGATGGTATAATTCCCTTCGCAATTTCCATTTATTTTAGTATTGCTTTGCATTAAAATAATATCGCTTGACTTGGTACAGTTATCTGTTACTGTTGGAATAGAGGAAGGTACATTGGAACAAGAAGCAGTTATGTTAGGCGGCTTTATAGTAAAAATAGGAGCTTTGCTATCTTTCACAGTAATGTATTGCACTTTTGTGGTAACATTTCCACACAAATCAGAAGCCGTATATTCTCTTTTTATTTTGTAATCAAATTCGCATTTTCCAACAATTTTGGTGTCTTTCGTAGTGATTTTTGCACCATTGCCGCAAGCATCTTTTACGCTCACGTTGGCAAACGCAGGAATATTGCTACATTCAACGGTTGTGTTCGATGGCACACCAATTAGCAAAGGAGCTTTATTGTCAATGACAGTTATTTTTTGAGTGGTTTTGCTAACGCTTTTACAAGCATCGGTTACTGTCCATGTTCGATAAATGTATTTTGTGCAAGTTCCTTGAGCAATATCCTCAAAAAGAAAAGAAATACCACCTTGCGCTTCACAAACTGACTTTACAATGGGCTTTTGTGTAGGAATCGCAGCACCACAACTTAGCGTAATGTCTTGAAGTGGCGTTAGCGTTAAAATAGTATTTTGCGCATTTATAGCGTTAAGTGCAAAGAAGAAAATTAGAAATGAGAACAATAAGACAATATATTGTCTTTTGCCTTTGTAGAAGGAAATTTTTTGCATTGTAAGTTTTGGTATTATATGATCACTCAGTTTTATTTTGATATTGTTTAATATCGAAGATTCTTTGTGGAAAAGTGTGGCGTACAAGTTTTTACCTAACAAAGATAAATTTATTTATTTTTATTAAAACAGTATTTTTTCATACTTTGTGACATCAATAAAACCAATTACTACATTTTAATTTTATTGAAAAAATTAATAAAAATCTAATTTTCAATGTCTTATAAAATATATTTTTTTTAATATTTATAAAATAAAATGCAAATTGTGATTAATATGCAAACAACAAACAATATAATTTCATGTCTTTTTGATAGAATGATAGATGTATATACAAATGTTAAAAACATTAACTATATTTTTTTGATAAAAAACTTGACAGATAGATAAACTCATCTTATCTTTGCATTAGTTTTTTGGGGTTAAGAGCCTTATGGGTTTCCGAATAGGAGCCCGTAAGGTTTTTTTTATTTTAGGACGATACCTAAATCATTTTTCACAATACGCTGATTATCAATATTTTAAAATGAAAAAAAAATTAACTTTACTCCTTATTTTCATTTCTACACTTGTTTTTGCACAAGGCACAACTGAATATTACACTTCAACTGCTCGTCATCCTGACGAAATCGAAAAAAAATTTCCATTCAATATAGACTTAAAAGATGTAACTGGCAAAATTGTCAATTCTAAAGACCTTTTAAAGAAACACAAAGTACCAACAATCCTTGTTTTTTGGCTAACTACTTGCTATCCGTGCCGAATGGAAATTCAAGCCTATCAGCAAAAATATGCGCAATGGAAAAAAGATGCTAAATTTCGTATGATTGTCATTTCTTATGATTTTCCTAAAAATTATGACAATTATGTTAAGCGTGTCGCAGAAGAAAAATGGGAATGGGAAACGTTCTATGACGTAAGGAGAGAATTTGGCTCAGTACTTCCTGGAGAGCTGAATGGCTTGCCACAAGTTTTTGTTTTTGATAAAAATGGAGAGTTGTCTTATCAAAAACGCAAATACTATCCTGGTGATGAAGATGCTCTTTTCCAAAAAGTAGTAGAATTGAACAAATAAATGCCTTTATGAAAAATCCTTCTGTTTCGTTTTTAATTTTTTCTTTTTTTCTTTTGCTTGCTTGTAACGATGACGTTAAAACGGGCAAAGATAGTGTTTCAAAAAAAGACGCTTTGATTGAAACCGCCAAAAATGTGGAATTACTGTACAGCGATTCTGCAATAGTACGCATCAGAGTTCAGGGCGCACGTTTGCTGAACCATATTTCTCGGGAGAATCCGCATGAAGAATTTCCTGACGGTGTAAAAATAGATTTTTTTGATGGACAACAAAAACAAACAAGTGTCCTGACAGGCAAGTACGCAATTCGCTACCCTTCTAAAAATCAAGTCATTATACGGGACAGTTGCGTTTGGAAAAGCATTTCAAGCCAAGAAAAGTTAGAATCTTTTGAATTGATTTGGGACGAGAACCTACAAAAAGTATATTCCAATAAATTAGTCGTCATCACAACACCTACTGAAAAAATCTGGGGCTATGGTTTTGAAACCAACCAAGATTTTACCCGATGGAAAATAAACAAACCACAGGGAAGATTGGCAGTAGATAAAATAAATTAATAGTTACTACTCAGAGGTCAAAAAAATGAAAAATATTTATAATGAAAGCTAACTTTGCGTTGTGTATAGCTTACATTTCGCTCATATTTTTTTGGAAAAAAACATTTGGCATTTATGAGCTAAATTAGTATAAATCTCCTTTTCGATGTTTAATAATTGCAATATTTTGAGTTGATGCTGTTCCAAATTCAGGTTAAACGCATAAAAACAGACAAAATGATGACAAATTAAAATTTGTAAAAAACGACTATCTTTGTCGATGAAAATACCCGAATTATTTATCAA
>JAYWHK010000255.1:0-20652 GCA_043777755.1 Saprospiraceae bacterium
GATTGCTCAAAAAGTAATAAATAACTGCCTTACAGTCAGCTATTTATTACTTTTTTCTCAACGACAAAATAACCACGTTTATTTCTATACGCCTGCTTAATACATTGTTCTAAAAGTTTGTAATTGTTTGTAATTGTTGTATTATTTTGGTTTTCAATCAGTTAGAACCATTTCAAACAATAGTAAACATTAAATAACTAGAAAAACAGTGTAATTAATAATATGCAAAATTATGCCATTTTTACGTTTATTTTTATTTTTTTAATATGTTTTTATCGCATTTTGTGACAGCTATTTTAACAGAAACAGCGTACTTTAAATATGAAATATTCTTATATTGTTTTATAAATTATTTTTATAATACAAATACGAAATAAAATTATATTCTAAAAATACTTAAATTACCAAATTTTACGCTAAAAAACCACCTTATTTTTTAAAAAAATTACTTAAAATTGTGCTAAATAAACGGAAGCAATTTTTTTATATCTTTGCCAACAATACTAATGAACCAATACTTTTATGAATAAAAAAGCCAAACATATTGTAGAGATTTTGGAAGCACTCTATCCAGAAACACCCGTTCCGCTGGAACACAGTGATGCCTATACCTTATTGATTTCGGTTTTGTTGTCTGCTCAATGCACAGATGAACGTGTTAATAAAGTAACGCCATTTCTTTTTGCAAAAGCGGACAATCCTTTTGACATGATAAAACTCAGTGTGGAGGAAATTAGAGATATTATCAGACCTTGTGGACTTTCGCCTAAAAAATCACAAGCCATTTATGACCTTTCCCATATCCTAATCAATAAATACAAGGGAGAAGTACCAGAAGGCTTTCCAGAACTTGAAGAATTGCCAGGCGTTGGGCATAAAACGGCTTCTGTTGTGATGTCGCAGTGGTTCAAGCATCCTGCCGTCCCAGTGGATACGCATATTTTTAGGCTTTGCCACCGTTGGGGACTTTCAGATGGAAAAAATGTAGAAAAAACAGAAGCTGACATAAAAAAGACTTTTCCAAAGTATCTTTGGAACAAATTGCACCTTCAAATTATTTTTTTTGGAAGAGAATATTGTCCTGCAAGAGGTCACGATTGGAAAACTTGCCCTATTTGCAGTGTTTATGGTATCAAAGAAATAAAAATATAAAATGCTATCCTACTCATTATCAGATTCTTATGTATGAGTACTAAAAAATTTCTTATTTAAAATGATTTTTTTCCCAAAAAGTTTGTTTAATTCCTAAATTAAGATGTATCTTTGCACCGCAAAAGAAAAAAGTTTTGTAGTGAAAGTCAAATGCTCCGTTCGTCTATCGGTTAGGACACGTCCCTTTCACGGATGAAAGAGGGGTTCGATTCCCCTACGGAGTACAACTTTCAAGTTTTACTCCTAAAACTTAAAAACTTGAATTACTTAACTTTTTCTTTTTGCTCCGTTCGTCTATCGGTTAGGACACGTCCCTTTCACGGATGAAAGAGGGGTTCGATTCCCCTACGGAGTACAACAAATTTAAAAGCAACATTCAGCGTAAAGTTGAATGTTGCTTTTTTTATTTTTGGTAAAACGAACCTTACTCTTCGATGATTTTGTAGATTAATTTTTCACGAGCTAAAGCTCATGCTACCTAAGTTATATTTTTATTTTTTCTTCTTTTTCACCACATCACCAAACACATAAAATTCTGGTAATTTTTCATTTTCTGCCAATCTTTTACTATGCTCATAAGCGTAAAGATAATCTAAAATTCTATTGATTTGTTCTGTAATATCGTCTTGAAAAATTGGGTCTAATTTCTGCGCTTTGTCAATGAGCATCGTTGTCCGTTTGACCACGTATTCCGAAAAAGTCATTGAACGATTTCTATCAAATTCATTCAATTTTGTGCGCCAAAGCTCAAAAGCCTTCAATAAAAGGTGTAAAGTAAGAAAAACCTCGCCCATTTTGTCTTTTGTCACCTTGACGTGTTCTGTAATGAGTCCATTGCAACTTCGCATCGCCATCATCAAATTACCTGGCGTGAACCAGCCGCCAACACTTTGTAAATATTCATCAATGGTGTTTTGCACCTTTGTCGTCCGAGCGTCTAAGGTTTCCTTTTCTTCGAGCAACTCGTAAGTCAGCTTTTTGATTAAATCTGGTTTCAAACGGAGCAAGAGTTTGTCTTTCTCGTCAGCCGAAAGTGCAACAATTGCCGCTTTTAATTCTGGTGAAATTTTTTCCATAGTATTTTAATGTTGTGTAGTCGTTAGTCAATAAGTCACGCAAAGCGTGATGGCGCAAAATGCGCTCATCGTAAGTCGTTTCGCCCCTACAGCTCAATGTCATTAAGCTAAGGAATTTGATTTTAAATGCTTTGCTCAACAACCTAATTTACTTTCTGATGCCCTTACCCTAAAGGGAACTCAGACAAAAAAAGTAAATTTTTCCAATTTTTATGCACTAAAACGATTGTTTTTATTGCATAAAAACAAATAAAATAATACATTTAGGAGTCATTCCCTTTAGGATGAGGGCATCAGAAAGTGCTGTTCAAGTCTTTTGCGAAGCAACACATTTTTAAAAATCATTAGCTTAATGACATTCCCCTACAATTGCACAAATTTACAATTATTTTAAATTTTCACACGCAAACTCAACATAAAATTTCTTCCAGCTTGTGGAAAAAGCCCAATTTGACGGTAAATATTGCCATCTTTGACACTGTAAGCATCAGAAGTTGTAGGGTCAAAATCGGGCGAATTAAAAGCATAAGTCCAAGCATTACTTGAATATTTTTGGTTAAAAACATTGTTTAATTGAAAAATAAAATCAACATTTTTCATTTTTTTCCAAGAAAAATCATAATTCAATCGCAGGTCATTTATAAAATAAGGAGATAATGATGCAAGCTCATTTTTAGTATTGTCAATATATTGCTTTCCTACGTATTTACTTAAAAATGAAGCACTTATACTTTTTGAAAAATTATATTTGAAATCCATCGACGCAATTACATCAGGCGAAAAAGCAATATTTGTCTTTTTATAAAAACGTTTTTCTTGTACGCCAGTTGTCCAATTGTCAATGTATTCTTCAAAGTCCAAAATCTTATTTTGGCTCAATGTCAAGTTTGCATTGACATCAAATTTTTTCCAAGCAAAACCACCATCTAATTCTAAACCAAGGCGATAACTTTTCGCAACATTTGTTCGATTGTACGCACCAATGTCATTGATTTTTCCAGTCAAAATAAGTTGATTTTTATAATTCATCAAATAAATATTGGCATTGAAATAATTGTTTTGCGTTTGGTATTTTGTACCAATTTCGAGGTTTTGTAAGGTTTCTGCTTTTGGACGACTTTCCGTTGAAGACTGTACAAAATCATTTCGGTTTGGCTCACGGCTTGCCATTCCAAAAGTTGTATAAATGCTTGATTTTGCATTTATTTTATGGGAAAAACCAATTTTAGGATTGAAAAAAGGCATCGAAACGCTTTGAGGCGCATCTTGTCCATTGTTGGCTTTTCCTAAAAAGTCATAATGCACTGTTCTGTACTGCAAATCAAGATAAGTCAATGATTTTGAATTGATTAGATAATTTATTTTTCCATAAATATTAAAATCTTTTTTCAACGCATTCTGCTTGTAAAAGGTCGAAGGCAAGCCAATAGCTTGTTTTTTAGCCGTCCAAATCACTTCGCCAAAATGATTTCCATCGTATATATTGTAGCCACCGCCGAGCGTGGCATCAAGTTTTTCATTTTTGAAATTTAAACCCCAAACTGTACCATAAAACCAATTGTCCAACCAACGGCGTTGTATCAAATCGCTCGTATCGCTTCCAAGCGCAAAATCAGCCAATGCTTTATTTGCTTTGTACTCTTCGTAAAAGCCACGACCTTTGGTAGCAAAAGTCGCCACATTCAATTTTATTTTATTTGTAAAAACCTGATTATAAAAGAGTTGGTAATGCGATTGTCCGTAATCATCAACCTGATTGGCGTAAGGCTCGCCCATTTTTTCCATTCCAGCAAGGTTAAAAGTTCGATTGGCTTCCAAAAGTTGAATCGGCAAACCATACCAAGATTGGTAAGTTCGCTCATGCCCATCAATAAAATTAAAGCGAAAAGAACTATTTTTTGCCACCCAGCTCAGTCCAAAATCGTAAGACATCAAATCCGAAGCTGCCCTATCAATGTAGCCATCTGAAATGATTTTACTGAATTTGGCATCTATTGAAAAACCTTTATGAACGCCTGTTGCTCCTTTCAAAGTCAAACGACGAGTACCAAAAGAACCCATTGATGTTTTGATTTCCGCACTTTTTTCTGCTTGTAAAGTGTTGGTATTCAAGTTAATAGATGCGCCAAATGCTCCTGCGCCATTTGTGGAAGTTCCTACGCCACGTTGGATTTGTATGCTTTCTGTCGAGCTAAAAATGTCAGGCATATTGACCCAATACACTTGCTGACTTTCGGCATCGTTGTAAGGAATCCCGTTGATGGTCACATTCACTCGGGTCGGGTCGCTTCCACGAACTCGAAAACCAGTATAACCAACGCCCATTCCAGCATCAGAAGTTACCACTACCGAAGGAGTATTTTGTAAAAGATAAGGTAAGTCCTGACCAAAATCGTTTTTTTGCAATGCTTTTTGGTCGTAATTTTTGAAAGTAACTGGTGTGAAATCACTCGCCCAAGCACTTTTTACAAAGATTTCGGGAAGCGAATCGCTCTTTTCTTGCACTTGATTTTGGGCAAAAATAGGAATTGAAAAAACAACGCAAAGCGTTGATAAACAATGTTTTAACATAAAATAAATAAAATTAAAATTGCGTGATGTGTCAAACAAAAGGGTATTGTTCGACTGAATTCATCAGCCCAAATTGGATTCCCTTAACGACATTACTCGCTCAGGTTCAATGGGTATAATCTCAGCCTTTTTCAGTGAACAGTGAACAATTAACTGTTAGTTGTTAACTGTTAGTTGTTAGTTGAAAAAAGCACCCCGTAGAGATTGGTAAAAACCACACAAAAGTAAGTTCTTAATTTTTAATAAAAAAGATTATAACTCAAATAAGTGAAAAAATGACAAAAAATAGTATGTTTGCCATCACGTTTTGCGTGACTTACAAACTCAAAAGCTGTTTTTTTAGTTATTTAATGTTTGCTATTGTTTAAAATGGTTCTAACTAATTGAAAACCAAAACAATACAACAATGATAAACAATAGCAAACTTTTAGAACAATTGACTTACAATGAAAATTTCTATCGAAAAAACGCTTGCCTTAAAGCAAAGTATAATTATTCCTTTCAATAATGCTCGAACTGATTTTGAGCAATTAAAGCAATTTGTAAAACATTTGGGTGTTCATGCCACAAATGATTCGACGCAATTTATCTTTTGGACACCTGAGGTAAAAAATGCTAATTTTGATTGTTTAGCCTTAGAAATTTATCGCCCAAAAGTAGCAATTGATTTTGAAAAAAATATACAAAACATTGATTTTGAAGTATTTACGTTAGCGATTCAAGTTGAAAATGAGTTGGCTTATGGTGTTTATGACGGTATCAAAATGGGCAACGAAACACAGGTTGGTGATTTTTATCAATTGTTTTCCGTTGGCAAAAATGGAAATCGAAAAAAAATATACGATACACTCTCCTACTCTATTCCTTTCGGAGCGTTTTCTCCAGCGGAAGTATTTGATTTTCAGACGATTAGTAAAAATAGAAAAGATGAAATTTACCTAAAAAATATTGGTCATAAAGCTCCTTATCCTGCCAATATTTTAGAAATGCACATTCCGACGACGACCAAAGGCGGCACTATCCAAGATTTAGCGATTTTTTACAAAAATATTGATAAAAAAGAAAGTATTTCTTCTTTTGAAAAAACATTTTTAGGATATGATGCCGTAGAACTCATGCCTTTGCAACCTTTGTGCGAACATGAAGGAAAAGAAGGTTTTTGGCAAGAAAAAAATAGAGAAAACAATACTATTTCGGTGGAATTACAAAGTCCCAATACTCAAAATTGGGGTTATGATATTGTCATTTCGGCATCGTCTGCTATAAATCCTAGCCTACTAAAAACAAAAAGACCGCATGAATTGGTGCATTTGTTAGAGGTTTTGCATAACTTTTCAGACCAAGCAATTCAGGTGATTTTAGATGTTGTTTATGGTCATGCTGATGGGCCTGCGGTCAAAATTTTGAATAAAAAATTCATCGCTGGTGACGGAATGTACGGGAAAGTGCTGAATTACAAGCATTTGTTGGTCAGGGCAATCCTGCTGGAAAGTATGCGTCGAATGGCAAATTATGGCATCGACGGTTTTAGGATTGACGCTTCGCAAGACATCAATAATTGGGACGATACTTTGAAAAAAATCGTTTATGACGATGACTTTTTACTTGAAATTAATAAAATCGAAGCGACGCTTTGCGGCGTTACGTACAAGCCTTTTATCATTTTTGAAGATGGGCGACCTTGGCCTGAGCGTGGCTGGGCATTGAAACAGAGCTATCAAGAAGTCACTGAAATGTTGCCCGACACCATTCAGTGGAGTCCATTGACTTTTGCTGACAACAATCCTCATATATTTAATTTTTGGCAGTATAAATTTTTCAGAATCAAAGAGATATGTGAATACGGAGAACGTTGGCTGACAGGCAGTAGCAACCACGATTCGTTGCGAAAAGGCGCACAACAAAATCCTTTTGAAGCGCCCATGAATGTTTTTTTTAGTGAAAAAAGAAACGAAATTTTTCATAAAGGTTACAATGCGCCTGCGGCTAAACTGTTAGAATATTTTTTACCAGGAACGCCAATGGATTTTGTACAGAGCAACGTTGGAGCACCTTGGCTTTTTATGCGAAACACGGACGAACAATGGGGCTTAAAAGTCGTTTCGGAAGAGGTTAATTTTGTAAATTGGTTTTTAGATGAAGAAAAATACCAGCAAAACAATATTTTTTCAAAAGTAAAAAAATTAGGTTACGAGCAATTTTGGCAATTCCAAAATTTTATGAACGACCTCTCCCCTATCATAAAAATTACAAATTACGATTGGGCAGAAATGATTAAAACCTTCAATCAATTTGCGCCAAAACGTTATCCGACAATTGAAAATCCAAGCGATTTGAAAGCATTTGCAAAAGCATTTATGGAAGACGCTCACGATTTTTGCAATGTGGAACATTACCAAAATCAAGACGGATTACTCAACGATTTTTTATTTAATTTAAGAATTTTAATCAAAAGAAATTATTGGCTGAGTAAAAATTTATGTAATAATAGTACTATTGAAATCATTCCAATGTATGGGGCAACTGTTTACAAAATCAGCCGTTACAACCCTTCAACAAAACAGTTTTGGATATTTTATGGAAATATGGAAGGTGAAAAAATTGAAATACAAGTACCTGATTATGAATCAATTGCAATCAAAACACCTAATGTTTTATTAGAAAAAAATAGGCTGATTTTAGGAAATAGCGAAGCGATTATTTTGGTGAGTAAAATGCAAAATCTAAAAATCTAAATTTAAAATTTCAGAGGCTGAACGAATAATTTATGCGTAATTTTTTTAACCACGAATTTTATCGAACTTACACGAATTACACAAATTTTATTCCACTAATACTTTGAAACTTTGTTTCAAAGTCGAATTTTACGAATTTCTTTTTCCAATTAAGTGTACGTAAATTAATCGTTCAGTTTCAAAAATTTTATAAGCGTATTTATTTAGACATTACTATTTAGCATCGACACATTGCAACTTAACTTCTTTCATTGAGTCTTGTCTGAACCGTTCTTGCAATATCCGAATAATTGGGTAGCCAATTTTGGCTAAAAAATGTCTTGGTCGAGAAAATGCTTTTATGCTGTAAAAAACCTCATTTTGTTGGTTGATTTCTACTAAAAAAAGCTCTTCGCCGCTTTCGATGTGCCCAGGCAATGTGCCGTAAGCGAATCCAAAACGTTTTTTTTCGTCAATGACATAGACAATTTTGCAAGAATTGCGAAACCATACGCCTAAAAAACGAGCCATCATCACAATACTTGTGCCTTCTTGAATGGATTTATTGTCGCCTAAAATCTTTGTCCAAGCTGATGGGAACATTTTCCAATCTTGGATTAGTTTTTTTGCTTTTTCAAATACAAGTTCGCCTTCGCCAAGTTTTATTTGAGCAAAATCATTGTCATAACCTTCTATTTTCGCTCGACGAGTTCCTTCAATTGGCGAGTACGTAAATGGCAATTGTTTTTCTTCGGCAATAAAAGCATTGATTTTCAACGCATTAGGAATTTTTATAAATATCATTTTTAATTTTCATTTTATATTGAAAAATATGAAAATAAAACATTTGAATTGGCTAAAAGTTTTATTTTATGGCAACTATTTAGCATTGAAAAAAATCGAAAACTTTTATTCTTTACCACGGAGTAACGGAGGTAACGGAGGCAAAAAAAATTAGCCTTCGCTAATTTTTTCAAACTCTGTGTTCTCCGTTCCTCCGTGGTAAAGCATTGCAAAAGTGGTAAATAGTTCATTTTATGAAAAAAAAGCGCAGCGTAACAAATAATTACGCTGCGCTTTTTTTGCTTAAGTTTAATTTTTTACTTCTTGTCAATCTCCACAACCATTGCCACAGCTTGATTCTGATTTGCTTGTGATGAGAACTGAATAACACCACCTTGTGAAGCAAAACGAACACCTTGAATTGCCATTTGAGCGCAAGCCTCATTTACTTTTCCTTGGTAAGTTGCCGCACGGCTACTATTGATGGCTTGGTTCATACGGTTAAAATCAATCGCTTGTTTTGTAACAATAATCGCCATAAAATCCTTATTTCCAACAGCATCTGCTTGCAAACTTTCTTTACGAGGAAATGTTCTTACGCCAGTAATGGCACAAAATGGCGAGTGTTTTTTTGTATAAGGAAACAAAACATAGCTTGAATTGTCTGTTTCTTGTCCAAAAATATAGACAAAACACTCCGCACTATTTTTTACTTCCATCTTGAACTTAGTACCTTTTGCTACAGGCGAAATCGTTTTGAAAAGATTGCCAACACCCGTCGTCAAAGGAATGTAACGCTTGTTAGAAGCATCAACCAAACCAATATTGCAAGCTAAAGTGTTTTCAGAACCATCTTTTTTAGCCATTGGCGCAACGCCATACGCCTCTTGCGTAAAGTGCATGAAGTCTTTGTACTTGACCCAACCAACACCGTTTTCGCCCCATTCGTTGCCCCAAGAGTTCATGATTTGGAAGGCTTGAAGATTGTCGTCATAACCAACCAAACACATACAGTGACCACCGAGCGAGTTCATACCAGCATAATCTTGCTGAGAAGGTTGCCAAAACTTGCGTCCCATCATGTCATTGGTGAACGATTTGGTAACGTTCATACCAAAAACAACTGGCGCACCAGCTGCCAAATTTTGCTTGATGGCATTAAAATTCACATGGTAATCGCCCGCATCGTCCGTCAAACGGGTGTAACCACGCATACGATACGTAGAGGCACGTTGTACTTGCTGACCATCTGGCTGCGTACCGCAATCTCTATCATCGTAAGGAAATTCACGGAACGGCAAAGAACCTTGTTTTTGCATATATTCCATCGCCTTATTGATGTACGAACCTTGGCAGCCTTGCAAACCAATCTGATTGTACAAAAACGCAGGCGAAAAACTCAATTGGTCTGGATTTTGACCCGTAGAAGCGGATTCCAAAATCGTGCGGGCTGCATAAGCACTGCCCCAACCAACACAAGAACCTTGTTGTCCTTGGTTCAAACGTTTTGGTGCAAAACGCATCAAAGAAATCTGGTCAGGAAGTGGTGTCTTGCTTGGGTCAGAATCCAACGGCTCGAATACATCAGCTTTGTCGTATTCTTCTTGCTTAAATTCTGCACCACGACCAGGACCTCCATCACCAATGAAGCTCGTATCGCCGCCGCCACTCATCATGCCGCAACCTTTGAAGTACATAAATGCACCAATCAAAACGACAAACATGGTAAATTTTGGAAATTGCTTGAATAAGCCAAAAACCATAGGCAAAAACATAAAGATATTGCCCAGTCCGCCACCGCCAGCTTCTCGTCTTCCAGAGTTGCCACCGTCATTGTTGTTGTCATTTGAGTTTTCGTCATCACGAGGATCCTGATTCGGATCGTCATTTACCATTCTTATTGGCATAGTTTGATTGTTTTTATCGTAGCCTCTCCTAAATCCTCTCCGAAGGAGAGGACTTTATGCCCAGTTTTTCAATGGTCGTCCCATTTTCTTAAAATTGCGCATTGAATAAGGTCACTTTGTGGTTTAAAATTATTTTTAGAAGACAAAGTTATGCAAAATATTTAAATTTTCAATTGAAAATTATCATCTTTGCAAAAGTTTTAGTTTTATTCACTATTCCTTATACTTTCCGACAATGTTTTTATACAAATTTGTTCGTCCGATAGCAATACTTGGCGTAAAAACTTACTTTAAAAAGATATATTTTCATAACGATGATTTTATTCCTTATGATAAACCTGTATTGATTGCTTGCAATCATCCGACGGCATTTTTAGACCCTATTTTGCTGGGCTGTTTTCTCAAACATCCGATACATTTTATGGTTCGTGGTGATGTTTTCAAAAAACCTTTTTATCGAAAATTACTGGAAAGTTTGCGTATGATTCCTATTTTTAGAATGAAAGATGGGCTTTCAAATGTCAAATCAAATTTTGATATTATGGATTATGTTTCTAAGTTGTTGTCGGAAAGTGATCATATTGTTTTTTTTGCAGAAGGTGGCTGCACTCAGGAAAAACGTTTGCGCCCAATCCAAAAAGGTGTTGCCCGTCAAGCTTTTCAAACGATTGATAAACATGGCGAATTGGACATTCATATTTGTCCTGCTTCCGTCAATTATGGCTTAAAAACACAGGTTCGTGATGTGGTAAAATTTGATTTTGGCGCACCGATTCGAGTGTTGGATTACCTCGAACTTTATCGAGAAAATCCAAACAAAGCCATCAAAGAATTGACCGAAGAAATTCAAAAAAGAATACGTGTTTTGATTGTTCATATTGAAAAAGACGAAGACCGCCCCGTAGTGGAGCAAATTCAAGAACTCATTGAAAATCAAATCAATGCACCGCTTCTGCCTATAAAAAGTAACGATAAAATACCCTTGCGTTATGACCGTTTGGTTGCCAATACGGTGAATGAAATGCCTGATGATGAAAAAAGCAACTTAAAAATAAACGCCTTTAAATACTTTGACCAATTAAAAAAATTAGGCGTAACTGATTATGGTATTTTACATCGTGGCAATAATAATTTTTGGACAAAATTAAATTTGGTATTGGGTTTTCTTCCTTTTCTAATTGGAAAAATCGTATTGTACCCTTGTTGGATTTATGGAAAATCAACGGCAGATAAAAAAGTAGGTTTGGGCGAAAATGTAGAGTTTTACAGTTCTGTTCGTTTTGGCGTTTCGACTTTTTTATTTTTACTATTTTATACAGCATTGATTATCAGTGCTTTAATCATTAACAATTGGTCATATTATCTTTTCATTGCGCTTGTGCCGTTTTTATGTTACTTTAATTTGGCGTACCGAGAATACCACCAAAAGTGGAAAGAAGCCCGTAAAGGTTCTTTTTTAAATAAAAAAGAATACAAAACATTGATGGATATGAGAGAATCTTTGATTGTAAATTTTGTATAAAAAATTTAAAAAAAATGGAAAAAAGATATTTTATTTTAAACAAACCCTATGACGTAATCAGTCAATTTACAAAGGAAAACCTAAATGATGTAACCTTGGGTGATTTGGGTTTTGATTTTCCAAAAGATGTATATTCTGTTGGAAGATTGGATAAGGACAGCGAAGGTTTATTGGTTTTGACCAATGACAATCAATTGAAAACCAGACTTTTAGAGCCAAAAAACGAACATCGAAAAACGTATTTGGTACAAGTTGAAAGAATCCCTTCCGAAGAAGCTATGGCAAAACTTCGGGAAGGCGTAACGATTACCGTTGATAAAAAACCTTACCGTACCTTGCCTGCAAAAGTCAAATTGTTGCCCGAAGAATTTACGGTAGCTCCACGCAATCCGCCTGTGCGTTTTCGTCAAAGTATCCCTACGGCTTGGCTGGAAATTTCATTGAGCGAAGGCAAAAATCGTCAAGTCCGCAAGATGTGTGCCTCGGTAGATTTTCCTGTTTTGCGTTTGATTCGTACTCGAGTTGGCAACGTTTCGTTGCAAAATCTTGGAATAGGAGAGGTTTTGGAAGTAAAAAAATCGCTTTTTAATTAAGAGATAAGAAACAAAATAAAAGTGCATTTTCTCAATGATGCTAAAGAATCTTAAATTATACATGAAACGGGATGAAATTCCGAAAAAAATAGAACACTGATTAGACTGATTTTCATGATAAATCATGAAAATCAGTCTAATCAGTGTTCTAATCCTATATCGTTTTTAGGATTTAAAAATGGGATTTCATCCCGTGTCATGTATAATCAGTGCTAATTCGTGTATTAATTTACCCAATTGACTTTATCAAATTTTATTTCTTTTAAATCCCACCAATTATTTGAAGCTATACTTCAAAATGCCTTTTACCAAATCAGTATTTCTTACTTTATCTTATTGACACAATCCAAGAGCCATTCTTTTTCCGCAGGATTTTTTTGATAAATTAACTCTAAAAGGTATTCTTTTTCTTCTGTTGTTATGCTATGATTGAAAGACTTTTTCCTTAATTTATATATTTTTTTTGTATAAGTTAAAAAGCTTCTATTTGTTTCATAATGATAATCAATAGCTTCTTGATGGGTCGAAATGTAAGTGTCAAAATTATCAATATTGTGTTCCAAATAGTCATTACGCTCATCATAATATTTTTTTATTTGCGCTCTATATAGAATCAATGTATTGAAATAATTGCTTCTTGACAATCCATTTGCAACAACTTGGCGAGCTTCTTCCACTTGATTGTTTCTGATATGCATCAATGCAACCGTATATTTCTCAGCATCAACTTTTTCTTTATCTTCTAATTTACTTTTAAAATTATTAATAAACCTCTCCGCAGCATCGTATTTTTTTAGCTTAATCCTGGTAACAATTATATTCTTGTAAGTGGCAATGTATATATAACCATTTTCCAACAAAATACCAGCATCTAAACCTCTTTGATACCAATCGTCTAACTCTTCCAAAAAATTAAGCGTTTGATTGCCTATATTGCCTTGTTTTGTACAAAAATTAGCAATTAAAGTAAATATTTCTTTCAATTCCAAATCAGAAATCAGATAATTTGAATTTTTTAAATTGTAGATACAATCATTTAAAACATATTTCAACTGTTGATAAGCACCAACACTGTCTTCTTTGAGCATTACATAACAATGAAAATACATTTTAATAACCACAGGAAGTTCTCTATTTTCATTCAATGCTTTAACATGAGAAAAGAAGAGGTCGTCAAAACTATTTTCTATCGCATTGATTTGGTTCTTTTGTTTTTTATGGTTAAAAGTAATACAAGTCAAGCGCAATTTCTGACACATAAATTCATTATTGATTGCCTGTTCTATCTGTTCGTAAGCCTCATAATTGTGTTGTCGTTTTTCCTCTGTATAATAGCGAGAATATTCTTCATGAAGAGAACGACACCAACGAAAATAATGCTCATTGCGAAGGCTTTGTTTTTCCAAATCAAGAAGAATTTTTTTATAAACATTCTCAAAATCTTTTGACAATTTATTGCTGCGCAAAATTCTTAAATAATCAATAGCATCGTCTATGTTATTGCCCTTGCCGAGTTCCAGAACTAAAAACTTAGCAATCAAATCCGTCAATTCACTTTTTGCCCTTGAAAAATTTTTTTCATGAAAATCCAAGTCGGGATATGCCTCATACGACAACGCATGATCTTCTACCTCATTGCCTTTGAATGTCTTTATCGCATCAAACAGCTCCAACAGCATGTATGTCCTATCTGTCCGTTGAGGATTGTGATAAGGAGACAAAATAAAATTTCGGCAAAGGTTCAATGTTTGCTCGGTTTTCAAGAGCTTATATATTCTGAATAACTTGGACATAAATTCACTGATTTTTTAAAATGTAAAAATAAATTTTATATTTTATTTTTCCAAATTCAATAACCTACTTGAGGAATTTTTTTTACTATTTTTTAAAAAATAGTATTATTTATTATTTTTAATAAATTGATTATCAAATAATTATAAATATTTTAACATTGTATTTATATTTGTTTTTTTATAAAAAAAAGACAATATACTTGAGAAACCTTTTAATTTTTCCCTAACTTAATAAAAATAAAAGCTGAATCTTTGTGAAAAATTAATTCAATTCAATAATTATACATATAAATTTTTTTCAAACATGACTCAAAAAATTCACTTCTTAATCATTTTCCTGCTCTTTCAACTGATAGCAACAGCTCAAAAAACTTTCCAATACGGCAGTACTTCTAAAATTGAAGAAGCAAAAGCTGTATTGACTTTACCCAATACTCAGGGCTATCTTCTCGCTGGTTACCAAGACAATGACGCTTACATCGTAAAAATTGCGCCAAATGGTACGCTAAGTGCTTCGCCTGTTACGATTCCCAATGCAAACATCAATGCAATCGTAACGATTGATGCCACGAGTTGCTATTTGGTTGGTGTTGAAGGGAACAAAGCGATGGTGCGAAAATTCAACTTTTCAACCAATACGCTCAGTGCTATCGAAGTGAGCGATGTCCCCAATTCAGAATTTGTGACAGGTACAAAAACCGCCAATGGCTTTTTGTTCGCAGGTAAAAAAACACTTATTGCCAATCAAAGCGCACCTGTTTTTGCCGTTTTGGGCGGAACATCGCCTAATTGGAACAGCACCAAAGCACTGGCTTATCCAAATGCAGCGATTACAGGTGTCACAAGTACTGCCAATGGTGCAGTTTGGATTTGTGGTACTTACCAATCTGACAACACCAGTTTCGTCTGGAATGTTGATAATGACATGGTAAAAACCTTTTCTAGTGGTACAGGAGTCAAAAGGCAGGCTGCCTTTATTAGCGCTGCACCAAACAATGAGGTATATGTAGGTTTCAACGACAAAGTGAACTCAATAAGTTCTTCTACTCGAATTGTTCATTTGGACAATAGCGCAACTATATTGCAAGAAAAACCTTTTCAAACAGGCGAATTAACCGATGGCGTTGTTCAAAACAACAAGCTGTTTTTTACGGGTAAAAGTGCTGGAAAAGCATTTTTAACAAGCGTTAGCAATGACCTCACCTTGCTTTCGGCACAGCTTTTTGGCGATGCCACTGACAACGGTGCAAATGGCATTGACACGACGGCAAACGGACAAGTCATTGCTGGTTATTTGGGCGATTTAATCAGCGACCAAAACATTTTCCTTGCGCTCAACGAAAATAAAAACAAGATAAAATACAGCATTAAAGGCAGAATATTCTCCACGCTCGATTGTGCTACTACATTGACTACCAAGCCATTAGACAAATGGACAATCATCGGAAAAAGCACACTTACAGGCAAAGAAAACGTTGCAGTCAGTGATGAAACTGGTGAATACACCATGGTTTGTGATACTTCGGGTACTTATACATTGACAGCAAAACCAACCGCAGGTTGGGAAACCTGTTCCCCTATTTCAGTGCTTGCCGAGCCTTCGGGCTTGGTCAATGTTGCCAATAATCTCTTCATAAAAGACGTTACGAAACAAGAACCTTATCTTTGGTTGGACATTGCCCCTACTTTTCTCAAAGCGAATGAAGACATCACCTACTATGGTGAAGCACGCAATGCGACTTCTTTTCCTGTCGCCAATGCAAAGGTGGAAGTTCGTTTTTCGCCAGAATTGAAGCACGTAAGCTCCTCATTGCCAGCAACTACACCTGCAGCTGACTTTTTGCTGATTGACCTTGGTACAATGAATCCTTTTGAAATCAAAAAATTCCAATTCAAAAGAAAAATTGACAACCCACTACCCGACCCAAAACGCAGCTATTGGTTAGATGCGCAAATAACACCTTTTCAAACCAGCTTCAAAGGCCCTCGTTATCAAGTGCTTGGTACTTGTACTGGCTCTAATGTCAAATTTACAATACTCAATACAGGTACGGACACGCTTCCAAGTGATTTTGTACGCCGCTATGACATCGTTGTTGATGATGTTTATTTCCGCAATAGCCAACCATTCAAAAACCTAAAACCTGGTGAATCTCAGACGTTGGAGTTTTCGACCGACCTCGAAAAACCAATCGACGGCAGAGCCACGTTTACCATAATTGTGCATCAAGGCAACTCGAAATATCCTAATGTCTATGGCAACCACACTGGTTTTAAAGTGGAAGCCTGTGGCACTACGAATGGCAATTACAACAGCCTTTCAGCCATTACAGATCTTGACGATGACAAAACAAGGGTTTTTTACGCAGACACTTTGACCAATACTTTTCCTTTGTCAAAAATTGCATCGTTTCCTACGGGTATAAAAGTCAGCAATAAAAACATCGTTTTGGATTCAATTACGACCTTTGAAATCTATGATGTATTTAAAAATACAGATACAGTGGCTAAAAAAAGCCTTTACCTAAAGCACACCTTATCAACACCTTTTGAATTAAAAAACATCGAAGCTGGTGTATCTTCTTTGGGTGATTATGAGATTCAAATTGAGAAAGACAACGTTCTGATTATTGCTTTTAAAGACATCAATCTTGCTCAAAATGCCACTGGAATGGTTGCTTTTCGCTTAAAAATTCCTTTAAAAAACAATACGGATTCCGTTTTTGTCAATCAAGGTAGTTTAAGGTTTGGTGATACGGGTGATTTTACCAATACTGGTTCTATTTCTCAAATCGTGAATCCGACAGGTGGTTTGAAAAATGGTGGCACTGCCAATCAGGTATCTATTTTTACAGTTTCAGAAAACCCTTTGTTGCCCGTCAGTGTGTCACCCAATCCATTTGGAAACGAGGCTCTTATCTCCGTACCCGAAACGCTTTTAGAAAATGGCGCACTTGATTTGTACATTTATGACCTACATGGTCGTTTGCAACAAAGCCAAACGATAAGCCAAACCGTCGTCCGCTTAGATGCGAGTAAGCTACAAGCTGGTTTTTACTTTTGTGAAATCAAACAAAATGGAAAAATCGTCGCAAGGGGAAAAATGGTAAAACGCTAATGATACCCAACGCAGGCAGGGTTCAAAACCCTGCCTGCGTTAAAAAATTCAAAGAAAAAGCTCACTTCCACTGACCAAAGTAAAAAGTGAGCTTTCTTCTTCAAAAAACAACTAAGCTGCCGCAGCAGTTTAGCCTTATTCTTATTCTAAACACAAAGATAGTGCTGCGTGAGCTATTTTGCAAATTTTTTTTAAAATGAAAAATTTTATTATTCTTTTGTTATGCCTTAGTGCATCATTTATGGGTCACACACAGTGCAATAATGGTTGCATTATTGGAAACTTAACAATTCCCGTAGGACAAACCGCTACTTTTACCTCGCCAATTGCTCAATGCACAAGTTGTTATGATTGGGATATTAACAGTAATGCTACTTCATCCGACAACCAAACAGTTGGAACAGTTAAAATTGTTGGAACAGATATGGGGCAAACAGTTCAATTACAAGGAGTAACAGCAGGTGCTTTCAGCCTGCAATTAACTTATTTTGATGAAACTGGATGCCATACTTGTTGTTTGAATGGAAATGTAATTACACCTCCTGCTTGTAATTACACATTGTCATGTCCTACTGTTGTAAGTTCTTCGATAGCAAATCAAACAGTAACATTTAAAGCAAATACAAATCCTGTATTAACAGGGGCTACTTACAATTGGATTGTAACTTATCAAAATAATATAACTGCTACATATACAGGTACAACAAATTTAGCAACTTTTCCTGCTTCATTATTAAATCAAATTGTATCGATTACAGTTACTGTTTCTCTTCCTAATTGCCCTACAAAAAGCATTACTTGTTCAGGTTCATATTTTCCTGTAACTCCACTTCCAAATGTAACTTGTTTGAGCTACGACCCTGCAAATCTTGCTTTTTCACAAGGACAACCATTAAATATAAATGAGGGTGTTTTAAACTATGCATACCTTGGTAATCCGTATAGTGCACCAATTCCTTCTGTTGGTTTAACTTTTACTTGGCATTTCAGGTTATTGAATGGAATATTATTAACTTTTAATGGACAAAATCCAACATTTAGACAAATATGTCCATACGACCAAAATAGTCCAGTTTATGGAACTTATCCAAATAGTAGTCCAGTTATGGCTTTCTGTGTAATAATTTCTAATGGTGTACAAACTAAAACACTTAGTGCAAATAGTAGTATGGCTTTTCCTTTACCTGTTAGTGGTAGTTCAACAACTTGTTTTTTTCACGAGAGTTGCTTTCCCTTGGGTGCTCCTTCTTCAAGTAGTTCGAAAATAACTGTTTCACCAAATCCAACATCATCAATTATCAATTTCAATGGCGAAAACTTAGAACTTTATAAGGTTTCTATTTTTGATGATAATGGAAATGAAGTAGTAAGAAATGCTGCTTTAGATGGCGAGATTAACATCGAAGGCAAAAAAAGAGGATTGTATTTTTACCGAATTACTGACGAAAAAGGATTAATCCAAGAAGGTAAACTCATTAAAGAATAAAATAGCAAAGTAACAAAACAAAGCTCACTTGATTCTTTGGTCGGTACAAGTGAGCTTTATTTTTTTGATGAAAATTAAAAATCAACAAAAATGAGATTAACTTTATTTTTAATTACTGTTTTATTTTTCTGTTCTTGCCAGCGGCAAGCTATTCCATCACAAACGATTGATAGCTATGATAAGGTTGATAATACACCCAAGATTTCATTTATACAACTCAAAGTATCAAAAAAAGAAGCTGTTTTTGAAGGACAGATTGTCAGTAGGCAAGAAGTCGCAGGTATTCTTCCTACTCCTTTCAACCCTGTGAAAGCATCTGAGGGACAATGGTTGCTTCGTTTTTTAGATGCTCAAGAGAATGTATTGGAGCAGGTAGTCCTAAAAAATCCGTTGGACACTCATTTGGAATTTGCTGATGACAATGGAAAATTCCAAGTCTATACCATGAAAAAACAAGAAGCTGAAATTTTCTTTCGTGTTCAATACAGTCCCGAATTTGCGCGCCTTGAAGTTGAGCAAATTTTACCAAATGAAAAAAAGAAAAAACTATTTTCTCTTAATTTATAAAATCTTAAACATAATGAAAAAATATATCCTCACACTTTGCTCTTTTTTTTGTTTTTTGGTGCTTCATGCACAAGTATTCCCTACTGAAACCATCTTGGATAATGGCTCGGCATGTCAAAGGATAAAATTTGTTTTTTTGAGCGATGGCTATCAATCAAGCGAATTGCCAAGTTTTATCAACCAAGTGAATGTATATAAAAACTATATTTTCACACAAACACCTTTTATGGAGTACCGAAATTTTTTTAATTTTTATGCTGTCAAAGTACCATCAGTGGATTCGGGTTGTAACCATGCAGGAACGGCAGTAGATGAAAATACAAGTGGTGGACAACCCGTTTCGGTAGTCAATACGTATTTTAATTCTAGGTTTGATACGCCATATAACAATGAAGAAATCCATCGTTATGTTGTACCGCTAAACAGACCCGCTGTTTTTTCTGTTGCAGCAAGCAACATTCCGAATTACAATCAGATTTTTGTTCTATGCAACTCTCCTTATTATGGAGGTTCAGGAGGTAGTGATGAAGCTGGTATCTCTACTGGTACTGCTCATTCGGATAGTCCAGAAGTAGCTGTTCACGAAATCGGACACTCTTTCGGAAATCTTGCTGATGAATATGAAATAGACGGACCAGGGCAAGGAGAATTAGCCAATAGGACACAAACGACCAATCCGAATACTATAAAATGGAAAAATTGGTTGGGTACAAATGGCGTTGGTATTTATCAAATTGGCACTTTCCCTTGGTACCGTCCGCATCAAAATTGCAAAATGCGACAACTTGATGTTCCTTTTTGCTCCGTTTGTAAAGAAGCCATAATCAATAGCATTTACCAACTTGTCACTCCAATTTGTAGTTATGCACCAATGGCTACTAATGTTACAGTCACAAGTGCGACCAATTTTTCAGCCGTTTTGACACAACCGATACCCAATACATTGAAGTCAGATTGGAAATTAAACGGTGTTTCGATTGCAAACAATGTTTCTACTGTAAATATCACGCCTACTCAATTGAGTGCAGGAACAAATACACTAACACTTTATGTAACAGACACTACGAGTTTATCACGCTCTTATTTGCCAAATTCAGGTTATATTTTTAGTCAGACTTGGACGATTAATTCAAGCGTACTACCGCTTGAACTACTCCGTTTTGATGCCACAAAAAAAGAAAATGATGTATTGCTAAATTGGAAAACGACCAATGAACAGAATACCAGCCATTTTAATATACAACGAAGTACAGACGGTGCGCATTTCTCTAACATCGGAAAAGTAATGTCTAACAATAAAACGACACTGAATGATTATCGCTACGAAGATAAAAATTTACCTTTTGGCACGCTTTACTATCGTCTTGAAC
>JAYWHK010000256.1:0-7449 GCA_043777755.1 Saprospiraceae bacterium
ATCAATTTTTTATTTTTATAAAAATTATAAAAAAATTATAAAATTTTAGTGTCAAAAAAAATTATGCCTAAAATTTCAAAAACTGGAACATCGAGTATCCATTGTTTTGTCCAAAGTACCCGCCAAAGAAGAACCCCAATGTGGCGTATTGCAAGTGATAAGGCGATTGACATTTTCATTACCCTTCTCATTGATGTGATAACGGGCCAAAATTCCACCCATGCTATGTCCAGAAATATCTACTTTTTTTACTGATATTTTTCCACTCAAAGCATTAGTGAGTAGTTTATCAATTTCAGTTTTTACTTGTGTAAAGGTTGGATTAAAAGAACTGCATGGTGGAAATTTTGGATTTGCAATAAGCGTATTTTGGTAATTTTTCTTGCCTTTTAAAAAAGAAACAAAGCTGCCCAAGTTCCATTACCGTCACCACCAAGCCCATGAATAAGTAGAATTGGCGGTGGCACGAGTTGAAGGCGGAAGGAATGTAAAACTTCATTTTTGTCCGAAACCACCTCAATATCTATAAAATTTTGCTCTGATTCTGAAAGATAAGTTGGATGTTGATAAGCAAAGCGAATGTCATTAGCATTTTTTTGCAAAATTGAAAACACACCGTCGTGTTCTTTGCTTTTAGGATTTTTAATTTTCAGCTCTGCTATGGTAGTAATTTCATTTTCAATCTTAAAAATGGTAATGTCTTTACTGCCTTCGCAAGCAATTTTTACACCTTTTTCGGCAGCTGTAACCTTCTCTCCAAACGGAATACTAAGCTCTCGTTTTTCCAACTCTTTTTCACCATTTTGGTTTTTATGGAATATGGTAAGCGTCCGAGTTTGTAACAGACATTTCAATTCGTGTTTAATCACACCTTTTTGCTTGACCACAAAAAAAACTTCGCCTTTATCTTTGATACTTGGCGCACGATACCTGTAGCTGATACTATCATTGCTTTTGGCAATTTGAGTAAGTTCGCCAAACTTGCTTTTATCGCCACTTGCATCTTTCAAACTCAATTCAATCTCTTTTCCTTTTAGCTTAAAAATAGTGGCTTCGGTGCTATCTGCCATTATTTTAAAATTATCCAAACTGATGTCTTTTTTATCTAATTTTTGAGAAAAAAGCATTGAATTGTCTTTTGACTTCCTTACTTCTAAAGAAATTGGATTAAATTCGATGAAAATTCGTTTAACTCGCAAAATTTCAACCCCATTAATTAAAATCTTTTTAGGCTTAAAACCTGATTCAATAGTAAAAATATGATTATAATCACCTCCGCTAGGTATATTAATACTCTTTTTTAAATTATTTTCACCAATTACAGATAAGACAGAGCAGCAGCCCCAACCATTGATAGTAATGCTACTTACTTCACAATGACCGATTTTACTCAAATCAATTTCTAAGTCACAATTTGAAATTTTTATGTCATCATTATTGACAGTATAATTTTTATAGTTCAAAAAATTTTCAAAAAAAGTAAAAACATAGCCATCATCAACATAGGTGTCTGTACCAGTTTTGACCAATTTATCAATCAATGTATCTGTTTTAGTACAAGTATTGACTTGTGCAGTGCTTTTTAAGCAAAAAAGTAAAATAAAAATAGTAAGTAATGACTTTAAAAGTTGTATTTGCATCTGTTTGGAAATTTTTTTTTTTATTTAAATAGAGCGAGAAAAGGCGTGCCTTTTCTCTATGGTTTATTGTTTTACAATTTTTTTCACAAATAAAACAGCTTTATCTGTGCTTAATTTGAGTAAATAAATACCTGTCCGAAGTCCTGTACAATCCAATTGCGAAAAAGGATTATTGATTACAGTTTGTAGTACAATTCGTCCTGTAATATCACTAAATTCTGCAAGATATTCATGGCTTGAATTTGTTTGGATTTCTAAATAATCAACGATTGGATTTGGAAAAACCAAAATATCAGTATCGTTTTGTTCTTCTGTATTGACAGAATTGGCAACGGTAATGGTAATTTCAGTTTCGTCAAAAACCAAACCTAACGCCCCCTTTACTTTCAAAGTGTGCTTGCCTACGCTTAGATTTGGAGGTGTTTTATATGTATTTGTACTACTCGCTACCAGTTTTCCATCAAGCTGCCATTCGTAAGTGCGACTTAAATCTGTCATAGTGTAAGAAGAAACTGTATTGGTAGATGAAAGTTTAAATGCCCCTTTTATGAGTGTTTCTGGACTAACTTCAAGGTAAGTTCCCAACGCATTTTCATTGTTTTGAGCATCTTTTACAAGTAAATCAATCGGTTTGACATTGATACTACTTACTTTAAAACTCAAATCGCCATTCAAATGGGAGAAACTCAGCGGACTGTTGATGGGACTATACGACCCTTTATTCCAAACGGATACGGGAATATTAAAAGGTTGATTTGGAATAAAACGGGTTGATAAACCATTATAAGCGTAAAAAACAGGTTGGTTAGGATTATCACTCGGAGGCTTTTGCACATCTGTATATGATTCTACAAAGCTAACATTTCCAAGTGAATTTTTCGTCCATAATGCTATTGTATAAGGTTCTGCGCAACAAGAAGTCACTGGAAGTTCACTTTTCCATACCGTAGGTATAGGATTGGTTATAGCAGAACCTAACTGAACGTGCTTGTCTGTTATCGTTCCACTATTCGCTTGTGCTCCAGCATTCAAATGTTCATTCCATTTTAATAAATATGGGCTTTGAGAAGATGCGAAAGCAACTGCAATACCATGAGAAACAAGTGACATCGGAAATATTTTTGCATTGGGATCAGGATTCAATGTTGCCAGACTATTGAAAAGAGCGTTATCTCCACAAGGTGGAATATTAGGGAGAAAGTTGTTATTCTGAACTTCTAAGTAGGTTTCCACCTTTGCTTGGTCTGTTGGGTCACAGGCATTCGTAAGGTATATGTGAACTCTTTGCGCACCCGTACACGTTCTAATGTCTTTTTGTAAAACCAAACCATTGGCATCAAAACTAAAAATGATTGGTACTGCACAAGCAGCACCTTCTACAAAAGAACCCGCATCAAAGTCAGCAGCTCGTATAAAACTGGAATTGGGTGTCATATTTACTGCCAAACCATGCTTTATGACAGGTATAATGTTTGAAAATGCAGAAAAATGAAATAAAACCCCTAAAATACAATAGAGGTACAAGGTAATTAATTTTTTCACGATTAATGTTTTTTAAAATTTGAGAAAAATTGATTTATATTTTGCAAAAATATAAAAATATAATATAAAATCAATATTTTTATATTATGTTTTTACAAATATCTATGTATTTTATTGCGTATAGGAAAGGCGTGCCTTTTGTCAAAAACGTTGGGTATTGCGTAGAGTAGAGAAAAGGTACGCCTTTTCTCGAAAAACGTAGGGCATTGCGTAGGGCGATAAAAGGCGTACCTTTTCTCTACGTTAGGTTAGGTTAGGTTAGGTTTTTACATAAAAAAACCTTCGACAAAAGAGTTGTCGAAGGTTTTTTTTATCGTTTGTTATTTTTTAATTTTCCCTAAAAAAATTCTATTTAAGACATGGATAAAACGCTGCGTTTTATTTTGTCAGTTGCAAATAACCAGTATGAACTGTGCCTCGTCCGTCGTCAAAGACGTAATAGTACATTTCTTCGGCTAAGGTCTGACCGTCTTTTTTGCCGTCCCAAGTGTTGAAATAATATTCTGTATGATAGACCAAAAGTCCATTTTTATCAAAAATATACAATTCATTGCTTGGAAATTGCTCAATGTTTTGAATCACAAAAATATCATTCACGCCATCTCCATTCGGAGAAATCGAGGATTGTATGATTGCCATTTCTGTAGGAGTAAAAAGGTTTTTGTTGGTCGTGTCTGCTGCTTGTGCAAAGACAGAGGTTGCCAACGAAAGACAAACGATAACAAATAATTTTATTTTCATAATTTAAAAATAGTAGTTTATTAAGTTAAAACAAATGGAGCGTGGCATTTTTCAAATGCCACGCTGCTCATTTGGTATTCATATACTCAAATTATCTTCTAATCTGAACGTAACCCGCTTTTTTCTCGCCTTTTCCATCTTCAAACAAGTAGAAGTATGTACCGTCAGGTAAGTTTTTGCTGTTCCACGTTCCGTTCCAATCGTTGCGGTATCCTTCTTTATCGAAGACAACAACACCTTGACGGTTGAATACTGTCACTCTATTGTCTGGATAATTCTGGATTCCTTTAATTTCAAAGTAATCATTTACATTGTCACCGTTTGGAGAGAAACCATTATAGACAACGATGTCGTTACAAGTTACATTCACCAAAACTGATGCTGTGCTACAACCGCCGTTTGTACAGATGCTGTATGTAAATTCGTCCGCAGCATTGTCGTCACAATAGTCTTTCAATGGTGTATAAACGATTTTACCGTTTGCCAAGATTTCTACTGTACCGTACTTAGGATTTTCAACTACTTCTAATTTTGTCAATAAAGACTTCAATGTATCATTTGCCATTACATCAATTTCCACTGCTTGGTTTGGCTTCGTTTTCACGATGTCAGCCAATGCTTTTGGAGGATTGATAGACTGAACTTTTGCAAGTACTGTAATCTGGAAGAATGTAGTATCAGAAATACCTCTATCGTCCGTAATTACGTAAGCTGCTTCGTCTGTTCCACCTGCTTCAATACCCAAACAAGTAATACAACGTGAGTTTGGTACTTTTGTAAAGATTGCGTGTTCGCCAGATTTTGAAGGCCAGATGTTTTTAATATCCTTAATGTTGCCTACCAATTCAGCGATGTCCAAACAAATCGTATCCAATTGACTTACATAAACAGTATCTTTGATTGTTCTTGCTGTTACGCAATATACTTTCACATCAACTGTATCACGACAACCGTCTTTTGATTTGAACACTAAAGTATGAATACCTTGTGGCAATTCTAACGTTGTACCTTTTGTAGAAGCTGCTGTTTTGCCAGTGTAAGGAATATTCAAGTCTGTAATTGTATAATCTGCAATTGTTGCAAAAGGAATTTCAACATCTAACTTTGCAGGTGTTCCACAAGCGGTGCTTAGGAACAAACTACGGGCAGCAATGAATGACTTACAATTTGCTGGCGGTGGCGTACAAGTTACGGTAATCGTAATCTCATCAGAACAACCTGTTGCTTTGTTTGTCACTTTAATTGCGTGCGTACCTTTTGCTAATTTCAATGCTACTCCTTGAGGAATCAATTGTGTATTCAAATCCAACTTAGAAATAACTGTACCAGTCTTGATTTCGAGTGCGCTGTAGAATTTCTTACGGTCACCTCCAACAATATTTGTTCCAGTAGCTTTCCAGTTTCCAGTAGCGTCCCAAGTATTCATTTTTGTAGCCAAATCTGCAAAACTTGTGAATGTAGCCGTGTAGTCAGTACCGTTTATTGTCCATTTGGTCAATTCGTGGCTTGCTGCTGTTGGTACAATTCCTGTGTTATACATGAATGAGCTATCAAAATCACAACCTTTGAAACCTGCTGTATAAGCTGCTCCATTGTTTGTAATCTCATACTTTCCAGCTGTAATGTCAGCGATTGCGATTGGCATACAGTATTCTGCATAACCTGCACAATCCGCTAAATCACGAGAATCAGTTGTTGCTGCAAAAAGTCCTAAATCACCAACTGCTTTCACATTGAATGTGAATGTTGCAGTACAAGAAGGATTAGCTTTGCGAGAAACGACTACTTTGTAGTCACCTGCTGCCAAATCTTTTGCAGATGCAGAAGTTGAAACTGCTGGTGTCCAAGCAAAGTTGTATTCTGTATTTCCACCGTTCATTGTCAAGTTAATTACACCATTTGTTTTTCCACAAGAAGCATCAGTGATTTTATTATCATCTAATACAGGCGTTACACAAGGGCAATTTGCTTTTTTCACTGTGAAATTAAATTCAGCTGTACAATTTGGATCAGCTTTGCGAGAAATGACTACTTTGTAATCACCTGCTGCTAAACCTGTTGCTGTATTTGAAGTAGAAGTTGTTGCTGGTAACCATACGAAGTTGTAATCCGCTACGTTTCCAGTTACTGTCAATGTAATGCTACCATCGCTGGCAGCGCAAGACGCATCTACTACTTTTTGATCTGTCAATGCAGGTTTAATACAAGGGCAATCTGCTGCGATTTTTACAGTAATCACTTTTGACAAACAAGCGTCAGAAACAGTTACTACATAATCACCAGCTGCCAAAGAACCACGTGCCGAACCAACAAAACCATCAGCCCAAGTGTAAGTGTATTTCGCAGGTCCCATATTTACAGAGCCTGATTTTGTATTACAATTGTCTGCTTTTGTTACAACATCAATATTATCCGTAATTGTACCACCGTTTGTAATCTTCTTCGTTACTTTTACAGAAGCTGTTGCAGTGTTGCCACAAGCGTCAGTTGCTGTCCAAGTGTAAGTTGTTACTTCTGTACAAGCCAACGTTTCGGTCTTTTTATCAGAAATTAATTTCACGTTATCGTCACAATCATCAGTTGCTTTTACTACGAATACAGGTTCTGCATCGCCAGTATTTAAAGTAACATCACTTGGCACACCGACTAACTCAGGTTTTGCATTATCCGTGCGTGTGATTGTTTGTGTTTTAACACTAATATTACCACAACTGTCTGCTGCTGACCATGTACGAACAGTAATCGTTGTACAAGCCGAAGCTGAAGAAGTTTTTTCATCATAAGTAACAGTTACAGGAAGATCAGCACCAGCACAGTTTTTATCTGTAGCTGTTACCTTTGGCGCAGCTGGAAGCGGAGCTTTACAAGCAAGCGTTAAGTCCGTAGGAACGCCAGCAAGTGTTGGCGCAACTTTGTCCACTAACTTCATGTAAATACCTAACTTAGCTACATTTCCACATTCATCTTCTGCAATCCATTCGCAGTACAATAAGTATTTGTAACCGTTTTTGCAATCAGGAGAACCATCAATACGGCTATCCACAAATTCGATTTTCTTGTTGTTCTTACGTACTTTCACTGTACCACAATCGTCTGTTGCTGTTGCTGCATCTTCATCAAATGCAGGTAAGTTGCTACAATCGAATGTCAATGTATCACCGTGAACCGCACCCATCATTGTTAATTTCTGAACAACGATTACAGGAGCTTTTGTATCTTTCGCAGTAATTGTCTGAACTCTTGTTGCTGTATTTCCACAATCGTCTGTTGCTGTGAATGTACGTGTAATGGTATAAGAACAACCAGAACCATTTTTCACATCAACTGAAGTTACATCTACCGAAGTATCACAAAGGTCAGTTGCTGTCATTGTTGTTGCCGCAGGTGTTGCATTGCAATCAATCGTGATGTCTGTTACTGTACCAGTGAATGTAGGTGCTTTGTCATCTTTGATTGTGATTAATTGAGTTGCTACTGTTGTGTTTCCACACTTATCAGTTGCTGTCCAAGTTCTTACAATTTTAGA
>JAYWHK010000257.1:0-7410 GCA_043777755.1 Saprospiraceae bacterium
CTTCCATATCCAGAGGAGATTAAATACCTAATGTTGAGTTTGAATAACAAAGATAAAGATTTTTGGGAAATATCAGCAACAAATTTGCTACACTAAGAATTTGGTAATTGTTTTTGAACACGACAATCTACAAGGAAATTGTTATATTTTGCAATCTGACAATGCCTCAAACCAACCCAATAAGGACTTTACGCAAGCCCGTATTGCGTTTGGAAAAGACACTGACAATCGCAAACTTTCAGGAACAAAAGACCTAAACGATATGATTTCGTCGATGCTTGTTTTTGACCCAAATCAAGATTATGTCACTTTATTTGAGCATTGTGACAATCCAAATTATGGTCAAACAGAAAACATGACAAAAGTATATCCTGCACCATTACCGACACAAGCAAACAGCCTTGATGCGTTCAATTGCATTGGTGGTAATTGGGGCTGGAATAGCCTCGAGAAACTTAATTATTTCAATGACCGTACAAGCTCTTTATTTTTTGGAGATGGTCACGTTTTGCGAGATGCACTCATTTATGAGGACAATAATTTTGCTGGGCAGTCCAATTCTGTTCGTGCCGATATGCGTTGTTTTAAAAACTTAAAATACAGCAATACAAGCAAAGGAATTTTTAGTTCTGATTGGAATGACCGAACTTCTTCTATCGTTGTGCGAATGGGTACAAGTTATGTAGAGATTGTAAATTAAGAAAAATTACAAAACAAAAAAACCACAAAGCAGCAGATTGTACGAAAATTGAAGAAATTTTTATTTTATAAAAATTTCATTATCAATACTTTATACAATCTATTACTTTGTGGTTTTATATTTTCAAGTCCTTTTCAGCTTTGTAAGACTTTTCGACTTACGACTCTTATAACTTACGACTTTACATCAAATCTATCCAAATTCATTACTTTTGTCCAAGCAGCTACGAAATCATTGACGAACATTTCTTCCGAATCTGAACAACCATACACTTCTGCAATCGCTCTAAGTTCTGAGTTTGAACCAAAAATCAAATCCGCACGAGTGCCTGTCCAACGAAGCTCGCCCGTTGCACGATTACGACCTTCAAACACATCTTGCGCAGAAGAAGCCGCTTTCCAAGTTGTACTAATATCCAATAGATTAACAAAGAAGTCGTTTGTTAAAGTTTCTGGACGTTTTGTGAAAACACCATGCTTAGAAAAACCATAATTGGTATTCAAAACACGCATACCTCCAACTAAAACTGTCATTTCTGGCGCAGTTAAAGTCAATAATTGTGCTTTATCCAACAATAATTCCTCCGAAGATGCTCTACGTCTTGATTTCAAATAGTTACGGAAACCATCAGCAGCAGGCTCTAAAACGCCAAAAGATTCAACATCAGTTTGCGCTTGAGAAGCATCCATACGACCCGCTGTAAAAGGAACAGTAATTTTATGACCAGCATTTTTTGCAGCCATTTCGATACCGACACAACCACCCAAAACAATCAAATCCGCCAATGAAACATAATTGTCACCAACGTTAAATGCCGTTTGAATTGCCTCATACTTTTCTAAAACAGTTGCCAAAAGACCTGGGTGATTTACGTCCCAATCTTTTTGTGGCGCAAGGCGAATACGTGCGCCATTTGCGCCGCCACGCTTGTCAGAACCACGGAAAGTAGAAGCCGAAGCCCAAGCCGTCGAAACCAATTGAGAAATAGTCAAACCTGATTCACGAATGTCTTTTTTCAATGATTTTACATCATTTCCATTGATAATTGCTTGTGTTGCAGCAGGAATTGGGTCTTGCCAAATCAACTCTTCAGCAGGAACTTCTGAGCCAATGTAACGAGAGCGAGGTCCCATATCACGATGCGTCAATTTGAACCATGCACGAGCAAAAGCATCTGCAAAAGCATCAGGATTTTCAAAAAAGCGTCTTGATATTTTTTCGTAAGCAGGATCTACTCTCAACGCCAAATCAGCCGTTGTCATTACAGGCGCATGACTTTTTGCTGGATTATGAGCGTCTGGCACTGTTCCTGCACCACCGCCATCTTTGGGCTTCCATTGGTGCGCACCAGCTGGGCTTTTTGTCAATTCCCATTCAAAACCAAAAAGATTTTCAAAGTAATTGTTGCTCCATTTTGTAGGCGTTGTCGTCCAAGCACCTTCCAAACCACTTGTGATGGTATGCTCTCCATGACCAGTGCCAAAAGAGTTTTTCCAACCCAAACCTTGTTCTTCGATACTTGACGCTTCGGGTTCTCTACCAACATAAACATCAGGGTCAGCAGCACCGTGCATCTTACCAAAAGTATGTCCGCCAGCTACCAAAGCTACAGTTTCTTCATCGTTCATTGCCATACGAGCAAATGTTTCACGAATATCACGAGCCGAACCCAGTACGTCAGGATTACCGTTAGGCCCTTGCGGATTTACATAAATCAAACCCATCTGAACAGCTCCCAACGGGTCGTCCAACTGACGGTCGCCTGTATAACGCTTATCGCCTAACCATTCCGTTTCATTTCCCCAATTGATGTCTTCTTCAGCTTCCCAAATGTCTTCACGACCACCTGCAAAACCAAACGTTTGAAAGCCCATTGATTCTAATGCGCAGTTTCCTGTCAAAATCATCAAATCTGCCCAAGACAATTTTCTACCATATTTTTGCTTAATTGACCACAACAACAAACGAGCTTTATCCAAATTTCCATTGTCAGGCCAACTGTTCAACGGCGCAAAACGTTGATTCCCAGTACCTCCGCCACCACGACCATCAGTCGTGCGGTATGTACCTGCGCTATGCCAAGCCATACGAATAAAGAAAGGGCCATAGTGACCATAATCCGCAGGCCACCAATCTTGCGAAGTCGTCATTAGATCAACAATGTCTTTTTTTACTTCCGCCAAATCAAGTGATTTGAACTCCTCAGCATAATCAAATGCCTTACCCATTGGATTAGACAAGGTAGAATGTTGGCGTAAAATATTCAATTTCAGTTGGTTAGGCCACCAATCACGGTTGGTCATGCCATTACCAGCACTTTGTTTTAATGTTGCCCCAGAAAAAGGACATTTAGCTTCGCTTCCCGAAGTTATATTTTTTTCCATTTTTTTATTTTTAAAAAGATAGTTACTTAAGTATTTGGGCTAAATTAATTGATATTATTTTTTTCAGTCGATTGCTCAAAAAGTTATAAATAACTTCCTTATAGTCAGTTATTTATAACTTTTTTCTCAACGACAAAATAATATCAATTAATTTTGAACGCCCACTCAACGCTGCAAAAGTACAATAATCATTGAAACAATCGTTATTTTCTCTTATATTTTTCTAAAGAAAAGAACTACCTTTGTCTTAAAATTCACTCATGCGTACATTTCTCTTAATCTTCTTTTTCTCTTTTTTTCTTATAAAAAATAGTGTTGCACAAGAAACAAAAAAACTGCCACTACTCTCTTTTCAAGCGGCTGATTCTTTGAATAAAAAACGGGTTTGGACAATCACAGGTATCGGAACATCTTGTTATGTCGGAATGTTTGCACTGCTCAATCAGGCTTGGTATTCAAGCTATAGCAAAGTACCGTTTCATTATTTTAATGACAACGATGAATGGATGCAAATGGACAAAGTAGGTCATGTTTTTGGTGGTTATTTTGAGAGTCGTTGGTTCAGTCAAGCCTATCAATGGGCTGGTGTTCGACAAAAAAATGCGGCTTGGATTGGCTTTGGTGCAGGAATGTTGGTACAAGGAACACTTGAATTTTCTGACGGTTTTTCTGAAAAATGGGGTTTTTCAAAAGGCGATATTTTAGGAAATACCATTGGTGCGTCTTTGTTTTTAGGTCAAGAATTAGGGTGGAAAGAGCAACGTTTGATGATGAAAGTTTCCAATACACCCGTCAAATACCCAAGTGATTTTGTTTTTTCAGACGATAAAAAATACAATATCCGTTTGAGTGACAAGGCAGCTGATTTGTATGGAAATAATTATATTGTTAGCTTTTTGAAAGATTATAATGCCCAAACGCTTTGGCTTTCAGCAAATATTCATTCTTTTTTACCCAACAGTCGAGTTCCAAAATGGTTGAACGTTGCCGTAGGCTATGGCGCACAAAATATGTATGTTGGTGATAATCAATATTTTTGGAAACAAGAATCCGCTAAAAATGGAATTCCAGCAGGTACGGTTTTTAATATTGATAAAAATTTATTTCCTCGTTATCGTCAATATTACCTTTCCTTAGATGTTGATTTGACTAAAATAAAAACCAAAAGTCATTTTTTGCGAACGATTTTTCATGCTGTAAATATTTTAAAAATCCCTGCACCTACCTTGGAATTTAACAGCGCAGGAAAGATGCGATTCCTCCCTGTTTACTTCTAAATTTTCATGGTAGCTGTTTGTTATTAAACGTAATATTATTGTAAAAAATAATTTTTTTATCAAAAAAAAGACAATTGTACATACAATATATAATGAAATTATGTAATTTTGTGACACACAAACATAAAGAGAAAATGTCCTATCTTTAATTATTACATTAGAAAACAAAACAAATACTGTAAAATCCATCTCACTCAACACTATGCACATTAACAAACTCATGGGCGTTGTAGCTTTGCTATTTTTTAGCTTGCGCTTACACGCTCAAGAAAAACCCATCGTAATTACTTGTCAAATTAAAACACCCATGGATTCAGTGGTGATGTTCTCGTATTCGACAGGTTTTTTCAAACCAATTATCGTTGATAGCATAAAACCTGTCATCAATAAAACAAGTAGTTTCAAAACATTGAGCGATAAGCCAATGTCTATAAAAATTTTTCACGATTTTCGCTATTTTGAAGCATATTGTGAGCCTGGCGATTCAATTCATTTGAATTTTGATGCCGAAATATACCCAACAGAAATTACTTTTTCAGGTATTGGAGCTGTTCATAATCGCCTTTTGCACCAATACAGAGAAGCTTTTGTAAGTATTTCAAATAAATTTTTGACGCAAAAAATAAACATGACTTCTGGCTTAGAGTTCAGAAAATTCATGGATTCTCAATTCAGCAAACGTTGGGATTTTTATGCCAATCTTTCAGCCGAAGATAAGGCAAATAGTAGTAACCAATTTCGTATTTTTTTACAGGCAGAGATTAATTATTGGTATGCTTACAATTTGATGCGTTACCGTGACGAACACGCTTCCATTGTTTCTGCTGAAAATATTTACCTTCCTGATGCTTATTATGATTTTTTAAATGAAATCCTTATCAATGATGAGGAAGCATTTGTCAATGCCAATTACACCAATTTCTTAAAATTGTACTACCCTTTTCGCATGGAAAATCCTGATTTTCCTCATGGTTTGGCATCTCGTCAGCAAATCGTAAGGACGAAAGAAAACGATACGCCGATGTATATGAACATGGAATGTGGTAAAGAAATAGGCAAAGTCAATACAAATCAAAAATTGCTCGTCATTGAAAAATTTTCTTACAATGCTTTGCACAAAACATCATCTATTGCTTACAGAATTAAAGTTAGAACTCAAGATGGAAGAATTGGTTGGTTGAAAGCGCACCAACTTATTTTAGAAAACACAAGCAACCTTTTAAACGCTAAACCACTGTATGTCAATAACTTAGAAATTGATTACATCAAAGATTATTTGGATTGTGTTGTAAAATTTGATAGTTTGGGCGTTATGGGAGACCCGAATGAATCCCGTCGTTTGTTGTATGCAAAAAAAGATGAACGCTTTGATGTATTGAATCAAATGACAAATTCAAACATCAGTTACAATAATGCTGGTGACTATTATGCTTCGCCGCTGACAAAAGTACGCTCGCCGTGGGGCTTAATTGGTTGGATTTCGACCTCGGGTGTTCAATTGCAGTTTAAGCAAAAGCCAGTTTCTGAATGGCAAAGTCAGATTGCAGGGATTTCACAAACGCCACTTTGGGGCTTGGATTTTTTCTTTTATGGTCGTCCTCTGTATTTTGTTGCAGGGAATGAGTTGAGAGAAAAATTGCTTTTTAATGGAAAAGTAATACTCAACAATCAGCTTAAACATTATATGCTGAATTGTAAAGATGAAGATTTAAAAAAAGAACTGAGTAATATTTTTATAAATGAAGACAAAACGTACAATTACGATACGCTTTTATTGAAAAAAACGGAAGTCGTTATTGATCAACGGACAACCAATCTCAACAAACGCAGCCTTCCGTTTGAGCTGGCAAAAGATGATGCCGTAAGTTTATTTGCCAATACATCACAAATGGTTGGCACTTCACAACAAGAAAGTACGATTGCTTCATTGGAAAAGTCAAAAGCTGGTGTTGTGACACCAACTGTAATCACAAAAGCAAAACCTACTCCTAAGAAAAAATCTACTAAACCCGAAATTTTTAGAGAACCTCAATTTCCAGAAGTGAAATATGAATTTAAAACGGTCAGTTTTAAAGGGCTAAAAAAAGTGTTGGAAAATTACAAAATCCAAATCAATGTTATGCCAGATTTGGTACACAAAGGTGAAAAAAGCCTTACTTATACTATCAATAATGGTAAAAAAATATGGTCTGCGGATACATTTTTATTCAAAATAAACTTGGTTGAACCAGTGAAAGGCTACATAAAAACCAAAAACGATTCTATTGTAATTTGGATTGAACCTGGTCAGCGTTATACCATTTCGGAAGAAAATGGAAAAATTAAATTATCAGGCGAAGGTGCTTCCACATTTACTTTTATTGAAAAATTAAGACTTTTTAATTCAAAAATTGACGAAGAAACGGACAAAAGTATGGATTTATCCGTTGAAAGTTTTAAAACTTTTTTAGCAAAAAAATTAAAAGAGAAAAAAGATTTTTTAATTGACAATAATGTAATAAAAAAACTTCCTGTAAATTATTACAAAACGATTGATTTCGACAACGAGTATTGGTATTACAATCGCCTATTGGATTACCCAAATAAACATAAAGAAATGGATTTGACAGGCTATTTTGATTTTATTCGTGAAATGAAAATTCAAAACGATAGGGCTTTGCAAAGTGCTGAATATCAGAAATTTGTACATAAATTTTTGGAAAAACAAGTTGCCATCAATGCTGATCTTGGTTTGCCAGAAAGTGAAATTGCCCGCATGACTTACTCTACTCGTGTATTGAAATATTGGCAAGCTACAGCGATTGCAAAGCAAACAAAATTGGGAGGAATTGACGAAGAATTACTCGAGGATATTCAAAAATATGCTGATGATAGTTCTTATCCGATTTTGAATGAGTCTTTAAAAACAACTTATTTCAATCAAAGTTTGAAAAAAAATGGCTATAAAATTCCTTACTGTAAAATATTAAGTGATAGAAAAAAGCATTCGTTATGGGTTGTAAAAGATGCAAAAAAAAGTATTATTTTGTAAAAAAACATTTATTTTTGT
>JAYWHK010000258.1:0-7389 GCA_043777755.1 Saprospiraceae bacterium
CATATTTTTTCAAAACAATAATTTTGAGGAAAAAGTTTCATTTTAGACTGCAAGATAGTATTTTTCTTAATTTTAAAAGAACCAAAATTATTTTTTCTATAAAAAAAACGATTTGAGGTAAGTATTTGAGTCGTAAGTAAATTAAGTCGCAAGCCTGTAAGTTATTGGTTATCAATACGTTACAATCTTATGGAGCTAATCGCTCCATGCTCCACTCGTTTTCTATTTTTTGATAACGGATTCTATCGTGCAATCGACTACTTCTGCCTTGCCAAAATTCTATAGCAAACGGCAAAACCCTATAACCGCCCCAATGTGGTGGTTTAGGCAAAATATTTTCGTTTTCATATTTTTTTTCTAAATCCAATTGATTGGTTTCCAGTATGTTACGACCTTGAATAACATTGCTTTGTGGCGAAGCCCAAGCACCGATTTGACTTCCTTTCGGACGACTTTGAAAATATTTTTCAGCTTCTTCTTCGCTGACTTTTTCGACAATGCCTTGGATTCTAACTTGTCTTTCCAGCTCTAACCAATTGAAAACCAACGCAATGTGTGGATTTTCATCTAATTCCTTGCCCTTGGCACTTTCAAAATTGGTATAAAAAACAAAACCTTTGTCGTCTAATGCTTTGAGTAGTACGACACGGGCATTTGGTATGCCATCTTTGACGGTAGCGATAACCATAGCGTTGGGTTCTCTCAGCTCAGAGGCTAAGGCTTCATCAAACCATGTTTGGAATTGGCGCAATGGATTTTTATCAACATCTTGAAAATCAAGAGATTGTAATTTGTAATCAAGGCGTAAATCTGCTATTTTTGACACTTTTAAAAGATTAAATTTAGAGAAAATTGGATGTGATTTTTATATTTTTTATAAACGAAAAAAACGGCTTATAGTTCTTGTATAGGGCTACTTTTAAAATTTCTTAGTGTACAGAAATTCGTGCTACCGATGAAGCTACCTGTGTTTCATAATTTTGCACGCAGATTTACACAGATGATGCTCCGCATCACTCACGGATTTTCGCTGATTTCATAGGGAAATAAAACTATTTACTTGGTTTGATTTGAACCAAAAATAGTCGCTACCTCTTGCTCGAGAGGTAGCGACTTTGTGTGTAGTTGTGTGTAGTTGGATAAAGGATTGTCGCTATAATGAAGCGATAATCTTTGTAGTTGTGTAAGGAGGCGTTGTTCAACGGCTCTGGAAAAGTCAAAACATTAAAGTCAAAATTTAAAGTGTAAAAATCAACTGCTTTGCTTTCCTTAGTTTGGGTTGTTTTAAAAGTAAATGTTATTGTGGTATCGTTTAAAATCGTAGGTACTTTGTAGCACACTTTGGGATTTTTAATTTGACCTTTTACATTTTGACTTTCAAAATTACTCTACGATAATCATCTTCTTCGTAGCTGTTTGAGTAGCTGTTTGAAGTTGATAGTAGAAAATTCCTGCTGCGGAATTGCTTAATTCGTTCTTATTCATGCTCAATGTGTGATAGCCTTTGCTATACTCATTCTTCCATTGGCGGACGATGCGTCCGTTCACATCCATTACCGTAAGGATAGCGTTGCTATTGTCAGGTAAAAAGAAGCGAATTTCTGTCGTTTCGCTGAATGGGTTGGGTTGATTTTGGAACAAAGTCATTGACTGCTCAATCGTTGAATTGTTCGTTTTATTTTGCTTAAATTGTAAATCCACTTTTAGGTCTTCTTCTGCCGTAGTGTAGGCTTCGGCAGAAGTTACCGCTGAGTTGAGTGTTATCATATCGCTCAATTTGCCATTGCTTTTTGCCTTAAATTCAAGGGTAAAAAACTCAGCCAATCGTGCATCGTTGCGTGTAGAGTTCCAGCTTGTAGTGATAACACCGCTTTGAACTACTGCAAAGTTGCTTTCGTTCATGTCTGTTAAGTTACCCGCTTGGATGTCGGTCAATTCTAATGTGTTTTCGTCGTATAGCATTGTGAACTGCGCACCAGCCAATTTGTAAGCGTCAAGTGTCACAGGTATTCTGTATGTTTGTCCTGAAATTACATCTAAGTCATTGATTTTCAATATCAAAACACCTACTTCGTTACGACCAGAAGCATTGCCGTTTGCGCTGCTTGTTACTGCCGAACCATTGATGTCACCGATTTTGATAGCGGTAAAATCAGATGTTGCATTTGCTGTCAAATCAATATTTGCCATTTCTGGAAAAGGTGTCGTAAATGGATCTTTCGGGTCAATGAATGTAAAATCGTTTTTCACGAATCTCCATGATTGTTGTCCGTTAGGGAATTTTGAATCAACACCCAAAATCACTTTTCTCAATGCAATTACATCAGCAGTACTTACTTTTCCACTGTTGTTCACATCGGCAGCAATGATGCCGTAAGGTGTTGATATTGGGTCGTTTCCAAGAATGTGTTTGGTGATTTTTACAATATCCAAAGTAGAAACACCGTTCATCCAATCGCCCGTTTTTTCAGGAGCAACATCGTATTTTTTACCAATTAATTTATACAATAAAAAATCACCCGTTTTAGAAGACATAATTGGCGACATTGTGCCATCAACTTTCATTCCTACGTTTTCAACGCCACTTCCAGTAGAAGTTTTGATAGCACCAGCGATGCTTGCTTTGTTTCCAACGCTATCAGGACACATATTCATATTGTCTTGAATATCAACATAAGTGGTACAAAAATCGCTATTTCCAGCTTTGTCTGTTACGGTAAATGTTACCAAATTCGGCCCTAAATCTTTACAAGTAAATGTGTTAGGAGCTAAACTCAAAACCAAATCAGGTGAAGCGGTACAGTTGTCAAAAGAACCTCCGTCGAACATTTTTGGAGTAACTGTTACCATTCCTGTTGCCATTAAAGTAGTCGAAAGACCGTGATGACAAACTGGTGTTGGCTTTTTAGCATCTCTAATGGTTATTTTGTAGTTACAAGTGCGAAGATTTCCGCAACCGTCTTCTACTGACAAATAAACACAGTGCGTTCCTACGGGATATGTTCCGCTTAAATCGCCAGTGATGCCAATTCTATCATAATTTCCATTGCAACCCAAGTCAATTTTTGTTGTCCATTTCAATTTATTTACTGGCGTACAATCGTCGCTTGCCGAAATCAAATAATCAATTTTTGCAGTGGCGCAATTGGCATCATCAGAATTAAACGTAACGTCTTGACAAGTAATGTTTAACTTTGGCGGCTCACTATTCATCACCGTAATGGTTTGTGTATATTCCCAATAACCAACTTTTGGTATTGTATTGGCTTTGTATTGACACCAATCTACGACCAACCATTTGCGCAACACTTTCAAACAACCGCCGCCATTTGTAGGCAATTCGGTGTCTTCATACGTTACAGCGATAAGGTCGCAATCGTCTGTTTTTAAGATAGGCGCACCAGCAATTGCAGGCAAAAGACTTGGGCCACAACCAGAAGCTAAATAATCAGCAGGCCATGTTATATCGTCGTTAGGGTCATTGCTATTTGATGCGTTAATATAAAAAGGAGTATTGTTCACTAAGGTAATGTATTGAATACAAGCTGCGGTACGTCCGCCAGCATCTGTTGCAATCCAAGTACGTTTTACCGTTCCTGTTCCGCAATTGGTCACTTGTGCCAAATCAACATTCGTTACTGTTACATTACAATTATCTGTTGCAACCGCTTTTCCTGTTATGCTAAAATCCTTGTAATCAGCACGGCAGTTCAATGTTAAATCTGGTGCGCAAGTTATTTTAGGACTTAATTTGTCTTCGATTTTTACTTCAACTGTACAGTCGTTGTAATTTCCTGATTTGTCCCAAACTCTCAATACGACGTTGATTGTTTTGTTAATATCGTTACAATCGAATTTTATTTTTGGGCCAAAAGAAACAGAAGTTGTCAAACGAGAAACTTCATAACGGTCTAATTCACAATTGTCCAAAGAACCATCATCGAAGGTAATCGCATTGACTTCTGCTGTACCGTCCAAACCAAGTGAGATTTTTGTGAACTCGTCACAAACGGCTACTGGCGGAACGTTATCTACAACTGTTACGGTATAAGTACAAGTCGCTGAATTGTTGGCATCATCAACTGCTTTTACAACAATTGTATGTGTACCAACTGCCAAACCTGTTGCAGAAAGTGCATTTACTTGGTCACCATTTACGGTTACAAATTTTATAATTTTATTTGCAGGAGAACAATTGTCTGTTACATTATAGTTTGGAAAAGTATAATCAGCATTGCAAGTCGTTGATTTTGTGCCGATTGTGATATTTTGAGGACAAGTAATGGTTGGTGCAACTTTATCTAAAATACGGATATTTTGAATAAAAGAAGTTGCAACACCTGTACACCAATCAATCACAACCCAAGTACGAATCACGATTTTGTCAGAAGCGTTCAAGTCTTTTACTTGGTCAGAATAAGATGCCATCAAATCACAAAGCATCACCAAAGGAAAACCGCCAATGCTTGGTTCGCCAGTATTAGAAGGATTTGTATTTGGTGCAACGCAACTTAATGCTGGTGCTTGAATATCGTCACGGTGCTTAGGCCAAACGATGTTTGCCATGTTGCCACGTTTCAAATAAATTTCTTTTGTACAAGTAGATTTGTTGCCGCTTGCATCTTTAATCGTATAAAAACGAGTAATGACAGCGGTGAAATCACCTGCACCACAAGCGATGTCACTGATGGTTTCGGTGAAAGTAACTGTTGCCGTAGAACAATTCTCTGTATAAACAGGATTCGGAACTACACCAGCTGCTTTCCAGTCGGTTGTACAAGGAAAAGTGTCGTTTTTACAAGAAGTAATAATAGGTGGAAGTTTGTCTTCGACTAAGATTGAACCCCAACAGCTTTGACCAGAAACTTGGTCTAAAACCTTGACAACCAATTTTTTACCGATTTCGTTGATGCCAACAAATGGACTTCCTGCAAGAGGAGAACCGTTTTGCGCCATAACGATTACTTTGAAATTGCCACCAACACAAGCCGAAGCTGCCGAAGGAGAAATCATTCCGACTGTTACTTCTGCTTTACAGTTGTTGTCGAGTGAAACTTGAACGTTGTCGTTGCAACCAAGCGTACATTGCGCTTGTAGGGAGTTGATGTTCAAAATACTTGCTAAAAATAACAAGCTAAACATGATTACTTTCGAGGAAGGCAATGCTGCGCCCCAGAAAGTACTTTGAAAGGTAACTTTCGTGTTCATGGATAAAATGTGTTGGATTTTGATTTTTTCGACTTTTGTAAAGCAATTGACTGTAATAGTGATGAACTTTGTTTCCTACCGCGAACCTCATCTTTACTTTCGTAAAAGTCAAAATCTAAAAATCTAAATTTAAAATGTAAAAGTCCTGTGAATCAGCAATTTACAAAATAAAACTATAGCTTTTTGTTTTTACTTTACCTTCGTAATTATTACGACCTCAATTTTGCTAAACAAATGTCTAAAAATCAGTGACTAATGAAATAAAAATTTTGTGTAAGTTTTATAAGTCATTAGATTGTCACTGAATGGGAGTGTAGCATTTCCCAGTATGTTTGAATAAACCCAAAATAAATCCTCTCCTAAATCCTCTCCGAAGGAGAGGACTTTCTGAGCATATTTTCACAAAAGTATTGTGGCTCTTATGAAAACATTTTCAGCACTTGCTATTTAACATAGCAAAGCCATGACGTGAGTGAACAACTCACTTTCTTTTTTTGTTTTAAAATTAAGTAAAAAGCATCAACACGACAAGTGAAAAAACACAAGTCTGTCGCTGAAATGCAACTTATTTTTAAAAAGCGTAATGTAAAAAATTTAATAAAAAGGGAATGAAATAAAAGGAAGAAGTTTTCTCATAATCTACCTTGACATTCCTGTTGATTTGTCTTCGCTTATTTATTTTCTCGTTATCGAAGACATATTATGATTTTCAAAAATGTTGCCAACTTTTAATATGTTGTTAAAAAAAATGGCACAAGCAATAATATAATTTTAAATAAATATTTATAAATAACTGATTATCAATTATTTAAATCAATAAAAATATATTAACATTTTTTCACAACTGTTCACACAATTGTTTATTGATTTATTTTATACTTTTATTGTACCTTTGTCTTATGAAAAAAATAATCTATTGCAGCTTCTTTTTGTTTGCTTTCTTCACCTTATATACTTCTTGTAAAGATAGTACTTTTTCGCAAGGCAAAGAGCAATACGAGCAATTGTGCGCCAATTGTCATGGAAATGATGGTGCTGGTTTGGGCGGATTGATTCCTCCTTTGGCAAAATCTGATTACCTTAAAGACAATAAAGAAATGCTGGCTTGTATCATTAAAAATGGTTTGCAAGGCGAAATCCTCGTCAATGGCAAAAGTTACAATCAAGCAATGCCCGCAGCCCTTAACCAAAATCTAACACCTGCCGACATCACGAATATTTGTAATTATGTTTTGTCTTCTTGGGACAATCAGTATGGCGCATTGACGCTTGATGATGTTCAAAAACAATTAAAAGCGTGTAAGAGAGGCGAGTGAGAATAAATTAATCAAAAAAATCAACCACAATAATGAATCTAAAAACAGCCTTATACCAGCATCTTTTGCAATTGGCAGACAACGCTTTAATCTTGGGACATCGCCTTTCGGAATGGTGTGGACACGGCCCCATTCTCGAACAAGACATTGCGATTAGTAACATTGCGTTGGATTTTATTGGTCAAGCGAGAATGTTGTATCAGTACGCCGCCGAGATTGAAGGAAAAGGTCGAAGCGAAGACGATTTGGCATATTTGCGTGATGCTTTCGAGTTTCGCAATGTTCTTTTGGTGGAACAGCCCAACCAAGATTGGGGCTATACGATTGTACGTCAGTTTTTGTACGATGCGTATAATTTTTATTTTCATCAGTCATTGACGCAAAGTAAAGACCCTAAAATTGCAGCGTATGCCGAAAAAGCCATTAAAGAAATCACCTATCATTTGCGATGGAGTTCGGAATGGATGATTCGTTTGGGCGATGGAACGGAAGAAAGTCACCGTCGTGTTCAAGAAGCACTCAACGATTATTATGTGTATGCGGCTGAATTATTGGAAAGTAATGAAGCAGACAAAATTATGGCAGAAGAAGGTATTAGCGTTGATTTGGCGTACATTCGTCCGATGGTCGAAGAGCGAATTGATTTTGTTTTGGCAGAAGCAAAATTAGAAAAACCCGTGGTGAAATGGGCGCAAACTGGCGGAAAAGCAGGTCGCCACTCTGAGCATTTGGGTTATATTTTGGCTGAAATGCAGTATTTGCAAAGGGCTTATCCTAATGCAGAATGGTAGTTTTTGTGCGTTAAAATCCGTATATTGTTGGATTACGCAGCGTTGGATTCCGTAGCGTTGGCATTAATGCCAAC
>JAYWHK010000259.1:0-7385 GCA_043777755.1 Saprospiraceae bacterium
ATCAATTTTTTATTTTTATAAAAATTATAAAAAAATTATAAAATTTTAGTGTCAAAAAAAATTATGCCTAAAATTTCAAAAACTGGAACATCGAGTATTCATATAGATTCTTTGGATTTTGGTAATAATGCAGAAGTAGTACGAATACTTATCAAAGAAGCGGCATCAAAGTATGTTTTTAGAAAAAAGATTGAACAATATTGCACAACTGAAAAGTTTGATAAAAATAGCGATGTAAAAGCCCATTGTACTGTATGCTTGATAGAGGATTATCCTCATTATCAGGCAATTATAAAAACAGATATTGACGGTTTAAGAGCAAACAAGCAGCAATTTTATCATTTTAAAAAACAAATTTTGACTGACACGAGCTACATTTTACGAAAAAACTATCGTCACAAACCACTTTTTTTGAAAAAAGGAGAATTTTACTTTCAAAATTCAACTTGGTCTGGTTATTACGAAATATCGTGTAGCAGTGGCTGCGGTGGTTATACAATCCGACAAATCGAAAATCGCCTAAATGCTTTTGGGTATAAAGCCAACGAAGACAATATAATGAGCAAAAAAGAATGGCGACAATTATACCGTTTTCAAAGAAAAAATAAATTAGAGGTCGGGAAATTGACTATGGAAACATTGAAAAAATTAGGGGTTCAATATTGAAAATTATAGTGAAAGTTAAAATGATTAGTACTCCTCGTAGGTCTTGAAGATCTACGAGGAGTACACGTATAATATTGAAAGTATTTCTTAAAATAATTTTCTGATTTTGTAAATTTAATTTGGAAAAGTGGAATTTTATTCCCAAATTTGCATTATAAAATATTATTCTTCATGGTTATAATATCCAAAAGTATTTTACATCAGTTTGCCATAATTCACAATGATGTAGAAGATGCCTTAGACGACTGGTATAGAAAAACAAAAAAAGCGGATTGGTCGAATTTTCAAGAAATCAAAGAAACATTTAATTCCGTTGATTTTGTAGGAAATGACCGTTTTGTTTTTAACATAAAAGGGAACAAATATCGTTTGGTTGCGATGATACATTTTGATAGACGGACGCTTTATATTCGTTTTATTGGTACACATAGCGATTATGACGATATTGATTGTTCTATAATTTAGAAAGAGCGTTACTCCTCTTTTATAAATATGTTTATGCTCTCGAATTGTACCGTTTTGGAATTGAAATAATGATAAATTTTCAAAAAAATGATAAATACTAATCTAATTATAGCAAACGAACAAGATTATCAAAATGCACTGGCTGCGATTGAGCCTTTTTTACAGAAAGGATTTGCAAACCTGAGCGTCGAAGAAGATGAAGAATTAGCTCGCACAACGCACTTGATTGATGCTTATGAAGCGGTGCATTATGCTATGCCATTTCGACCTAAGACGTTGATAGAGATGCTGGAATTAAAAATGTTTGAGCGAAAAATGAAGCAAAAAGACCTCGCAAAAACGTTGGGTGTTACAGAAAACCGCATTTCTGAAGTGCTGAATGGAAAACGAAAAATCAATATTGATTTGGCTAAACGTATTTACAAAGAATTACAGGTTGATGCTAACTTTATCTTAGAGTGTGCTTGAAATATCGGTGTGGCATTATTTTTCTTTTTGATAGAAAAAATACGTTTTATAAGGCAATGTGAAAAAGGAAATTGCCAGTAGAAACCTTGAAAAAATTAGAGGTTCAATATTGAAAGTTATAGTGAAAACTAAGCCAATACCCAACCTTTTACATCAACACATCGTCTTTATAATATTGTTTAATTAAAAATTTTAGCTGATGAAAAAATTATTTTTTATTGCATTATTTGCAGCCTTATTTGCTTGCCAAAAAAGTGAAATTATCAACATACCGTTTTAGATATAGAAGTAGATTTGAAAGAAGTTTTTTTCTTGATTTTATTGTAAATTTTTACAATAAAAAACGCTCTTTTCTTGGTTTTAACGAAGAAAAGAGCGTTTTTATTTCATATTTCCTTAAAAACTATACTTCTCTGTCATAAATGAAACACTTGGCAAAACATTGCCTTTAAAATCAAAAAGGGTATTGTTTTCCCAGCTCGAGCCTGTTCCCCAAAGGTCTTTCATAGAGGACGTAATCCAAGCGGGCTCCCAATACATGACCCCAGAACCACCAGCCGAAATCACCGTTTGTGTCAAATCTTTCAAGTATTTTTGTTGTCCTTCGGGACTTATTTCATAGCCTTCCACGGGCGAAGTCGAAGACATATAATTGTTGTAATTGTCAGCCCATTGATTAGTCCAAGTGAACGCTGTTTCTACAATCATTACTTTTTTATTGTACTTAGATTTTAGATTTTTTATCTTGTTTCCGATGTCCGACATTGCATTGACAGTACTCCATTTGTAATAGTGAGAAATGCCTAAAATGTCAAAATCTGTTACGCCACCTTTCGTAATAACGCCATCAAACCACCAATCTGCATTTTGGAATTGTGCTACGTGAAGAATGATTTTTGGCTTAATCGTTGCCTTTGTTGAAAAATCTCGTACTGCCTTGATTCCACTTTTCAAAAGCTCTGCAAAAGGCTGAAAATTATTGTTTTTCACACTTCCCAAAGGAAACAACATTCCATTGTTTGTTTCGTTTCCAATTTGTACCATTTCTGGTGTAAGTCCTTGTTTGTCAAGGATTTGAAGCACTGAAAATGTGTATTGATAGACGGAATCTTGAAGTTCTGAACTTGTCAAATTTTCCCAAGCAGCGGGTAGTTTTTGTTTGCTTGGATCAGCCCAAGTATCAGAATAATGTATGCTCAAATTCACAGACATTCCTTGCTGTTTTGCCCGACGAATCGTCTTTGAAACGTCTTCCAAATTGCTATACATTTTGCCTTGGCTATTTAGAGCAGCTGACCACTGCGGCGTATGCCAAAGGCGAACCCTGACGCAATTCATGCCTCTATTTTTGAGCAATTTGTAAGGGTCTTTTGCCTTCGATGAATCTTGGTAAATACCGCCATTGTCTTCGATTTGATTGATGTATGAGAGGTCACCGCCCATAACAAAAGTTTCGGGTTTGTAAAAAGTGCGAGCGTCCGTCACTACGGGTGGAACAACGACAGGCGGTGCTACGACTATTGGTGGCGTAGGCATTTGTTTTGTACAAGCAAATAATGCTATAACGGAGAAAAAACCAATGATTTTTAGCATAATTTTAGTGTTTTTAAGTAATTATTAGCCACAGCATTTCTTATATTTTTTTCCACTGCCACACGTACAAGGGTCGTTTCTTCCGATTTTTGCATCGGTTCTCACAGGAATTTCTTTTAAGACAGGCTTAGGTTTATAGTTTTTGCTTGAAGGTTCGTACGAACTCATAAAGTCTTCCCAGATGTTCTCTTTTTTTGAATAATCTTTTGTATATTTATGCTCAAATGAAGCATCAATTTTTTGTACAGCTTCGGTATGTTCTTCTTCGCTGATACTATCTGCCTTTTCCCAATATTTTATAAAACCATCTTTCCAGCTTGAATTGACTTCTCCTCCCAAGATGAATGTTCTACCTTTTCTACCCGTATCAATTGCTGTTTGATGTAGCTTAGAATCTATTAAATCCAAAGAAAATAAAAAATCATAAACATAGGGAATTGACCAAACGTAAGCTACTCCTTTGTTTCGGTATTGGTTAAAAAAGCCAGTTAATGAACCAAAATATTCATCCATACTATCAAAGTCAATATCATAATTAATACCATCTTTTTTGCTATATTTTTTGCTATATTTTTTGCTATCTTTTTTGCTCTTTTTTTCGGAAGTCCAAAAATCATAGAATAAGTCATAAATGATATTTGAAGTCGAAAAACTCATATTTTTCGTTTCATGCATATATTTTATAAAAGCGATATGTAGCCAAGGATCTACATGGGATTCATTTTTTTGCATTTTGAGATTTTCCCAAGGCGTACTCAGTACTTTTGCAAGCGTATTGCAAATATCACTACTGATTTCAATATCATATTCTAAAAGCGTATTGGCCCAATCTGTCAAATCTTCGCCTGACTCAATATTTTGCGTTTCAAATACTTTTTGCAAAGAACCGAAGTAATAAAAATATGACATTTTGACTTCAGGATCTCCGAAATATTCATCACATTCTTTAATAGGGTTATAGACTTTAGCACAGATTTCGCTAACCCATTCATTTTTACCATATAGTGCAATTGTATTCAATGCTGGTAAAAATAAGTCAATATCTTCATTCGGATTCTTAACAAACTGAGCAAAAGTCGCCTTTGCTTTTTCTTCTTCTTGAAAAAAAAGATGATATTCTAATAGCATTGAACTAATGTGTAAAAAGCCTTCTGATGTATAATAACGTTTTTGTTTTTCTTTTACAAGTTGTTCAAATTCAAGCAGTTCAGCCATTCTTTTCTGTTCAATAAGCTCATCTGTCAAATCAATTAAATAGGCTGAAATGTCAGTATTTTCTTCAAAATCCTCACTTATTGGCGCATAATTAAAGGTATCTGTTAAGAATTGTAATAACTCGTCAGTAGATTGTACCGATTCTGCGGCGGCAAACCAAGCATCTGCATCAGTATAAATATTTACTATTTCCATAAATTAATTTTTTTTATTTAAAAAATAAAGCGTTAATTGTCAATGTTTTAAAAAAAATCGAGTCTGAAATTGAATAATAAAGTTGCAAATATAGTATTTATTTTAAAATTTTCTCTATCCTTATCACCACCATTTTTGACGTTGGTGTTCTGCTTTCGTCGGCAAAACTATCTATCGGAATGAGCGTATTGGTTTCTGGAAAATAAGTTGCTGTACAGCGTGTCGGAATGTCGTAAGGCACAACGATAAAGTGTTTTGCTTCTCGTTTTACACCATTAAAATGACTGTAAAGATGCACCACATCGTTTGTTTTCAAACCACTTTTTTCCATATCTTTTTCATTCATCAAAATAATTCTACGTTCATTGTAGATACCTCGGTAACGGTCGTGCAGTCCATAAATGGTTGTATTGTATTGGTCATGTGTACGAATAGTCATCATAATAAACTCATTGTCAGCGATTTGTAGTCGAGGAACTTCGTTGATGGTAAAATGAGCTTTGCCCGAATCTGTATTGAATTCTTGTTGTCTTGCGCCATTTGGCAAATAAAAACCTTCGGGATTTTTAACCCGTTCATTGTAGTTTTCAAAACCAGCAATTGTTTGCTCAATCGCATCACGAACATTACCATAATCGGCTGTAAAACCTTTCCAATTTGTCTTGCTTTTTTCTCCAAAAACAGCTTGCGCCAAGCGAGCAACAATCGCAGGTTCGCTCAATAAATGCTCCGAGCAAGGTGTCAAAACACCACGAGAAGAATGGACAACGCCCATCGAATTTTCAACCGTTACGAATTGCTCGCCACTGGTTTGCAAATCTTTGTCGGTACGACCCAAGCAAGGTAAAATTAAGGCTTTTTTGCCATGAACCAAATGACTACGATTCAGTTTCGTAGAAACATGAACCGTCAAGTCGCAGCGTCGCAAGGCATCGGCAGTATAGCTCGTATCGGGTGTCGCAGAAAGGAAATTGCCGCCCAATGCAAAGAAAACTTTTGCTTCGCCAGCGTGCATCGCTTCAATCGCACTGACGACATCATAACCATGTTTTCGAGGTACTTTTATCTCAAAAACCTTTTCCAATTGGTCTAAAAACTCTTTTTTCGGAGCTTCCCAAATACCCATCGTCCTATCACCTTGTACATTTGAATGACCACGAACAGGGCAAGTTCCTGCACCTTCTTTGCCAATGCTTCCTTTCAAAAGCAACAAATTGACCAATTCTTGAATGTTACCAACTGCATTTTTGTGTTGCGTCAGACCCATCGCCCAACAGATGATAATGTTCTTTTTTTCGATACACAATTGAGCAGCTTGGTGGATGGATTTTTCTTCAACGCCACTTTCTTGTACTAAATCATCAAAATTATATTTTTTTAAATCATGTATAAAATCCTCATAACCAATGGTTTTTGATTGAATAAAATCATGGTCAAAAACGCTATTTGGATTTTTTTCTTCTTCTTTTAATAAAAGCAATAAAATAGCTTTGAGCAGCGCTACGTCGCCATTGATGCGTACTTGCAAAAAAAGGTCGGCTAATTTTACGCCACCTTTGAGCATTTTGATAGGACTTTGCGGATTTGTAAAACGCATCAAACCAGCTTCTGGCAATGGATTGATGGCGATGATTGTACCGCCGTTTTCCTTATTTTTTTCCAAAGCGGACAACATTCTTGGGTGATTTGTACCAGGATTTTGACCAATGACAACAATCAAATCTGCTACGTGCAAATCATGTAATGTCACCGAACCTTTACCAATTCCCACGGTTTTTGACAAGGCTTTTCCGCTGGATTCGTGGCACATATTGGAGCAATCGGGTAGGTTGTTTGTCCCAAATTCTCTCACAAACAATTGATACATAAAAGCCGCTTCGTTGCTCGTGCGACCAGAGGTATAAAAAACCGCTTCATCAGGCGATTTTAAAGCATTGAGTTCTGTCGCAATAAGCTCAAATGCTTTTTCCCAACCAATTGATTCATAGTGAGTTGCGCCTTCTGGAAGGTACATCGGTTCTGTCAAACGCCCTTTTTTACCAATGTCATAATCTGACCAATTTGCTATTTCTTGAACACTGTTTTTTTTGAAAAAATCACTTGTGATGCGCTTGTTCGTAGCTTCTTCGGCAATGGCTTTCATACCATTTTCGCAATATTCACCTAATTTTGAACGCTCGTCGTCAGGGTCAGGCCAAGCGCAACCTGGACAATCAAAACCACCTTTTTGATTCACTTGAAACATCGTTTTTACAACATCAACCGTGTCCATCCATTGCATTGCGTGCTGCACAGAAGACACAATCGCTGGCATACCAACGGCATTGTCTGAAGGTTTCGATAGCTTCAAACCCGTAAATTCTTCGGGCGTAAGTTCTGGTTTTTTTTCAACGACGACTATGTTGTGTTGTTCCATTTTTTTGTTTTTTTGTAAAACTTAGCATATTTATTTTCAACACTAATTTTATTAAATCGTGATGTAGAAAATTAAATCTGATTTCACTAATTTAATTAAAACGAAGTTTTAATTTTGTAGATGGCAAAGTTCTTACTTAGGGTTTTCTTATCTTATAAAAGCGGCAGAGCCGCAAGATATTTGTCATGCTTTTGGCTTGATGGCGCAAAATGCGCTCATAGAAATAGTACATTTCCCTCGTTTTGAAGGTGCAGCGCACCGCCATATTAAAATTAATATCACGGTGCGTTGAACTGTCAAAAAAACCAAATAAAAAACGAAATATTATTCGGCAAATTTTTGAACGCCATACTTTTTGATGTCATAT
>JAYWHK010000260.1:0-7377 GCA_043777755.1 Saprospiraceae bacterium
GATAAATAATTCGGGTATTTTCATCGACAAAGATAGTCGTTTTTTACAAATTTTAATTTGTCATCATTTTGTCTGTTTTTATGCGTTTAACCTGGATAAAAGATTAAAAAAATATTCAATAGACACATCAATTTTAAATAATAAAAACATTACCAAAATAAGCAGAGATACGATAGATATTACCCAAGTTAATATCCATAAATATTCATTTAAGCCAACTAAAACATTAACTATTGTATTTTATGTTTTTATTGTGCTAGTTATTTTAGGACTAGTTATTTCAGTTTTTCAAACATATGATTTGTTTGAAGGAATTTTTGCTATTTTGGGCGGTGGCTTGGTAATTTTCTTATTATATCATTTATTCAAAATGTTAGTAAGTTCATTATTTTAAACAAAAAACAAAAAAATCTGATAACAATGCATGGCTGCCCATAGCTCCTAAATGTCGCTACGGCAGCCATGCTGCCGTTGTGTCAAAAGGCTGGCGTAGCCGCCTTTTGACACAACATATCCACTAACGCAGTTTTACACCTCTTTAAGTTGCGTTTATATCTGCATTATCGGTAGAGTGTAATACTTTTTCATATTACAAATGCAAATATATGGCAAACAAATTAAATATCCAAATTATCTAAGGGACTTTTTATGCCGTCCCAACCTTTTTTGGTGATGTGGGTATATATTTCAGTAGTTTTACTACTTTCATGACCTAAAAGTTCTTGAATATAGCGTAAGTCGACCCCTTTTTCAAGCAAATGAGTAGCAAAAGAATGTCGCAACCAGTGTGTCGTAGCGTGTTGATTTATCTTTGCTTTTATTTTTGCTTTTATGAATATTTCTTGGACGCTGCGTTCACTGTATTGTCCGCCTGTTTGTCCTTCAAACAACCAATAAACAGGGCGATAAACCTTGGCGTATTCTCGCAATATTTTCAATGCTTTTTCAGAAAGTAAGGTGTATCTGTCTTTTTTACCTTTCGCTCCTCGTACCAATATTCGTTTGATACCAGACTGAATATCAGTGAGTTGTAGGTTAGTCACTTCGCCTAAACGCAGTCCTGATGAATAAATGAGCATTAATATTGCTTTGTGTTTTAGATTGTCGTTGGCATTGAGCAAACGGGTTACTTCTTCTTCGGACAATATATTAGGCAGCTTATTTACAGGTTTTGGACGGTACAATTTTTCTACTTTTTCAGGCTGATTTACCACCGCTATATAGAACATTTTGAGTGCGCTGATAATGTTGCTTTGGTGCGATTCTGAGATGTTTTTTTCTTTGATGCACTGTAGGAGATAATCATTGATTTGTTGTGTACTCAAAGTACTCGGACGTAGGTGATTGTAGTGCATGATGAAGGCTCGAAAAGCACTTTTGTAGCTTTTGATGGTGCTATTGCTGTAGCGTTTCAACATCAAAACTTCTTCCAATTTGACAACCGCTATTTCAAAATTAGCCTTTAATTCTATTTTTTCAAATGTTTTTATTGCTTTTTTGTTGAAATTTAAGTGAATCGGAAGCTCTGATTTGGGTACAAAGTCCCACCTCACTACTTCGCCAAGGTAATGATTGATAAAACGAATCGTGGTCTGTGTATAAGGCAGCTCCCAAGCCATTAATTCAAAACTCCATCGTCTTCCATGAATGTTTTTGACCAGTTCTTTGTAATGTTCTTTTAGTTCTAACGGCAACAAAAGGCAGATGTGATGGCTTGAAAAAGGGTGTTCTTTTAGTATAATTTTGGTTGAGTTTATCGTCATTTTTTACATTTTAAGTATTTTTCATTAATAATTGGCAAAATTAATTGAAAATATAGATAAAAATCAAGTCTTAAAACACTGAAAATTAGTTAGTTATAAAAATAATCGTTTTAAAACGTTTTTTATTCGATAATAAATGTTTAACTTTGCCTTTATGAAAAAGAAATGTGCGCAATGTGCTGTTGAATTTGTCGGACGAACGGATAAGCGTTTTTGTTCCATCAAATGTAAAAACGAAAAAAATAATACTACCCGACAGCAGACTCGAGAAGTCTGCAAAGAAATTGATGCGTATTTGCATCGGAATCATGAGATTTTATGCACGCTCATGGGCAAATCAAAAAAAGAAATGTTTGATAAATTGGTACTGACTCGCACTGGGTTTAAGTACGAATTTATGACAGGTATTTACCTCAATAAAGAAGGTAAAACCTACCATATTGTGTATGATTTTGCTTGGATGGAGTTTTCTAACCAGCAAATATTGATTATTAGAAGGTCGAAATAGTGGCAAATAATTCTTAACGACCACTAAATAGATACAACGGATATTGGTTATTAGATATTAAAGATATTGCAAACGCTTGGTTTTCAATGTTTTGCATAAATACAAAATCCCAAAACCACTTTCCGATGTGTATACATTGTTCTAAAAGTTTGTTATTGTTTATAATTGCTGTATTGTTGTGGTTTTCAATTGGTTAGGACGATTTCAAACATTAAATAACTAAAAAAACAGTGTGCTTAATGCGATTTATTTTGGCTTTTTTCCATTGCCTCGAGGTAGTAGGTTTCGAGCTGTTTTCCGTGTTGTTGTTTTTCAAAACCAGCCATTACTTTTTCACGATTTTGAGGTTGATAATCCCAAGTTAATACTTTTTCCATTGCTTCTGCATAGTCTTCTACCGCTCTTTCTTTTACTAAAAAACCATTTACTCCATTTTCTACCAATTCGGGTATGCCTGAGTGATAAGTGGAGATTATAGGCAGCTGCATTGCCATGGCTTCCATGATGGCGTTTGGGATTCCTTCCATATCTCCGATGGGAAAAGACGTTACGCTGTGGTGTAAAAAACAGTGTGACCTTTCCATCAAATGTTTGGCTTTTTGTCTATCGACTAATCCAACAAATTTCACAAAATATTGAATATCAAGTTCTTGAACTAATTTTTCTATTTGTGAACGCAAAGCACCATCACCTGCGAAAATCAACTGAACATTATTTTTTTTATATTTTTCTAAAAAAATAGCGAAGGCTTTAACCGTATATTCATGTCCTTTTTTGTCAGCAAAAGAAGAAATTTGAAGAAAAGTAAAAGGTGTTTTGGGAGTATCAAAAGTATTTCTCTCAAAAAAAATACAGTCTGTTCCATAATAAAGTAACCGCCAATTGTCTATTTTTTTGCCTAAATACGTTTCTACATTTTGGTGCATAAAATGAGAAACGAAGATTGGCGTTACGTCAGGTCGTGCAAAGATGCGTTTTAGTGTTTCGCAATACCTTGGACTTTTTAATTTATGAGAAGCATCAAAACCGTGAAAATGTAGAAAAATTGGTGTTTTGCTAATGGGAAAGTTGAATAGAAACAACCACGATTCGTAGCCAAAATGACAATGAATGACATCTGGCTGAAAATCAGCAACTTCTTTTTGAATTTTTTGGGCAAAACTATTTTTTTTTGCGCCCCATTCAAAATCTCTTGCACGCAATGTTTTCCTTATTCTATACTCTAAATTATTTTCATAAAAAGGAATAATTTTTAAGTTTTCAAAAGGAAAAAGTGCTTCGTTGTATCTTTTCGTGGTCAGGAGCATCACTTCATTTTTATTCAACAATGTTTTCAATTCATTGTAAATAAAAGTATAGGTTGGTGGCGCAAAATTTTCTACAAAGACTAAAATTTTCATTTTTTTGCGATGGCGTAGAGTCCCGTCACCATATCGCCTTCTTGGAAGGGAAAAGGTGCTTTGTCTGTTTTGAAAAGTAAATAAATAATGGGGTAAAAAAGCAAGGAAAAAGCAAATTTGAGCAATTGGTTTTTCCAGTATCTTCTGCACCAAAGTGCAATCATCAAGCCAAGGGAAGCATTCCAACCTCCGTGTGCTTTAATCTCAATGTCTTGAAAACCAGCATTTTGTAAAAGTCGTTGCAAGGCAAAAGGTGTATAACGATGTTCGTCGTAAGGCACTTCGTGAAGGTTCCAAAGGAACGGAACGGTTAAGAAAAAAATGCCATCTTTTGTTAAGACTCGATTTACTTCATTCACAATTTCTTGTGGATTAGGGCAATGTTCTAATACTTCGGTTGCCATTGCAGATTGTACAGAAGCGTCTGTTAAGGGAATTTTACTTTCTTTTGTCCAAAAAATATTTGGCTTTATTCCATCACCATAATCTCTTGCGGTTTTGATGTCAAGTCCAATGTAATTTTTGATTTTTTGATTTTGTAAAATTAAGGATTTGTAAGGCATTTTACCACAACCAACATCAAGAAAATCACCGCCAAACTGAGGTATTGATTTTTGTAAGGCTTTTAATATGGAATTTCTTACAAAATATATATCTATGTTGTTGATTGTGAATGGAATATTTTGGAATTTATCTTTTATCATTGTATTTTTGTGAAAAATTTTAGCATGAAAAAAACACTTCTTATAGTTACGCTTGTAGGTTTCTCTTATAATATTTTCGCTCAAAAAAGCATTGTATTAACACCAATTGCTGATGATGGTATTGGTTTCCATGCTGCTGCAAATGCAGCGAATAAAAACTATAACAATGCTCTTTGGGATATTGCACACGTGCAGCCTGGAGGCTTTGGTATAGGCTTAGATACTGGTAGAACTTTGATACTCTTTGATTTTAAGGCAGTTCCAAAAAATATTGTGGTAAAAAAAGTAAGTTTAAGCCTTTTTTCTTATCCTCTAAAAGCGGGACCTACTTATCACGGTCACTCAGGTTTCGACAATACTGCGGTGCTGCAAAGAGTTACTGAAAATTGGTTGCCCAGTAAAGTTACTTGGAATACAAGGCCCAATGTCACAGACCAAGACCAAGTAATTCTGTCTAAGAGTAATGGTCAATTTCAAGATTATGTAGATGTAGATGTTACCAATTTGTTTTTACCAATGGTTTTGGACAATAATAAAAATTTTGGTGTGCAGTTTAAAATTAAAAATGAACTCCCAACAAACGCAATGATTTTTTGCTCAACAAAATACAGTGATTCAAAAAAACATCCACAACTAACCATCTATTATGAGGATATAAAAATAATTGATACAACGAACATCGTAACACCTCAACCAAATGTGATTTGTAATTCTCAAGAACAAATTTACGTACCCAATACTTTTAGCCCAAATGATGACGGAGTTAATGATTATTTCAGTGTTTTTTCAGATAAAGAACTCAAAATCAATTATTTACAGATATTTGACAGATGGGGAAATTTGCTTTTTGAAAAAGAAAATTTCCTTACAAATGATACAGCGCAAGGTTGGGACGGTAAAACAAACAAACAAGCTGCAAACATTGGTACATATATTTATAACTTAAAAATAAGCGATAAAAAAGGTTGTATAAAATCTGTAAGTGCTGATTTGAATTTGGTGCGTTAGTTATTTTACCCCGATTCGTCCAGTATAGTCAATTCTGTTGAGTAAAATTTGAATGTTATGTTCTTGCAAATACTCATCAATTGCTTTTCGTGCGCCTTGCCAATGCCCATAGTCATCAATAATTAGGACACCACCTTTTGACAAAAGCGGAAAGAGGTGTACCATTTCATGTTTTGTACTTTCGTACCAATCTGTATCAAGGCGCAAAATCGCAATTTTATTAGGTAGCGTATTCGGGATTGTATCTTCTACTTTTCCTTGTACGTAAGTGATTTTGTCGGCAGGATAGTTGGTTTTTGCCATGTTGTTTTTGACCTCATCAAGGGTAGAGTAACACCAGATTTGGTCTTGGATTTTGTCGGCGTTATCCAGAAGGTTTTGAGCTTCGCTGCCATCAAAATGCACATCATTTTCAGTAGGTTTGGACATGCCTTCAAACGTATCGTAGAGATACAAATGTCGTTGTTTATCATTATTTTGTAAAAGACGCAGCGCAGCAGTCATAGAGCTTCCACCTCGCCAAACGCCACACTCTACAATGTCACCTTCGATTTTGTTTGCAACTACATAATCTACGGCATTGATGAAAGCAAACATTCTCTCAGGAGAAGTCATGGTATATGTCTTGACTGTTTGAATGATTTTTACGTCGTTTTCACTAAAGTCAGGATATTTTTTTTGCTCAAAATCAGTACTTAGTTTTTTGAGTTCGTAGCCAAAATTTTTTAAGACCTTTATTACAAGATTTTTCATATAAGTAGAATATTATAATTTTTTGCAAAAGTAAGTATAAAAAAAAGAGCTTTCAATATTGAAAGCTCTTTTTTTTAGTTTGTAATAAACATTTTTTTTGTATCAATCTCTCGACCTTCAATTAATAAAGTATAAAAGTACATTCCTGCTTCTAAACTATTTGCTTGAAGGGTGATTTCTTGATTACCAGAAATATTCATGAAATTGTATTGTTTGACCATTCTTCCATTGACATCAAATACAAAAATATTTGCTTTACTTACGTGGTCTGGCGTGAAAAATTTAATTTTTGTGTCTGAATTGGTCGGATTTGGTTCATTTTGCTGTAATTTCACCAAACTCGAAACGGGATCTACAAAAAGTCCTACTTTCTTCTTTAACGCTGCAATATCTGTTTCGGCAGTTGCCAACCTCGTTTTTAAATCACTAATGGTTGCATTCAAATCTGTCAAAAGCGTTGTGCTTTTTAATACATTTCCGTTGGCATCAGAAGTTAAGATAAAGCTACTTCCTGCTGTAAGGTTTTCCATTCTTACAGTTCCTTTGCTATGTAAATTAGCGGAAGGTGCTTTTGTTCCAATTCCAATTTTTCCATCAGCAGCGATGCGCATGGCTTCAGTTGGTGTAGCCAAATTGTTGTAAAAACGAATAAAGCCATTACTTCCTAAATTTAAAGATTTGCCATTGGTTGCCATGCTAAAAGCCTCATCAAAATCAGAAACACTGTCATACGTAGAGCCATTAAAAGAAAGGTTGCCAAAAACACTTTGGTCATTTGATGCTGTCATTCTTAGTCCTATTGCAGAACTTCCACTTGTATTTGTATTGTCTAATTGAACAAAAAAACGTCCAGTTGTTGCTTCATTACCAACAATATGAAGTTTTTGAGTAGGTGTTTTTGTTCCAATTCCAACATTCAAAGGCGAAACAGTATTGGTGCTACTTTGTAAATAGACGGAATTGCCGCTGCCGCCAACGGATTGGGCAAAAATCCCACTTGCGAAAAGCGATAAAAAACTTAGTGTTAATGTAAATTTCTTCATGTTTTAAATTTTTTTTATTTTGAAAAATTATTTTTGCAAATGTAATATTTGTTTTTAAATAAAAAATAAAAAATAAAAAATAATTTTTTTCATCGTAAAAGCAGGTTAAACGCATCAATTAAGACATTTCTATGACAATTTAAGGATTGCCTTTATTGATAAAATCATAAATGACATCAAAAGCATATTGATTATCCC
>JAYWHK010000261.1:0-7322 GCA_043777755.1 Saprospiraceae bacterium
GATTGCTCAAAAAGTCATAAATAACTTCCTTATAGTCAGTTATTTATAACTTTTTTCTCAACGACAAAATAATACTAATTAATTTTGAACGCCCGCTTACAAAGATATAATAACTCAATCTAAAATACAATCCTTTCTATATAATGATAAATAAAAACTGCTTATTTTTGCAAATATTCAGATTTCTATTGCATAAACGATGATGAAATTTTCAATTTTTTCATAAAAAATTTCAAAATTTATAATAAAATTATCCTTTTCTATCTTTCCGAAACATTTGCCATTAGATAAATCATATTCAAAAGAATCAAGTATTATATTCTTTTTGAAATCTAATTCTCGTTTTCCATAAGCCTTGTAAAGTGCTTCTTTTGCACCCCAAAAAACATGAAGATGCTCTAATTCATTTTTTTTATCAAGAAAAAAAAATTCATCATCACACACGAATTTTGAAGCGATGCGTTTAATTTTTTCTGTTAAATATTGAATGTCTATACCAGTTGCTTTGCTTGAAATAATGGCAGCAGCTTTATTTGCTGAATTACTGAGAGAAATTTCTAACTTATTTCCTTTCAAAAATGGTTTTCCAAATTCATCTTTAATACAAAAAAACCTATCTTCTTCTCCTATTAGTTTGTGTAAAACATAACGGTCAGCAAGCCATTCTAAGCGTTTTTTATTTTTTAAATCCTTCAATTCAAATAATTCTTCTGAGCATAGAATTAGCCTTTCGAGAAACCACTCTTCTGATTCTTCGATATTCCAAACTGCAATTTTCGTTTGGCTATTGATATTTTTTTCAAAAAGTAATGGCATTAGAATTTTAAAAATTTACCAGATTGTACGCCTTTTTCGCTTTGAATTTCATAAAAATAAGTACCAACGGACAATGATTCCAAAGAGAAAATCACTTGTTGTGTATTTTTTTCAATTTGTGTCAAAACTTTTTTACCCAAAGCGTTATAAATCGAAATTTCTAACTTTTCATTTTGCTGTTCAGTACGGATATTTAAAATTGCGTTGGCTGGATTTGGAAAAACATTAAAAAGTGTATCTTGGGTAGTGTCATTGGTGTTAGAAAGATAGGTTTTAGCAGCTTTTACAGCTGCCAAAGCATTGATTCTTCCATATCCGAAAGTAAAATTAGGCACAACATTATTTTTTAAACCGCCACAAGTGTCCGTAGTGGTTAATTTTAGAGCCGACATTTCGATGATATTTTCAATTGCATCAACTTGACCTGCCAATTTCGAATTTGCTGAAATCACCAGTGCTACAACTCCTGCAACATGAGGCCCAGCCATACTTGTACCGTTCCAACCCGCAGCATAAGCATTTCCAGGAACACAAGAACGAATATTTACGCCAGGTGCAACAACATTTGGTTTGATGTAAGGTTTTTGCAAATCGCCAAACATTTTAGGCCCTCGGGAACTAAAACTGCCTATAGCATCGTTCACATCGCTTGCGCCTACCGTAAAGCCACTTTCAAAACCTGAAGCTGCTTCTGGTATTGTTCCGCAACCTGAGCCTGCATTTCCTGCCGAAATCACCACAAAAACTCCTGCTTTTTTCAAATTATTAACAGCTAATTCCATCAGCGCACTGACCGCTTGCGAATTGCAACCTTCTTCGGGAGAGCAATACCAAGAGTTATTAATAACGTGAGGAGCTTTTTTAGGGTTGGGATTTTTATTGTCTTTGTCGGTAGGTGCTAAAAACCACTCGAAACTTTCAATATACGTTGTTGGGCTTCCGTTGCCACGTTCCATATTACGACAAGCGACCCAACGAGCCGAAGGTGCAACTCCGATTTGATTGCCAATACCATCGTCACCAACCATTGTACCCATGGTGTGTGTTCCATGACCGAAATCGTCGCACGGAGCCTTAGTATTAAATCCACAAGGGTTCAGAGAATCTTTACTCAGCGGACTTTGCCCATGAATGGCATCATGCCAGCTGTAACTATGGTCTGTTGTGGTGCTATCAATATAGCCACGGTAGGTTTTCTTTAGCGCAGGATGATCCCATTGGTAGCCTGTATCTTGACCGCCAATAACGACACCTTGACCTTTGTTTCCTTGCAACCAAACACTATCAGCTTTGATATTTTGTATGCCCCATTCTATGGTTCTGTCACCTTCATTAGCTAAAAGTGAAGCGTTTTTAGGTTCGTCAAAATGTGTCCAAGGGTTATCCGCAATAATTGCAATTTCTGAGAAATCTGCTAAGATTCTGATATTTTTTAGTGAGGTTTTGACATATATTGCATTGACAATGAGGAAATTATGATGTTTTATTTTTTCATTTTTTAAAAAATCAAGTAAGCGAAGTTGGCTTTTCTCAGCGTGATTTTTTAAAGTAGTAAAAACATACGCTCCTTTTTGTTCTTTGGAAGAAATTTTTGTAGCAAAGCTAACATCTGCTTGCTCTTTCAAAATGAGCAAACATTCCATTTCAGATTGGTGAGTGCTTTTTTCAAAAAGCGATTCTTCTATTTTGGAAATAGGGTTTTGAGCATTGCTGATAATACCCATACTCAAAAATACAATGGAGAATATATATTTTTTCATCAATAAAAAATTTGATATTAACAAAAATAGGTTCAAATTTTTTCGTGAAAAAAATTTGAACCTAAATTATTTATAAATCTGTGGAATTTATTTCTTATTTTTTTTCGGCGTAATCATTACAAACATACGCTTGCCTTCTAAGCGTGGCGGTGCTTCTGGCGAACCGAATTCGATTAGTTCTTTCAAGAAATTAAGCAATAAAAGCTCTCCTTTGTCTTTGAAAACAATTTCACGACCTTTGAATTGAACGTAAGCCTTTACTTTGTCACCATCTTCTAAGAATTTCTTTGCGTGCTTTGTTTTGAACTCAAAGTCATGCGATTCTGTTGAAGGACCAAAACGAATTTCTTTTACTTCCGTTTTGTGCGTATTCGCTTTCATTTCTTTCTCTTTCTTTCTCTTTTGATAAAGAAACTTGTTGTAATCAACGATTCTTACAATGGGAGGCAATGCGTTGCCGTTAATTTCAACGACATCGAGTTCCATTTTTTCGGCCCATTGCAGTAATTTACGGGTTGGGAAAATGCCAGTGATGACTTCTTCTCCAACTTTTGCGCTAATTTCAGCTAAATTTTCGCCTACCAAACGTACTTCTGGCGCACGGATAAACTCATTGATTTTATTTTCAGGTTCTTTTGTAGGACCTCCACGAAAACCAGGTCTGTTAGGTTTTGGTCTATTGAATGCTTTTGCCAAATTAATTAAATTTTATTAAAAAAATGATATTACGTAAAAACGTTAAAAAAACTAAATAGTTCCAATTATTACGCTACAAAATTAAGGTTTTTTTTCTATTTTTAAATTTTATTTTTCAAATTTATACAAAAAAAGAAAAATATTTTAGATTGTAATACTTTGACACAATTCTATTAGTACGCCATTGCTTGATTTTGGATGTAAAAAACACACCAATTTGTTGTCTGCACCACGTTTTGGTTCTTTATTCAGAAGTGTAAATCCTTCATTTTCAAGGCGTTGCATTTCTGACAAAATATCAGTTACGTCAAAAGCAATATGATGAATACCTTCTCCTTTTTTTTCTAAAAATTTTGCGATAGGACTGTCAGGATTGCTTGCTTCTAAAAGTTCTATTTTATTTTCTCCAATTTGGAAGAAAGAAGTAACGACACCTTCGCTTGCAACTTCTTCGATTTTGTAATGTTTTTGACCAAAGAGTTTTGCAAAAAGCTCGTTGCTTTGCGTTAAGTTTTTTACGGCAATACCAATGTGTTCTATTTTATTCATTGCAAAAAAGTTGAAATAAAAAATGCTATATTGTTAAGATTGAACAATATAGCTTTTTCAAATGTGCCCAGAACAAGATTCGAACTTGCACGCCGTTGCCAGCACTACCACCTCAAAGTAGCATGTCTACCAATTTCACCACCTGGGCATTTTGTAATAGGCTGCAAAGATAAGTCAATTCATGTCAATATTACAAAAAATATTGAAAAAACTTTTTTATTAAAAATAATTATAAGAATTAATTTTAATATGTAAAAATTAATTTCAATCTTTGTTGTCTAAAAAGTATGATAAAGATAAACAAAGGTTATCATGCTTTAATTCAATCATTCATTTCATCATTTATTTTTATTAAAAAATTATCCAATGAAACAACTTTCCAAAGTTTTTCTCACGCTTGCGATGTTATTTTCATTCGCAGCATCAAATGCCCAAACGGGCTATGGCGTTGGCATCGGTAATACTGAACCAATTGACAGCTTAGAGCTTTATGATTTTGTACCAGCAGCTTATGGTAAGCCATTTCCATATCTTGCGGACTCTTTACTTGTTGCTCCAGCTGTAGTCGCAAAAGACAAAAGTGGTTCTACTGCTGTTTGTGATTCTATTCCAGAGGATTTGACTGGTAAAATTGTTTTTGTTGATAGAGGTGCACCAGTTGGCGCACCAGCAGGAACAGTTTGTTTCCTTTTAGACAAGGTATATTATGCTTGGAAAAAAGGAGCAAAAGCTGTTATTATTATCAATAACTCTGCAAATGCTCCTATTTATATGGGTGCGGGAACAGATCCTAAAGGTGCTTTAATTAACATTCCTGTTGCTATGATTTCAAAAGCACAAGGTGATAAAATTAAAGCCAAAATTGCAGCGAATGCTGTTTATACTATGGGGCTTATTCGTCCAAATGACAATTTGAATGATGCTTATCCAATTACTTCTGGAGAGTGGATTTCACCTGAAATGGAAGCTGGAAGTGGTGCTATTGGTGATACAACTGCAACTAATGCAAACTGGTACACCTTTTCAGCACCTAAAAGTGGAAAAATGGATATTAGCTCTTGTGGCAAAGGAGTTAATACATCATTATTTGTTTATGCGCTTTCTGGAAACAATATTATTCCAGTTGCTTCAAATTTAAGTGCTTGTCCTAAAAATGCAGCGGATACAAACAAACAAGCAGCTGAATTAAAAGGAATCAGTGTTGCAAAAGGTGGTTTGTATTTCATCGAATGGAATGACTTAGCTTCTGCTGATAGCTTTAATTTTGTATTGAATTTTGTAAAAGCTGACTCTGTTAATTTGACAGTGAAAGTTGATATGAAGAACGAAACTGTTGATGCCGCTGGTGTTCATGTAGCTGGTTCTTTCCAAGGTTGGGATCCTGCAAAAACAAAATGTACAAATATAGCAGGAACAACGATTTGGACAAAAACAATTCGTGTGAAATCTGATTCTGATTATGAATACAAGTTTGTCAATGGTAATGCTTGGGGTAAAGATGAATCTGTGGTAGGTGCTTGTTCAAAAGGAGCAAATGGTAATCGTGCTGTTACAGTTGCTACTGAAAATATTGATTTGGCAGCAGCTTGTTTCAAGTCTTGCGATGCTTGTGTGAATCCTCCATTGGTATGCGATAAAGATGCTATTTTATGCGATGACTTTGAAAAATATGCGCTTGGCCCATTGGGTAAAAACAAATCTTCAAACTGGAGCGTTTGGGACGGTAACTATACAGCTGCTGGACCAATTAACATTACAGCTGAAAATTCTACAAGTAGCAAGCAAGCTGGATTAATTGATGGTGCAGCTACATTAGGACAAGATGCTGTATTGAAATTAGGCAATCGCAAGACAGGTACTTATACGTTGAAGTGGAAAATGTTTGTTCCTACTGGAAAATGCGCTTATTTTAATATTCAACACGATACTACTTATGGTGCAGCAAACCATGTTTTTGCAAATGAAGTTTATTTTGCAAGAAACGGTACAGCTCGTATGTTTGTTGGTGCTAATCCTGCGGTTTCATTTAACTATCCGAAAGATAAGTGGTTTGACGTTGTTCAAAATATCAATATCGAAAAAGATTCTTCTTTCTTGACTATTGGTACGGCAAAAACAATGGCTTGGAAATGGAGTATCGCCTCTAAGAATGGTGCAACAACAACCAACTCTCAGTTGCAAGGTGTGAATTTCTACGCAGACAGTACTTTTGCAAAATATTATATTGATGATGTTCAATTGATTCAACCTAAGCGTGCGGTCACTTTCACTGTAGATATGAAAGGACAAACTGTTGATGCAGAAGGCGTTTATATCGCTGGTGATTTCCAAAAAGTGGCTGGTTATGCTGCTGATTGGGATCCAAAATTGACAAAATTGACAAAAGGTACAGGAACAGAATATTCTATTACAGTAAATATTCCTGATGGTGTTTATGAGTACAAATACGTTAATGGTAATGCTTGGGGTAAAGATGAGTCAGTTTCGACTTGTTCTCCTAAGGCAAATGGCAATCGTGGCGTAACAGTTGCAAAAGATATGTCAATTCCAGTTGTTTGTTTCAAAAAATGTTATTCTTGTGATTTGTCTGCGGTGACTTTCTCTGTGGATATGAGCAACGAAAAAACAATTTCGGCTGATGGTATTTCTATTGCTGGTAGCTTCCAAAAAGCAATTGGTGGCGCAGGTGATTGGGCACCAGGCTTAATTTTCTTGAAGGACAACGGCAAAAAAGTATATTCTACTACTTTGGTTATGCCAGCTGGTAGCTACGAATACAAGTTCTTAAATGGTAAGGCTTGGGGTACTGATGAAACGGTAAAAGGTGCTTGTGCTGCCGCAAATGGTAATCGTAAAATTACCGTTGCTGTTGGAACTGATGCAAAAATTGATACATCTTGTTTCCGTTATTGTGTAAGTTGTAAGGTTTCGATTTCAACAAATGATGCTGCATTTGATGCTGCATTGAATGTATTCCCGAATCCTGCACAAAACGAAGTAACATTAAACTATAATTTCTCAGAAGCGACAAACATCAATGTAAGCGTATTGAATACTTTGGGTCAGGTAATGTACTCAGAGAAAATCTCTGGTGCTGATGCTGGTGCGGCTGTACTTGATGTAAAAAACTTTACTGATGGTGTTTATATGATTCAAGTTACAGACGATAAGAACCGTCAATCTGTAAAACGATTGGTTATTCAGAAGTAATTTTTGAAAAATAGTTTATAAAAAAACGCTCATTATCGTCTTGGTAATGAGCGTTTTTTATTTTTATAAGAATAAAAAAACAAAATTTTATTTCTTACGTATATTTAAAGATGTTTAAAGTATGAAATATTTGACCCTTTTTGATAATATATGTACTTTTGCACTTTTTAAGAAAAATAAAATTTTTATAAGTGGGCGTTCAAAATTAATTAGTATTATTTTGTCGTTGAGAAAAAAGTTATAAATAACTGACTATAAGGAAGTTATTTATGATTTTTTGAGCAATCGACT
>JAYWHK010000262.1:0-7320 GCA_043777755.1 Saprospiraceae bacterium
TTGGACAGATTTTAAGCACTTACGCTCTAATCAATTGAAAATCAATAAATTGCAATTTTTTTTAAAAATCATTTTACATTCGTGGTGTTATCCCCCTTAACAATGTATTTAGCTTATTCGTTTTATAAACAATCAAAAAATTTAGAATTTAGAATTTAGAATCCAGAATATTAGAATCATGGACTTTCCACATCAATTTTATATTATTTTACAAATTTTATGTGCGTTTTTCTTGGGCGGCTTTATTGGTTTTGAACGAGAAAAACACCGTATAGGCGCAGGTATCCGTACTTATGCAGCAGTTTGTATGGGTGCAGCGATGTTCACAATTGTTGGAAACAACTTGATGGATATGCAAGGTGCTTCGAGAATGGTGGCAAACGTCATTACTGGTGTTGGTTTTTTAGGCGCGGGTCTGATTTTTAAAGACGATGAAAAACAACGTGCCGTAGGATTAACTACAGCAGCTACAATTTGGGCGACTGCCGCTGTTGGTGTTGCTGTTGGTTATCACCTTTATGCGATTGCCGTAATTAGTTCGATTGCTTTGTACTTTCTCTTGGCTCTCGACGAATATCAGTGGTACAAACGTTGGCGAAAATCTATTCGTGTAAGAAAAGAAGATGACGAGGTGGATTGAAGGAATGTTAGAATGTTAAAACTACGATTGTTGCTACATTAAGTACACTGTTTTAAAAGTTTGCTATTGTTTATAATTGTTGTATTGTTTTGGTTTTCAATTAGTTAGAACCATTTTCAAACAATAACAAACATTAAATAACTAAAAAAACAGTGTATTAAGAACATTCTAACTTCTCATTTCTAATTTTTCAAAACCAATGTGCATATCATACAATGCTTTGCACCAAACCAAAAGGCAAGGAACTACTTTGATACTGTAGGCTTCAAAAAAATGTTCTCGAACAAAACGAGGATATATGTCTGTTGGCGCAAGCCATGCAAAAAGGAACGTTAAAACGACCAAAATCAAATTTATTCGGCTTTCTTTTTGTGAAAAATACCAAAGCGCAACGCCAACTGCCGCTACAATAAACGTTGGTGATTCGGCTTTGTGGTTAAAAATAATGAGAAAAATCAAGAAATTTCCCATAAAAAGGTAACGAAACAAGGGGTTGTCATAGCGTTTTACCCAAATTAAAGGGGAAAGTGTCATACCCAAACCAAAAGCAATCATTGCTACTTTGTTCACTTCCCAAGAAAACCATTTTCGCAAAATATTAATCACAGAAAGCCCGTAAGAAATAACGTGGTCTTCTTGTATCAGTTGCAAATAATTCTGGTATTGCCATTGGAGTTGCGAAAAATTAATAAAAATCAAAGGCACTAAGCCCAATACGATTAGCCAAAAAATACCGTAAAAAATATTTTTTATTTTATTGTCGTAAAAAAACCAAATTACCGCCGCCGAAATGCCATAGATTTTAGTGTAAAAAGTACAAACAATAAAAAATACTGCCCAAAAATAGTTCTTTTTTTCCATATTGGCAAAACCCAATACAATTAATCCGACATTGAGCGCATTGGTTTGTTGGCTTTGCATACTCGTGATGAGTTCTATCAAAACGAACAATAACATCTTTGCTTTTACATCAACTTTTGGAAGCGGCAAAGCAAAAATTGCTAAAAATAAAACTGTAATATTCAGTCCGTTCCAAAGATTTAGCCCAATCCAATTGTCAAAACAAGTAAAAATAGAGTAAAATGCAGCAAAAGTCGGTGTATATTTAAACTGATCCCATTGCTCGGCAGGATACCAAAGGTATAAGTTTTGGTGATTGCTCAAATGGAAAAATGAATTTTTAAAAATAATAAAATTGTTGTAATGCGTCGCCATTTGACCGCCAATTTCTTTCGGGCCAAGTTTCAAGCGTTGAACACTTGCAATAATGGACATCAACAATAAAATAAGATAAATCGGTAAGGGTTGTAAAACCCGCTGTTGTATTTTCGCTAACATATATGTTTTTAGTTTTTAACTATTCATTATCGAGCCGCCATTGATGTCAATACTTTGTCCTGTAATGGACGTTTGACGCATAAGATACGCCACCAAATCAGCGATTTCTTCTGGTGCGCTCATTTTTTTCAAAGGAACACTTTGCATCGCAATATCAAAAAATTCCGCTTTTGTAATGCCGATTCCGTCCGCAATGCCTTGCAAACCTTCTTGCGCCATCGCTGTATCCACCCAACCTGGACAAATGGCGTTCACCAAAATATTTTCTGGAGCAAATTGGACAGCCCAAGAACGAACCAAACCTAAAAGACCAGCTTTTGAAGCACAATAGGCAGCGTAATTTGCAACGCCCAAACGTGCCAACACCGAAGATGTCACCACAATTTGCTTGAAAGCTTGCTCACTTTTTTGTAACGCTGGCAAAAAATGTTGTACTGTCAAGTATGTTCCTGTCAAGTTGGTGTCAATGATTTCGTTCCAACGGTCATTTTCACCAAAGTAATTTTCACCACCAACGCCAGCATTTGCAATGATACCATCTAAGACCAAATCAGGATATTTTGCAATGATTTGTTGTAGTTTTTTATCGTTTTTGATGTCCGCAACGAGCATTTTATGCTTGCCTTTTTTCAACAATTGCAAAGTAGTAGTCAATTTCTCTTTGTTTCTTCCTACTAAAAAACAAGTATGTCCTTGTTTTGATAATGTAATGGCAATTGCCTGTCCGATGCCACTTCCAGCACCTGTAATAAGATAATTCATGTTTTTTTAAGTAGTCGTAAGTCAATAAGTCGTAAGTTTTAAAAAAAAAACAACTCACTGATTTACAACAGTTTATAATATTTTAAAATGTCAATTATTTCATTTGATGTAAGCGTATCAATCCGTATAATCCAAATCTTTTCCAAAAGTTTCTTCTGACAAATAAACAGCCAAAGCTGCAATACTAATCGTGATTGCGCCAAACAGCCAGCCTGCGCCTACAATCCCGATACTCGGAATCAAAGCCCGAAACATCAACTGCATTGGGTCGAGCAAACCTCTTACAAAATTCGGCACGGTAGTCGTCACCGTTGAGCGCAGATTTGTCCCGAATTGCTCAGAAGCCACCGTGACAAACATCGCCCAATAACCCATGCCGCAACCCAAAAGGAAACATTTAAAATTCATCATCGTCAATGTCATATCGCCCGAACTCAGGTAAAAACTTACCATAACAGCTGATAATCCCAAAAAAGTAAGCAAAGCAATTCGACGACTTTTTAAATATTGACTTAAAAAACCACTGACCAAATCGCCTACAATCAACCCTACATAACACCACATAATGGCTTGTCCTGCGCTTTTTGGAGCTTCGCTCATACCAAATGCTTTGCCGTATTCTGGTGCAGAAAATGCCAAAATACCAATTACAAACCAAGTCGGCAGTCCTGTCAAAATACATTTTAAATACTTGATAAACAGTCTTTTATCTGAAAAAAGTTGAAAAAAATTGCCTCGTTGAATTTTTGTTTCTTTCAGATTTTTGAACATTCCAGATTCAAAAACACTGATGCGCATAAGCAACAAAAACAAGCCCAAAACACCTCCTAAAATAAAGGCATTTCGCCAATCGAACATTTCACTGATGACATAAGCCAAAATAGCTCCCGCAATGCCAACACTGGCAACAATCGTCGTGCCGATGCCTCGTTTTTCTTTCGACATTACCTCACTCACAAGCGTAATGCCTGCGCCCAATTCACCTGCCAAACCAATCCCTGCAACAAAGCGCAACCATTTGTAGGTTTCGACATCTGTCACAAAACCATTCGCTGCATTGGCAATGGAATAAATCAAAATTGAGCCAAAAAGAACAGAAAGTCGCCCTAATTTGTCACCTAAAATGCCCCAAAGCAAACCACCAAGCAACATTCCAAGCATTTGTTTGCCCATAATATCCAACCCAACCGCAGAAAGATATTCATCTGCTACGCCAATTTCTTTTAGGCTTTTGACCCTTACGATGCTGAACAAAATCAGGTCGTAAATGTCCACCAAATAACCCAACGCCGCCACAATGACGGTGGTCATCACCATTTTATTATTCGTTTGTGTCATAATTAAATTTGTTACGCTGTCTATTTTTTAGAATGAAAAATATTATGCGCCTTAACGCTTCGGTTCTAACGCCTCTACTTTCTTATACTTTTCATCAATTTCAATCATTTTCGCACTTTTAGCCATGGATTCTTCCCAATTTTTGATTTTCGCAGGTATCGGCGTAGTCACCTTAATAGGTTTTACTTTAGTAGGCTTACTACTTTGCTGTCTTCGCTCTGTTGTACGACTTGGCGAATCTTGCGTAACAATCGCTACGGGTTGCGTCATGTCAAGAATCGCTTGCTCACAAACGTAGCGACCTTCATGTGCAGGACTTACATCAATCGCATTTTTTCCAGCGGCAACGATGGCAGCTTCATAAGCTTTTTTGGCGTTGCGAAAAGCATTGATGGCTTCCTCTTTTTTGCCTTTTTGCCTTAAATCAGCTCCTTCTCTATACAATTTATGCCCCAAATTGAGTTTTTCTTGAAAATTTTGTAAGGCTTTTAAGTAAGTAGAATCAATCTTTTGCGTAGTTGCAAACTTCGACTCACAAAACTTAATTTTTTCTTTAACAGCAAAAGTATTTACGTTAAAATCATGTACAACGTCCAATGCTTTTCGGTATTTAAAAACGGCTTTGATGTAGTCGTCGGTATGAGGATTGCCCAAAAGTTCAATGTCAGCTTCTTCGATGTAGCGGTTAAAATCCCGCATTGCTTCGGTTGAATCTGCCAATCTTTTCTCCACTTTTTCGATGCGTTCTTTTTCCTTTTCTTTTTCTTCAAAAAAATAATAAGCGATAATTCCTGCCGCAATCGTCAGCAAAGCACCGCCAATAAAAAACCAATACCGTGGCAAACGACGATTGCCAATCGTAGAAAGCTCCGTTGCTGCATCAGCAATAGGTTTTGCAACATTTTCTTTTGTTGGAATATCTTGTAATTGATACACAAGCGTACTCAATTTTTGAGTCACTTGCAGAAAAGGTTCTTCGCTGTTCTTCCAAAACGAACTCTGAATCGGCTCGCCATTAGATGGTAAGGCTTGCAAAGCGGCAAAAGGAGTTTCTTTCCACAAACAATGGCGCAAAATCACTGGAATCACACGGCATTTGCCAGCTTTGTGCATTGCCAAAGCTGTTGTCATGCTCTCGTTGTAACATTCGTCAGATGCAATAAAATCAGCACTAATCAGCAAAAGGATAATTTCCGCTTCTTGCATGGCTTTTTTGGTAGTCGCTTGCCATTCTTGACCCGCTTCAACGAGTCCGTCATACCAAATTTTTACGTTTTGGGTACGTTCCAAAACGGTCAAATGTGTTTTCAATTCCGTCAATAATTCTTCATCTTCACGGGCGTAAGCGATGAAAATATCTATATGTTTTGGCATAAATGGGTCTTCTTGTGTAGAATAGAAAGTAGTCGTAAGTCAGTAAGTCTTTTGACTTAATGGTTCACAATATTTTATAACATTTGAAAATATTGATTATTTCAGTTGAAGTACATAAATCTTACAAAATTAGATAAAAAAATTAGATAAAACAAATTTATTTTCAATTCTCTTGATTTTAATTTTGTCAAATAGGCAATTTTAACTCTTTTATATCATATTGATAACCAATTGTTTGTAATGCTTTTTCGATGCCTTTTTCCAAGTCAAATTCTTTTTGCGATTGGGTGGCTACAATATTCAAATCTGCAAAATGCTTGGCTAAATATTCTTGTTCCGTTTGTCCTGGCGTTGGAATTAGCAACGCTTTTTTGCCCAAAATCGCCAAATCCATGACACTCGTATAACCTGAACGACAAACAACAATATCCGCTTCTTGCATGGCTTGATTGAGGTTTTGAGCGTTGAGGAAGTTAAATCCTTTCCGTAGGAGAGGACTTTCCGAAGTGACAATTCCTCGAATTAAGATGAACTCAATTTCTTTTTTATTTAAAAAACCAATATTTTTAGGTAACGTTGTAATTTGTTCTTCGATTTTCTCTTCTAAAATTGTTCGTTGCGGTTCAGGGCCAGAGAGAACAATCAAAACTTTCAAATTTTCTTTTTTTTCTGTAAAAAAAACAGTTGTATTATTTTCTTTTTTTTCAAAACGGCTTAAAATTCCAAGATAATGAATGGGTTTTGCTTTTTTATTTTTTGAAAAATGCCCATGCGAAAGTTTGCCAGCAAAGTTTGGTTCTCCTTCGAGGTCAGGAATCCAAATTTCGTCAAAATGCCGCATCAAAAAACGGTTGAACCAACGGGCGGGCGCATCAAAAAGCCCATAAGGAGTCATCAAATTCAATTGATGCGTAATGAAAATATTTTTTTTGACCAAAGCCGAATAACAACCAAAACGATTGTCCGAAATGATAATTTCTATCTTATATTTTTTTACAATCTCTTGAATATCAATATATTCTGATTGAATTGCTTTAAAAAATTTCTTACTTTGAATCAGCATATTCCACATCATATTACCCGAAGGATAGCGAATATCATAAGCGGGCAACGCAATAGAAACCAAGTCTGGAAATTCCTCTTGCAACAACAACAATGCTGCGCCATCAGAAGCCAAAATGACTTCGTGACCATCAGCTTGTAATGCCCGAACAATCGGAATACAGCGTGTCGCATGACCTAAACCCCAATGTAAGGCAGTAAGGAGGATTTTCATAAGGGCAAAAGTAGTATTTTTTACGATTTATTTAGCACAATAAGAGGCTTTTATAATATTCTCAAAATTCTAACGATTGTGCTTTTTGTAACAATACCCGTAGAGAAAAGGCACGCCTTTTCTCTACGGGCTGTGTTTTTTATTTTCTTTCAAAAAAATAAACCATGCACCAACGGTGTGAAAAAAGTGCGTATTTTGTATTGTTACACTTTATTTTTATGGAAAATAAAATGCAATACGCTTATTTTCAAGTATTTATGTTCTTTTTTAAAAATATTTATAAAATTAAAAAATATTAATTAACTTTGTGCTACGTATAAAAAGTAGGTATATTATAATGTTGGTGGCAAGTGCGAAACCCTACATTCTACGACAATCACTTTTAAATTTGACATACAATGAAATCAATAAAATATTTTGTAGTTGGACTATTTTTAACAATTGGACTAAACACTTATGCCCAAACCAAAAGTAGCAAATCAGACCTTGAACAAATTACTCGATGTTCCAGTTTTTCAGATTTTTGGAGGATATATCAGGCTTGTTTATCTAATTAATAAGCATAAAATTATATAGCTTTTCCTTTTGAGAA
>JAYWHK010000263.1:0-20130 GCA_043777755.1 Saprospiraceae bacterium
TCCTGCATTTTGCAAAACATATTCGTAAATTTCAATATCGGGCTTTCGCAAATGTATTTCATGCGAATAATAAACAGTTTTGAAATATTGTGCTTCGTAATTACGAATATTTAAGTCTTTTTCCAAGTGTTGATGTACCCAATCAATGTGCATTTTATTGGTATTGCTCAATACATATAGTGTGTATTTTTTTGCCAAACGCTTCAACATTTCAAAACGCTCTGGTTTAAAACCAATCAACATGGCATTGTAAGCATCTTTTATTTGTTGTTCGGAAATGTTTTCCCCAAGCGACTGTAAAGTTTTGATAAAAAAATCTTCACTAACATTGCCTTTTTCAAACTCATAAAAAAGATTTTCTTGCTTATTTTGCTTCAATTTTTCAAGTAAATCGTCGCCTAACAGTGCCGTTAGAGCTTGCTCGGAACGAGGAAAATCTATATCTATCAAAACGTTTCCTAAATCAAAAATAATATTTTTTAGCATAAATTTCAATTTTTTTTAACCTTTTGACAAAGATAAAGTAGATTTTGTAATATTTTGATGTTTTGGGTAATATTTTGGAAAGTTTATAATTACAAAAGAAGTTAAATAGACGTAAAAAAGGCTTATCAAGTCACTTGATAAGCCTAATATTTTAGCGGAGAGAAAGGGATTCGAACCCTTGATACCCTTTTGGGGCATACACACTTTCCAGGCGTGCTCCTTCGACCACTCGGACATCTCTCCGTATTATTTTGCAAAGATACAAGGATTTTTGCAAAATTAAACTTTACGCTCTAAAATCCAATAAGAATTTTTTTAGCTCGTCGTCAAATTTTTTTCCTTCATCAAAATGAAAACTTACTTTTGCTGGTAGTGCAAAAATTGGAATTTGATGTTGGTGCAAATAATCAGCGTGCAACTGAAGGCGAACAGCGTCTTTTTCAGTGGTAATGATTATTTTATTTTTGGAATCAATGGTTTCAAAAACACGGTGAATTTGTCCAATATCAGAATTGGTAAAAAAGTGGTGGTCTGCAAATTCCATTACTCGAACTGAATTTGCTTTTTCTTGTAATGATTCCACCAAATAATCTGTCCGTGCAATGGCACAAACCAACAAAATATCTAATTTGTAATCCAAACTCACTGTCTGATTTCCATTGAAAATATAATATGGCGCACGTGGATAATCATAATAAGTAAAAAAAACTTGCTGATGTGGCAACGTTTTTAGCTCGCTCAAAATTTTACTTTTTTCTATTTCACTTAGTTTCGGAGGACATTTCGTAACAACAACTATATCAGCCCTTTCTGCGCCTGCTTTCCACTCCCGAAGGCGACCAAAAGGCATCAAAAAGTCTTTGTAGTATGGTTTTGCATATTCTGTCAATAAAATATTCAATCCTGGGGAAACTGCTCGATGCTGAAAAGCATCGTCTAAGATAATTGCTTGAACATCAGGACGATGTTCTACAATTTTTGAAATTCCCCAAGCCCGACTTTCACTTACAGTTACATAGACATCATTATACTTTCGTTTGTATTGCAAGGGTTCATCACCAACAGAAACAGCGCTGTGATTGATTTCAACGGGCAAAAAGCCCTGTGTTTTGCGTTTGTAACCACGACTCAACGTTGCTAAATTGATGTAAGGCTGTAACAATTCTATCAAATATTCAACGTGAGGTGTTTTGCCTGCACCACCTACTGAAAGATTGCCTACCGAAATGGTAGGAACATCAAAACGAACACTTTTCAACATTTTGGTTTGGTACAAAAAATTTCTAATATTGACACCAATACCATAGAGTAAAGAGATAGGAAAAAGGAATATTTTAGCAAGTATTTCTTGAAAATTCATAATAGTAACATATTGATGCTTATTTAAACCATTCTTGCTTAAGCGCAATCTTTACCGCATCAACTTTTGAACAAACGTGTAACTTCTTATAAATGTTTCCTATATGTGTACGAACTGTATGCGGACTCAAAAAAACTTTTTCTCCGATTTGACGATAATCTAAGCCGTCCACCATACCTTTTAGGATTTCCATTTCACGGTCAGAAAGATTATATTCCTCTCCTGCCTTTTGTTTTTGACCAGTTTTACTACCGCCAGCCAGCATCGCAATTGCCTTTCGTGCAACCAAAGGCGACATTGGTACAGAACGAAACTCTTTGACTTCCTTGATGGCATCAACCAATTTTTCCATACTTTCTTCTTTCAATAAATAACCTGATGCACCTGATTTGATGGCTTCAAATATTTTATCGTCGTCGTCAAAAATAGTAAGCATCAAAAAATCTACTTCTGGATAAAGCTCTTTTCCAACCGCAACCGCTGCAATACCATTCATAATGGGCATATCAATATCCATCAAACAAACATCTGGGCGTTCCGCTGGGCTTAACGCTTTCATTTTTTCTAAAAAAGTTGCGCCATTGTCAGCGATAAGTGTAACTTGGATTTCGCTCGAAAGAGCCAAACGTTCTTTTACCGATTGACGATTAATGCTTTTATCGTCTATAATACCTATTTTGATTGCCATATTTTATTGTATGTATTTTGATTGAGATTAAAAAAGTGATTTTGTATAAAACGAATGTAAAGAACATTTATTTTAACAAAAAAAACAATACTGCAAATGAGTGATTTTTTTTAATTTTAGTTATTTTTAATCTTTCTACGAAAATATTCGTACTAAACTATTGACAATTTAAAAAAAGGGATGTATCTTTGCTACGAAATCAATCGTATTTAAATGAGTTTAAAAATTTTACCTTAGTTTTTAGACTTTTTTCAACACTACGCCTACGAATTGATTCGTATATAATTTTTTTTAAATCATTTACTCAATACTATATCTATGCTACCTACAGACAGTGAATTAGAAGTGCTACAGATTTTGTGGCAAAGAGGACCACAAACCGTCCGTTTTGTCAATGAAGAACAAAATAAAATACGAGAAGTTGGCTATACTACAACACTCAAAATCATGCAAATTATGTTGGACAAAGGTTCTTTGACTCGTGAAATCATAGAACGTAGCCATATTTATAGCGCAGCAGTACAAGAAACAGCAACACAAACACAACTTTTAAAAGGTTTTACAGAAAGTGCTTTTCGTGGAAATACAAGTTCATTGGTCATGCAAGCCCTTGGAAATGGTAATACTTCTATGGAAGAATTGGCAGAAATTAAAGCAATGATTGATAGAGAAATAAAGGCGATTGAGTTGAATAGTTGAGTAAATAATCTTAAATAAACTCACAAAAGATATTGGTTATTAGATATTAAAGATATTGCAAACGCTTGGTGTTCAATATTTTGCATAAATGCAAAATCCCAAATCCCAAAACCACTTTCTGACGTTTATAAAACTCGCTACGGTTTAGAATCTAAAATAAAGAATCAAAAATTTAAAATTTAAAATTTTTAAAACATGACATTCCTTTGCTTTTCTTATAATTTGAACCATGCTCTTGGTTGGACTCTTGTTCATTCGCTTTGGCAGGCTTTCGCAATTGCAATCATCACTGGAATTGCATTGATTTTTTTACAAAAAAAATCATCAAAAATACGCTATTATACAGCAAACCTTGGACTTTTTAGTGTTTCTATTGCGGCATTACTAACCTTTTCACTGTATTATGATTTTTCAAAAGAAGCTGGTGAAATTATTTTTATCCAAGATTCATCAAGTGTTTTGAAGCCAATCACTAACCTTGAAGAAGTGTCTAATGAAACTCAAAGTACTAATTTTGAGCGTGGACTAAGTTGGAAAGGAATGAAAAATTATTGTAATAACAATATGTATCTTATTGTTACACTGTGGTTTATAGGTGTTGTGTTTTTTCTTCTAAAATTATTGGGTAGTATTAGTTATGTTTATTATTTAAAAAATAGGTTAAATTTTCCTGTCGAAGAATATTGGCAAGAAACCTTAGACAAATTGCGTGAAAAGAGTAATTTGAGTCAATACATTGAATTGGTTGAGAGTGCTTTGGTGAGGTCGCCTTTGGTAGTGGGGCATCTAAAACCAATGATTTTGTTCCCAATCGGAGCAATTAATCGTTTGAATACCAACGAAGTAGAGGCTATTTTGGCGCACGAACTTGCGCACGTTATGCGCCACGATTACCTTTTCAACATCTTACAAAACGTCATTGAAGCTTTATTTTATTTTCATCCTGCGGTATGGTGGATGTCGTCCCAAATCCGAACCGAGCGTGAAAATTGTTGCGATGACATCGCAATTGAGCTTTGTGGCAATTCATTAACCTATGCAAAATCCTTGGTCAGTGTGCAAGAAATGGCGTATTTTTCACCACATTTAGCGATGGCTTTTGCAGGAAATAACCGCAAAAAACAATTATTATTGCGCATTCAGCGTGTATTAAATCAACCAAAATCAAAAGTAAATATTATGGAAAAATTTGTAACAACAGTCATTTTACTATTTTTAGTAGCTGGTTTAGCCTTTGGTGGAAGCCAAAATGACAACAACAACTTTGGCTTTTTCAACCCTAATACCATTACTGAAAATACTGAAAATCAAGAAAATACAAATCAAGACAAATATTTTATCAAGTACAATGTCAATGGTGAAACGGATAGTTTGCCTGTAAGTCAAAAAATCAAAGATGGTCAATATAATTTTGTCAATAGCCTTTACGATGTTGATATGACTGTCAAAAATCAACGTGTAACGACTTTCAAAATCAATGGTTTAGATGTTGATGGAAAGGATTTTCCAAAATTTGAAAGGATGATAAACGAATTGGTCAGCACTAAGCAAGAGGATTTTCAGAATATTCCACAACCACCGCCTGTTCCACCCGTTCCAGCTTCTGACAATAACGGGAATATAGGTTATTATGAATCTAACAACAACGAAAGCCGTCAAGATGCTATTCAACGTTATGAGCAAGAGATTCAGCGCATTCGTGAAGCCTCAGACAAAGCTGCTCAAAAAGGTGTAGAAGCTCGTGATTTGGCAGAAACAAATCGCCTTTTAGCGAATATTGAACGTGATTTGCACAAACGCAATGCTGATTTGGCAGAAATCGAAGCGCAGATTGAAGACGCAAAAATTGAGATTGACGAAGTGCGCCAAAATGTAAAAGACAAAAAAGGCGAGAAAGGAAGCAAGCGTTCTAACAGCGGAAATGGCGCAGAAACAAGCAGTTCTCAGATTGGATTTTCGTACTCACACAGCGACGACGGCGATGAAGATGCTGACAATGGTGACGAAAGTGCAACGATTACTCGAGGTTCTTCGCTTATTGATGGGCAGCGAAGTGTAACAAGTATAAAGAAAGGCAATGACAATGGGGCAGAAGAGTTTGACAAATGGTTAGAAAAAGAATTGGTCAAAGATGGTTACGCCAAAAGCACCAAAAATTATAATTTTGTCTGGACAAATACTTACATGAGAGTCGCTGGAAAAAACGTCAGTGATGAACACCGTAAAAAATATGTTCAAATGCACCGTAAAATAATGGGAAAAGACATTGGACAAACATTTCACATTACAAAAAATATCGAAACAGAATAGAAAACACTAAAAAAGTGCTTGATTTCTTAGGAATCAAGCACTTTTTTAGTGTTTCACAGTTTTTTTAAATTTAGACTTACTTTTATGATGAAAAGCTAAATAAATTCAAGTTGTCCATCATTAACTCGCCATTAACCCAATTTTAACCAATCAGAAGCAATACTTATATCTGATTTTGCGTCCAAATTATAAATATTAATTTTACAAAAAAATCAGGTATCATTTTTGCAAAATCAATTTAAAAATAATCAAAAACCATAATTTTTTTTAATGAAAAAAATAATTCTCTCTCTCTCATTCTTAGCTTTTGCAACATTTCTTTTTGGAAAAAACGCATCAACCACAAGCATAGATTCAACTGGTCTTCCCAAAGCATTTTTATTAGGCGAATATACTGCGGCTTACGAAAAAGTTCAAAAATCACGCTCTGTTTCTTTGTTTGAATATTGTAACAACGATACAGACCAAGCATTTGACCGTTGGGCAAGATTCTTAATCGCAATGGAAATGTACGCAGAAAGCATCAATTACGACATCAAAGGTGTCAAAATGTTCATCGAAGTATGTTGGGAAAATGATGGCAAAATCAAATACATTGCCTATGCTCCAAAAGGTGATTCCCGTAACGTGGCAACCGCTGAATTGACTGGCTTTATGAAAAGTTTTAGCAAAAACTATACACCACAATTCCAACCAGGCAAATCTGTAATGCAAAATACACAAGTTGCTTTTCCTTTTTTGAGATAAAATGTAAAAAAATTACTATAAATGAGGGGAGTAACCCGAAATTTTGTCGTTGAGAAAAAAGTGATAAATAGCTGACTACAAGGAAGTTATTTATCACTTTTTGAGCAATCGACTTAAGAAAATCGTTACAAGTAATTTAGCCCTAACACTTAATTGCAAAGATATATATTTTGTTTGAAATAGACAATGATTTTAAATTTTTTTTTGTTAAAATATAAAATTGAACAACAAGCATTTACAATACAGAATAGCGGTTGCACAATGTCTATTTTATCAATTTCTTTTCTTTCCTATCCAAAACGGAGAACAAACAATGTAAAACAAAACAAGAGCAACAGCATTGGCTTTCAAAAGTTTATAATCACCCAAAAGGTCTAAGATTGTGCCTGGAGGACTCTCCATAGTGTACATAAAATTGGTTTTTAATTTCATGTTCAGCAAATGTACCGCCCAAAAATAGACATTTCCCATCGCCAAAGCCCGTAAAGGTGTCCATTTGTCAGGTCGAAAACCATAAACCAATGCACCATACAAAGCGTGTAATACCAAAGTAGCATGAACCACAAAGTAACGAATGTTGTAATAATGCGGAAATGCCTCGTCCAAATCTGGCGTTATCAATGCTTGAAAACACGCCGCCATCACCCAAGGATACCAATAATCAAAGATTCTGGCACTTCTGAAAAGGTGCATGAAAAGGAAGAAAAAATTCAAAAAATAGCATAAATGAAAAGGCAAGGCAGTTTGTAAGGAATAGCCTTTTTCAAAAAATCTAAAATCCCAATAAACGTGTGCATAGGTCGTAATCGACCACGTGACAAGACTCAAAAGTGTAAAAATATACGCTACGCCTTGTTGTGCGGCATTGCTTACTTGTTGCCGACCAAACCAAATCCAGAAAAAAATATAGGCAGCCGAAGCCAAGAGCCATGTCCAATGTTCTGAGCCAAAACGGTAAAAAGGTTGTAATTGTGTGAGAATTTCGCTAAAAGTCATTTTGTTTTGATTTATTTTGTTTTGAAATAATGATTACAAAAATAGGGAATAAAAACATTTTACATCTTATTAACGTTCTATTTTTTTTCATTTTGCATAAAAATATTTTTTTTCAAGTAAAAAACTTATTTTTGCAATCGAAATTAGAAATATTATTTTAAATAATTTATAGATGAATGGTAGCACAAACTAAAGTTCGTGCTGCCTAAGTAAAATTTTTAAAGGTACTTTATGATTAAGACATTAGGAGAATTGAAAGCATCAGGTTATCGCTACCGTTCTATAAAAGATGAAATGCGTGAAAATTTAATTTTAAAATTAAAGAAAAAGGAAAAAAGATTCAAAGGAATCATTGGTTTTGATACCACGGTTCTGCCTGATATTGAGCGTGCAGTACTTTCTCGTCACAACTTTTTGTTGTTGGGATTGAGAGGACAAGCAAAAACACGCATCGCTCGACAAATGATTGATTTATTGGACGAACAAATTCCAATTATCGCTGGCTCAGAACTAAATGATGACCCGATGATGCCGATTTCTCGTTTTGCATTGGATTTGGTGGCTGAAAAAGGCGACGACACACCCATTGCTTGGTTGGATAGAAAAGAGCGTTTTGTAGAAAAGCTGGCGACACCTGACGTTTCTGTTGCGGATTTGGTGGGCGATGTTGATCCTATCAAGGCTGCCGCATTGAAATTGCCTTATTCAGATGAGCGAGTGATTCACTTTGGTTTGTTGCCAAGAGCAAATCGTTGTATTTTTGTTATCAACGAACTGCCCGATTTGCAAGCGAGAATCCAAGTGGCTTTGTTCAATGCTTTGCAAGAAGGCGACATTCAGATTCGTGGATTCAAAATGCGTTTGCCGATGGATATTCAGTTTATTTTTACGGCAAATCCAGAAGATTACACCAACCGTGGCTCGATAATTACACCACTAAAAGATAGGATTGAATCGCAGATTTTGACGCATTATCCGACGACTGTAGAAATCGCTCGTGAAATCACAAAACAAGAAGCTCGAATCAGTCCCGACCAGAAAAAAGCGGTTTATGTTCCAGAAACATTGGCTATTTTGTTGGAAGAAATTGCTTTTGAAGCCCGTGAAAGTGAGTTTGTTGATGAAAACTCGGGTATTTCGGCACGTTTGAGTATTTCGGCTTACGAAAATTTGGTCAGTACAGCCGAGCGTCGAATGTTGCTCAACGGAGAAAAAACAACTACGGCTCGTATTGCTGATTTTTGGGGTGTTATTCCTGCCATAACGGGAAAAATGGAGCTTGTTTATGAAGGTGAACAGGAAGGGCCTTATCAAGTAGCGATTGACCTTATGGGCAAGGCGATTCTCAAAATGTTTGATGCGTATTTCCCCGACCCGAACAAGCAAAGCAAAAAAGATGTGGATTCTTATGGCGCATTAAGAGCGTTTTTTGCAGACAGCAATACTGTTGATTTGCTAAATGACGATACGGACAAAGCGTTTAAAGGTACTCTTGAAAAAATCCCAGGTTTGCGTCGTTTGGTTGCCAAAAGCATCGAATGTGACGAAAAAGATTTTTATACTTACATGGAACTTTGCCTTTTTGGAATGTGCGAACATAATGTTATTTCAAAAGAAATTGTTGAAAATAAATTTTCATTTCAAGACGTTCTGAGTAATATGTTGCTGAACGATTTGGAAGACGACGAGGAAGATTATTAAAATATGGCTTTTAAAATATATACAAAAACAGGTGATTCGGGTGAAACTTCCCTTTTTGGAGGTGCAAGATTGCCCAAGAATCATATCAGAATTGAGAGTTACGGAACGGTAGATGAACTCAATTCTTACATCGGTTTGGTCAGGGATTGTACTGAAAATCAACATACAAAAGCTGTTTTGAAAGAGATTCAAGACCGACTTTTTGACCTTGGTGCAAACTTGGCGGCTGACCCAAGCAAAGGTTTTAAAATGCCTGAAATCGAAAACAGCGATATACAATTGCTTGAAAATGAGATAGATGCAATGGATGAGCAGCTCGAAGCCTTAAAGAATTTTATTCTTCCTGGCGGACATCAGAGCGTTTCTCATTGTCATGTTGCACGTTGTATATGTCGAAGGGCGGAACGGCTCGTGGTTGCATTGGCAGCGAATGAAGAAGTTGAACCAGTTTTGATTCAATACCTCAATCGTTTGTCGGATTATCTTTTTACGCTCGCCCGTTTTTTTGCAAAAGAATTGAACGTCGAAGAAGTGGCTTGGAAAGGGAAATCAGTGAACAAATAACAGTGAACAGTGCATTTTATTGTACGGGCGACTTTAGTCATACGTTCTACAGAAAATATAATTTTTAGAATAAAAAGAATAAAAACTTAAATTTTCACTACGTTTGCAAGTCCCTCCTTCGGAGGGATTTAGGGCAATATCATTAAGCTAAGAAATTTGATTTTAAATGCTTCGCTCAACAACCTAAATTTACTTTCTGATGCCCTTTAGGGTGAGGGCATCAGAAAGTACTGTTCTAATCTTTTGCGGAGCAACACATTTTTAAGACCCTTAGCTTTAATGATATTGGGCTTTTAATTCATACACAATGAGAAATCTAATTCAAGAAAAAATTTTTAGTTTGGGCGAAAAAAAAACAGAGCAAGCCTATGGTGCGCCACCTCGTTTTGAAGGTGACAGACCATCGCCCAACCGTGGTGGTTCGTGGATGAACACGTTGCTTTTTTTAGCTATTTTGGGCGTAATTGGTGCTTTGGGCTATCGCTATTTTACGGAAGGCGGCGGTGCGGAAGGCTACACAAGTATCCCAAAAGAAATCACAGTGACTTATGTTCCTTCTGATTTTCACCCAAGTATTGATGAGCAGCAAGCCATTTTTGTGCTTTCTGACCCTGCCAAACACAAAAAAGAGTTCAATGATTTGGTTTATCAATTGAATATGGATTTGTTGGGTCACGTAGGTAGTCGAATGGGTTTGACTTCTGAGTTAAAGAAAAAAATCGAAGAAGAATACCGCAGTAAGCATCATCCTTATTTGAAGCAACTTTATTTCAATGATTTTGTGTCTTTACAAGACACAACTTCTAATTTATACCAGTCTTTTTACCAAAATCAAGGCAGTAGCGCAGTCGAAACATTGAATGAAGTAGCCTCAAAATATACTTGTTTTTTGGTGAATAGTGTCGTTGTGAATTTGCTCAAAACCGATGCTGGACGAATGGGTGTCAAAGGGCTGAACGCAGATACACCCTGTGGTTTGGCGTTGGGCGAAGGACTAAAACCTTTGATTACTCGCCTAAAAGAACGTGCAGCCATTGATGATTTTTCAAAATCAAAAGGATTAATCAACGAGCGTGTAGAAAAATACATCACCGAATTGGCTACTTTTGAGGTTCGTGATAGAAAAGCGATGTCAAAGCAAATTTCTACTAAGGTTTTGGGCTATGATGTTTCGACTACTGATTTAGAAATTACCGCCATTTCGGTTGCCAAATTAGGTTTCAAACTCGACCAATATTTGAATGTTTCTTTGAATGAAAAAAATAAAAAATTGGTGGTGACATTGCCACAACCAACGATTTTGTCGCACGAGGTTTTTCCAAAAGTAGATAAATTGGATATTGGTTGGTTGCGTGACGTATCGAATGTTGATTTTAATAAAAATTTCAACCTTTTACGAACAGAGTTTCGTCGTGATGCACTTGAGCCAGAAAACATGGTCAAGGCAAAAGACAAAGCAAAAGAAGTCATTGCGATGATTTTCAACCCTGTTTTGAATCGTTTAGGCAAAAACTACAAACTTCAAGTTGCTTTTAATACCACCAGCGATGAAACACCAGTAGAAGACATTAGTGTGGAAAATGAGCGAAGTGGAAAAGTTAAAGATTGAAAGAAATCGTTGAAATTCAAGGCTTTTTTATAAAAAAAATGTATTTTTGTGTATTCAAAAATTTGAAATTTTATGGCAAAAGATATTTATCACAATTTAGTTAGAGAGGCTTTATCTTTGGAAGGTTGGACGATTACACACGACCCTTACTATATGCCAATAGGTTTAGGACGAAGAAAAGTTGCTGCGGATTTGGGTGCTGAAAAGTTTATTGCCGCCGAAAAAGGATTACAAAAAATATTAGTTGAGATAAAGAGCTTTGTTACATCTTCTAATATCAATGAACTTCATCATGCAGTTGGACAGCACGATTTTTATGTTCTTTTGCTGGAAGGTATAGAGCCTGACAGAATTGTTTTCTTAGCAATTCCTAAGGATGCTTATGAAGATTTGATAAGAGAACCAATTGTTCAGTTGTTTTTGAAACGACACAATGTTCAGTTAATTATTTTTGATACAGAAAATCCAATTATACACCAATGGCTACCATCTTAAAATATCAACAAACGATAAAAGAAGTCTTAAAGTCTTATATAGAAGATGTTCAAAGAGGAAATCCTAATGAAGAAGCATATTTAATAAGTGATGATATAAGTATGCACTATCTTTTGTATCATAATGAATGGCGTAAAAACAGTAGCCGTAGTTATGGTTGCATTCTTCATGTTCGTATCAAGAATGAAAAAGTGTATGTTGAATACGACGGTACTGATGCTGCATTTGCTGATTTATTTGTAGAAGAAGGTATTCCTAAGGATGCCATTGTTCTTGCATTTCATGCTCCCGCAAAACGTCCTTATACAGGTTTTGCGGTAGCTTAATATCTACAAGGCAACAATTTTACCACTTTCAACGTGTGTTACTCCAAATCGTTAAACCAATGCGCAACTACTTACTTTTATCACTTTTTTTCTTTTTCTTCTTACAAAAAATACATTCGCAAGCACCAAAACCTTGCGGACCTACGGCTGCCATGACACCTACTTGTGGCGAAGCCTGTATTATTTGTGACTTAGATGGATTCAAAGGCATCAATAGCAGTACGCTTAAAGGTACTGCGCCATCAGATTTTTGTACCAGTTTTTTACACAATGCGCAATGGATTTCGTTCATTGCGGGTTCTGTGGATTTGACCTTAGAGGTAAGCGTTACCAATTGCAAACAAGGAAACGGACTCGAAATAGGGCTTTATGAAGGCGTTGATTGCAAAAATTTTAAAAAAATATCCAATTGCGATACTGATATTCCAAACAACACTAAGGAAACTTTCAAAAATACCAAACCGTTGGTGATTGGTCAATACTACTTTTTTGTGATGGACGGTAGCGATGGCGATATTTGTAATTACACCATCAAAGTACTGAGTGGTTCTACAAAAGTATCGCCACTGACTACTTCTGGTACTATTTTAGGCGAAAAAGAGCTTTGTGAAGGGCAAAAATTTACGCTTGAAAATTCTGGTGTTGCTGGAGCTGTCGATTACAATTGGTCTTTAGATGGAAATAACATTTCATCTAAATCACAAAAAATCACCCTTGATTTACTTCCATCTGGAACGCACGAAATTTGCTGTTTCCCTTCCAATGCTTGCGACAAAGGACCTCAAAAATGCGAAACCATCACTATTAAACCCATCAAACGAGATACAGTCAATACTGGATTTTGCAAAGGGAATTGTGTCAAAATTGCGGATTCTCTTTTGTGTAAAAAAGGAACTTTTACGGTAAAAACCAAGGCGAAAAATGGTTGTGACAGCATTATTTTAGTCAATTTAAAAGAATTTGAGCAAAAAACAACCAATTTTTCTTTTAATTTCTGCGAAGGTGATACATTGCAATTTGGCAATAAAATATATACAAAAGCAGGTGCTTATCAAGATAAGTTTTTGACAAAAGATGGTTGCGATTCCACGATTTTTTTGACTTTAACAGAAATAAAATGCAATATAAAAGCCAACGATATTGTCACTGACGTAGATTGTAACAGTAGTAAAACGGGCAAAATTTCTTTTTCTGTAAAAAATGGAACGCCTCCTTTTAATTACAATTGGCAAAAAACAGACAATGCTCAGGTCGCTGGTTTTGGTAGTATAAATGCTATTAATGAAAATACGACGATTGAAAAATTAGGAGTTGGGACTTATTTTATCAGCATAACAGACAATTTTAACAACATTAGAATTATTCAAAGCATTGTAAATCAGCCTGATAGCTTAAAAATAAATTTTAAAACATCTAATTTCAATGGATTCAATTTGGCTTGTGCTGGTGATGCGAACGCCTTTTTGACGACAACAGTTAGTGGTGGAACACCCAATTATACGTACCTTTGGGACAATGATGCGGAAACGCCCAATATCGAAAATCTAAATGCAGGAATTTATACATTGAGTGTTACAGACAACAATAATTGTGTATTTTCACAATTTTTCCAAATAACAGAGCCGATAGGCGTTACCTACGAAGCAGAATTTAAAAACCCAGATTGTAGTGGTTTTAATACAGGTAAAATTTTATTAAAAAATGTCAAAGGCGGCGCAACACCTTATACGTATATTCTTAACAATCAAGAATTTACAGATGATAAAAAATTAATCAACCTTGGTGCGGGCATTTATGAATTTAAGATAAAAGATGCCAACGCTTGCGAATCTGTTTTAAAAGTAAAAGATACTTTATTGGCGGCGCAAATCCCGATTTTAGATTTGGAAAGGCTGCATACCATTCAGTTGAGTGAAGATGTTTTCCTACCTGTTGGCGTGAACATTGCTTATGATAGTATTTTTTGGGAAAAAAAATTAGGTTTGTCTTGTTACAATTGCCCGAATCCTTTGGCAGCACCTGTCAAACCAACTTTGTACAAAGTTGCGGTAGTATCTAAAACGGGCTGCATCACAAAAGACAGCGTTTGGGTTGTCGTTGTCAAAAATCATAACTTATTCATTCCCAACGTTTTTAGTCCGAATGGCGACGGTTCAAATGACCGTTTGATGGTTTTTGGAGGAAAAGCAATGGCAAAAATAAAGTCTTTCCAAGTCTTCAACCGTTGGGGAAATCTCGTTTATGAAGGCAAAGATTTTGCACCAAATGACCCCGAATACGGTTGGGACGGAACATACAAAGGTGTTTTTCAAGACAGCAATATTTTTACATGGAAAGCCGAAATAGAGTTTATTGATGGAGAAGTAGAAATCGTCGGTGGTGATTCGATGCTGGTGAAGTAAAACTATATACACAACGGATATTTGTGATTAGCTATTAAAGATATTGTAAATACTTGGTATTCAATATTTTGCTTACTGTAAAATATTAAGTGATGATGGATTATGGCTAAAAATATACTAAGTGCAGCTGACTTATTGCTCCAATAAAGATTAATTTAGCACACGAATTTGCGCAGATGATGCTTCGCATCACTCACGGATTTTCACGGATTCCCTTCGTGAGAAATCCGTGAAAATCCGTGAGTGAAATCATTTTTTGATTTTATTTGCGAAAATCTGTGTGCGAAAATGCGTTTAGTTTGCAAGCATGAGATTTCGGTCACTAAGATATTTTACATCAATTCAAAATCTCAAAACCACTTTCTGACGTTTGTATAAAAAAAGGTTATTTTCGTAACGAAAACAACCTTTTTTATACACTGCGCTTAAAGTCCTTCCCATGAGGGAAGGATTTAGGTTGGGCTTATTAATTCTCAAAAGGATCTGAGAACTTAGGGTCTGTAACGAATTGTTTGTCTGTCAAAGTTTTCATAAACGCTACCAAAGCCTTTTGATCAGCAGGCGTAAGGTTAAGTTTTTTAGGCTTACCGCTGTCATCTTTCAACTTTCTGTGCAAATTCTTTGAAGGCTGTACTTTTTCATTGTAATGTGTAACCACCTCTTCCAATGTTGCAAAACGACCATCGTGCATATAAGGAGCAGTCAATTCGATGTTGCGCAAAGTAGGGATTTTGAAAGAACCATCGCCCGTACCAATGTCAGAAGACGTTTTGTCCAAACCAATACTTACACCACGACCATTGCCATTGTCACCATTATCATCGTAAGCACTTGTTGTGAACAAGTTCGAACCATCGTTGAACATTGGTGCATTATGGCAGCCAGCGCAAGCTCCTTGATCTACATTGAAAAAATTATTATTTGTCGTAGAAGAAACTTTACCCATGAAAATTTCTTTTCCACGCAATTCCTCAGGTGTGAAATTGGCGAAATCACTTTTTACACCTTGGTCGAATTTAGAATCCCAAGACACCATTGAGCGTACAAACGCAGCAATCGCTTCTGAAATATTTTTTTGTGTAATAATTGGATTTGAAGGATAAGCATCTTTGAATAAAGTAGGGTAGTAGTCAATCGCAGCCAATTTGCGCTCCAAAAGACTAAGGTCTTCCATACCCATTTCGATATGGTTTTGAATTGGGCGAAGTGACATACTTAAGACACTATTTTCACGTCTATCCCAAAACAAACCCGAATGTGACATTGCAGGATTTGCAATTGACATTGAATTACGAATCGTTGTTTTACCTTCAAAACCTGGACTAAACTTTAGTCCATCTGCGAAGCCTTTTGATTGGTGATGACAAGAACCGCAAGACGTAGCGTTGTTCAATGACAATTTTTGGTCATAAAACAAAACACGACCCAACTTTGCTTTTGCGTCACTTACGCTTTTGATTTGAATATCGTTGCCTTCTTTTAAGGTTGTTTGAAAAAACGAGTGCTTGTCTTTACTTGGGTCATCAACTGTTAAGAAATTAGCCTGTGTTTCAAATCCTTTTTTGACTTGAACACGGGAGTAATTGTATTGTTTGTTGAGTTCTTCTGATTTCAAACGCTTGGCTTGAAGTGTTGTTTCTTCGGCTGTGAAAGATTGTTCACACGCCACTGCTCCTAATATTGCAAAGGCGAAAAAGCCGTAAATTATTTTTTTTGTCATGACTGAAAAATTTAATTTTAGGTGATAAAAAATTATTTTGCTACAAAGTTATGATTATTTGTTCACTTTGTCAAGTGAATGTCATATATTAATGTGTTAAAATAGATGAATATGCGTTTTAGGATTTAGTTACTTACAGCTTTGACAAATACTTAAACGAATCCAAATATTTTAACATATCCAAATTGCGGATTCTTGCTTTTTGTGTTGCCACCGAAATTGTATAAAAACGATTCCCAATCAAGAATGCTTTTGATTTCATAATACTATTTCCTTTATTGTAGTCAATGCGCCAAATCTTCCCTTTCGCACCGTCCAGTGCTACATTTTCTGAGTACATTACCTTACCATTGACGCTTTGCGCAGCACCATCAATAGATGTTTCATAGAATAAATCCCTTAATTCGGTTGAATCTTGGTGAAAAGTACCTTCGGGATAATCTATATAAGTCACTTGATAAAACTTATTTTCGGCATCTAATCGAACTGGCGTAAAATAGAATGTATGTTGTTCCAAATCGCCTAAAGCTGTTTTTATTGGAATTATTTTTTCTGTAAAATCACCATCAGGCAAAGAAATCGAAAATTTTCCTTGATAGGATTTGTATTCTTTCCAAACTGGTAGCAATGTAAAAGCACTGCAAAAAGTACTTAATAAGATAATTATCAGTATATTATACTTATTTTTTTTCATAAAATAAAAAATGGTAACATGATTGTAGCGATACCTTCTTCTATAGAGTGCTTTTTCTGAAAAAAGGTTGGTGTTTTTGAAAAAAAAATATTTTTGTGAGAAAGCTGTATCTTTGTTCTATTAATTAGTCGTAAGTAAATAAGTCATAAGTCTAAAAGTCATTAGTGTCTTGATGCTCAATAGATTACAGAATTTTATAACCATGTTTATTTAGATATTACTACTTAAAAACAAAAAACTTGAAAAATGCCGATTCGCAACAAAATTCATTATTTATTGATAAAAAAATTAGCGGTCACTAAAAAGGCAGCGAAGGAAATCATCGAAAGTGGTGAGGTTTTTATCAATGAAAAGGCTATTTTTGAAAATTGCTTTTTTGAGGAAACGGATTCCATTTTTTATAAAAAAGAAATTTTACAAGAAGGAAAAAAAGTACTAAATATTGCTTTTTACAAGCCAAGAGGAATAGAAACAACCTTAAATGAAAGTATTGAGAATAATTTGCGAAGTATTTTACCTTTTTCAGCACATCTTTTTCCTATTGGACGTTTGGACAAAGAGTCAGAAGGATTACTTATTCTGACCAACGATGGTAAATATTACCGTTCTATGTTGCATTTTGACAAAACCGTTGAGAAGGAATATGTTGTAAAAGTGAACAAAGTTATCACCAACGATTTTATTGAAAAAATGTCTTCGGGCATTGTCATTATGGGCAAAAAAACCTTGGATTGTCCCGTCGCAAGAATAGATGATTTTACCTTTAATATTGTCCTCGTACAAGGTTTGAATCGCCAAATTCGACGTATGTGCTACCAACTCGACTATGAGGTGACGGAACTCAAACGCATCAGAATTGGCACAATTTTGCTTGATAATCTACAAGCGAATGAGTACCGAAATTTTTAATTTACAAAAAAACCTTTTAGATTGATGAAAAATTTAATTTTACTTTTTGCTTTTACATTGTTGTTTTTCAATAATAGTAGCCTTGCTCAAATGCCAGATGGTTCGACTGCGCCCGATTGGACTTTGAACGACATCACTGGCACGAGCCAAACGCTTTACACGCACTTGAACGCTGGGCGACCCGTAGTGCTTGATTTTTCAGCTGCGTGGTGTAGCAATTGCTGGGGCTACCACAATACGCACGCCATGAAAGATTTTTATAATGCTTATGGTACGACTTCTGGCAATTATAAAGCGAATGTTTTTTTCATTGAAGCATCTTCAAGTACTTCGGCTGGCTGTTTGTATGGTCCGAGTGGTGGCGGAACGCCTTTTTTGCCTTGTACTGGAAGTTCTGTAGGCAATTGGACAGCAGGAACGCCATATCCAATGATTGACAATACGGCTCTTGCGAACACTTATCAAGTTGGATTTTATCCGACTGTTTATTTGGTTTGTCCTGATAAAAAAATATATTTTGTAGGAAATCAGAACAAGGCTGGTTTTGAGTCAAAAAGCCAAACACTTTGTGGCGTTTCTTTGACAACAACAACTGCACCGCCGCTGACTTATACAAATAATGTCACAAATTTGACTTGTAACGGTAGCAATAATGGCTCGATTTCGCTTTCAGTAAGTGGTGGCGTTTCTCCTTACAGTTATGCTTGGAGCAATGGACAAACCCTTTCTACAGTGCAAAATCTTTCTGCTGGAACATACAAATGTACGGTAACAGACAATGCTGGAACGAAACTTTTTACCAATAATTTTGCAGTTACACAACCAAATGCCATTAATATTACGAGTGTCGCAAAGACGCACGAAAAATGTGGTATTCAAGGTGGAATTGAACTCAATGTTACTGGTGGTGCAAATGGTTTTACTTATAAATGGAGCGATAATTCGTTGGCTCAAAACCTTACAAATCCTTCACAATCAGGAACTTATACGGTCACTGTTACGGATTCAAAAAATTGTACGACAACACATTCAAAAGATGTCAGCGTTCATAATTTTCAGCCTTCGGTAGCTATTCCAATTGCACCTTCCAAACTGACTTGTAGCGCAACTTCTGTACAATTATCAGCGACAACGCCCAATATTTTGCCTGCTTCAAGTAACATCGAATGGACTACAAGTGGTGGCGTTATTGCTGCTGGAGCTGGTACTTTGCAAGTAAATGTAACCAAAGCTGCTTCATATTCTGTTAAAATTACAGATGCTTTGAGCAAATGTAGCGTAACAACAAGCGTGACCGTTGCTGAAAATACAACAAAACCAAACGTTGTTTTTAGTCCTATTGAAAAAATAACTTGTGGTAAAAAACAAGTTGCCGTGACGGTAAGCAATAGCGATACTTATACTTATTTGTGGAACAATGGTGCTGATAAAAATACTATATCTACTTCAAAATCAGGCGTTTATGTTGTAAGTGTGACGAACAATGAAAATGGTTGTAAAGAGGTTTTCAATAGCCCAGCGGTTGAAAAAGATACGCTTGCGCCAAATCTTCAATTGAATGTTTCCAATGAAATTAATTGTAAAAAAACAAGTGCCGACATCAAAGGAAATCTTGCGAACGGTTTTATATATCTTTGGAGCAATGGAAAAAATACGCCTACGGTGAGTGTGACAAGTGCAGGAAATTTTAGTGTAACGGTAACGTCTGAGGCAAATGCTTGTTCTTCGCAACAAACGGCTACGGTTGTTGAAATCAAAAATCCTACGTTGGCAATTGCTTCTGTCGTTAATGCGAGTACGGGTACAAAGGCAGATGGAGAAATTCATTTGACTCCCAAATTAGGGAAAACGCCTTATGCTTATACTTGGTTGGCAAATGGAAAAAGTATTGTTGGCGGAGCTGATTTGACCAAATTGGCAGGCGGTGTTTATAATGTTACGCTGACTGATGCCAATGGATGTAGTATTTCTATTGAAAAAATAATTCTAAAAGGTGCTGTGCAAGTAGCTGATTTAGAAGAAGTTAGTTCATTTAATGTTTTTCCAAATCCAATTTCAGACAAACTAAACGTCAATCTTTCTTTGAAAGAAAATCAAAATGTAACATTATCGCTTTTAGATATAACAGGACGTGTATTGGCTGAAAAAAAGTTGTTTTCAGTACAAAATATAATAGAAATTTTTGATACAAACGATTTGCAAAAAGGCATTTATTTTTTACAAATCCGAATCAATGGCAAAATCAAAGCGGTAGAACTTGTGAAAGGTTAAAAAGTTGGATTGTTAGAATGTTAAATTGTTACCATCTAAACATAAAACGAGGTGAAATCCCGAAAAAAATAGAACACTGATTGAACTGATTTTCATGATTTATCATGAAATATGTATAATAAAATCTTGATTTATCATGAAAATCAGTCTAAT
>JAYWHK010000264.1:0-20122 GCA_043777755.1 Saprospiraceae bacterium
CAATTTTTTATTTTTATAAAAATTATAAAAAAATTATAAAATTTTAGTGTCAAAAAAAATTATGCCTAAAATTTCAAAAACTGGAACATCGAGTCTATAGTAACTTGCAACTTGAATCTTGTGAAGATAGAAATTATCTATCCGAAATCTTCTCAAAATTAATCCCGTACCATCAGCGCAAGCTATTGGTATATCTTGAAAATAATGTAAAAGAGGCACAAGGCGAATGGACAGCCCCTACAATATTAAAAGTAAGCAGCAGCCCAGAATATACCCGCTTGGCAAGGTTAGAAGAAAAATGGTTAGGGTTGAATAAGTGATAAAATAGCAAAATGGCTTTGTCAGTTAGATTGACAAAGCCATTTTACTAAGAAAGTTAGAAACTTGCATTTTGATGTGTAAATACTTCCCCATTACTTAACTCTAATCATCATTCCAACACCTCCTTTCTCTACTGGCACTTACTCTACTTTTAACAAAACACAACACTACTCCCGCAATCAATTACGAATAGCTAAACACGTAGAGAAAAGGCGTGCCTTTTCTGTGTTTCGTGTGCCTTGCGTAGTGTGAGAAAAGGCGTGCCTTTTCTCTACGAGAGTTCGAGTCTTTACTTATGGTCGTACTGCTTCGCTATATTGAAAATCAAACCCAAAAAGTGCTGCCAAATGGCGTTTTACTTTTTCTTTGACTTCTTCTATATCAACAGTTCGTCCGAGTTCAGCTTCGAGCGAAGTCACATCTTTGTCAGCATCGTCAATGCCACAAGGGACAATGTAGCGAAAATATTGTAAATCGGATTTGACATTGAATGCAAAGCCGTGCATCGTAACCCAACGACTAAGGTGAACGCCAATGGCGCAAATTTTTCTTTTTGGCAAACCGTCTTTTTCAGCAAACCAAACGCCCGTAAAACCTTCCAAACGAATTGGGTCAAGTTCGTATTCTCGCAAGGTCAAAATAATCGCTTCTTCCAAAAAACGGACATATTGGTGTACATCATTGAAAAAACAATCCAAATCAAAAATCGGATAAGCAACGATTTGTCCAGGTCCATGATAAGTAATATCTCCACCTCGATTGATTTTAAAAAATTCTATGTTTTTCTCCAACATTTCCGTTTCACTCAGCAAAAGATGGTCTAATGAACCGCTTTTCCCTAAAGTATAAACGTGCTGATGGTCACAAAACAACAAAAAATGTTCTTGTGTTTCAGCAGTGCCTTCATCACGATTGCGTAATTTTCTGGCAATGAGTGCTTTGTGCAAAGTCGTTTGGTAATCCCAAGCGGCTTGGTAAGCGATTCGCCCTAAATCTTGGTAGTGTACTTGTGGTTTCATGGGGCAAAGTTACGATTTTTTTTATTTAGATAGAACACTGATTGGACTGATTAATCAAAACATAAAAAATAAGACAAAATTATTTGATATTAAACACATAGGAACATAGTACACATAGTATTGAAAATCAATGTTATATGTGTACTGTGTTCCTAATAAATCATAAAAATCAGTCCAATCAGTGTTCCAATACTGCGTAGTTTGCCAAAACTCAACATTCACAGCAAAAGCAAAAGAAAGGCTACCCGAACACTCGTCGGATAGCCTTTTCACTCAAATACTCACACTTTATTTTTAGATGTAACCATTGTTATTCCACGCTTAACATCTTTTTAGTCGTTGTCAAACCATTTTGTTCTAACTTAATGTAATATACTCCTGTTGCGTTTAGGTTGTTTTTATTGATTTTCACTTCGTTGTAGCCTTTTTCAAAGGTTTGGTCAATGGTTTTTACCACTTTTCCAGTCACATCGCAAACACTCAACGTTGCATTGCCACTTTGTGGCAAATTGAACGAAATGATGGTTTCTTCACGGAATGGATTGGGACGATTCTGGAACAATTCAAAAGCTGTTGCAGTTGTTTTTTCTCCAAAATTAAATCCTAATACAAACGTTTCAGCTTGTGTATTGTAGGCTTCATTTGCCGTAATTGCATCAGTCAAACGAATACTTTTGCTCAATTGAACGTTATTTTTTGCTTTAAAAGTCAATTGAATAGGATTTTCTTTTTCGGTAGAAATCGTAATTTTTCCATTTTCAATCACTGCATAATTGCTTTCAGCACCTTGAATATCAAGCAATTCTATATTGTTTTTATCAAATTCAAAAGTAGTTTGGTATGCTTCGATGTCGCTTGGTGTCGTCATATTGATTTTGAAAACGTCTCCATTTTGAAGTGTTTTGTCTTCCAACTCAATAGAAGTAGTACCGTTTGCGCCACGACCGCTTGCATTGCCGCTTTTCGTAGAAGCGTTACCATTGATGTCACCGATTTTTACACCAACAAAATCAAGTGGCGAATTGTAATTCGTGATTTCAATGATTTTATCTTCTTTGAATGTTTGTTTCAAAGGAGAAATTGTTGCATCAAAAGCATAAGCCTTGTCCACAAATCTCCAAGAATTATTCTTAGAAAACGCTGTTTGCAAACCTAAAATCATTTTGCGCAACTCGACGATGTCTGCCGTCGAAACAGTTCCCGACTTGTTCACGTCTGCCGCAATCCACTGATAAGGCGTTGCCAAAGGCTGTGTTCCAAGAATATGTTTGCTCATCAACACCAAATCCAAGGTCGAAACGCCATTCATTGGATTTTCTAATTTTTCTGGTGTAATGGTGTATTTTCCTTGTGGAGAAATGTTTTTGAAAGCAAATTTTCCACTGATATTACTCAATTCTGATTGCTTGGTAGAGCCTTCCATGTTCATTTGTACAGCTTCTACTTCACTGTTCTTTTCTGTCACGATTGCACCAGCCAAGGTTTTCATTTGGATAGGTTTGTAATCGCAAACCATGTTGTTGTCTTGAACGATAATATACGTTTCGCAATAATCAGCATTTCCAGCTTCATCACAAACCCAAAGTCCTACGTTTGCCAAAAAGCCCAATTGGTCATTCATTGGAATAATCGCTGAATCCGCACAAGAGAAAGTCTGTACATCTGGCAATAAATTCGGATTTACAACAGTTCCTGGAGGTGTTGCAGGATATTGAATTTTGAATTTCAATTTTCCTTGCGTTGTACAATTGTCATAACTTCCTGCATCAAATAATTTTGCATCAATCATCACCATTTTCGTTTGCATAATTTCTACGGTCAAACCATGGTGACAGATTGGCGTTGGTTTTGTAACATCTTTAATCGTTACGCTTTGGTCTGTCGAAGTAGCATTGCCACATTTGTCAGAAGCGAAATAACGAATAATGAATTTTTTACCAAAATCAGCCACTGTAAAAGTATATTTTCCAGGAAAAGTGGTGCTTTGTGCAAAAATTTTATTGTCACTGTCCAAAATTGTATAACTTTTGTTGCTTTGGTTAGAACAAGCATCCGTAATTTCTGGCTGAGGAATCGTCAATTCCGCCTTACATTCTTTACCAACTGGCAACAAAGTATAAGATTTGAAAACCACTGTTGGAGGTGTATTGTCCACTACTTTGATGATTTGTTTGTATTCCAAATAACCTTTATCGTTCATTGTAACAGTTACAACTGCACCATTTGAATTAGATGGCACAATCTGAATCGCATCGTTTGGATTAAAATTACACCAATTCATGATTTTCCAAGTACGAACGATTTTATAACAAGAATTACCATCAGCGATGTTAAATTCTTCATCAATGTATTCTACACCAACCAAAGGGCAAGTTGCGCCAATTGTTTCGATAACTGGACGACCAGTTTGGTCAGGTGTTGTTTCTGTTTTTGGACAAGAAGCAAGTGAATTGAACAATGTATCTTTTGGAAAAGTCACTTTAAACGCTGAACGATTCGCAGAAACATATTTTTGAACAGTTGTTGCTGTTAATTTCAACACTGATTTGTCCGTTACTGTCCAAGTACGAGTATAAGTTCCTTTACCACAATTGTCAATATTTTTTGAATCAATAAAAGCAACATCAGCATCACAGTTGTCATACCAACCAGGATTGTTTGCCGTTGGCAAATCAGATAAATTCGTTTTTTTCAAAGGCTTATTGATGTTCAACCAAGTTTCGGCAGCTGTATTGTTGCCACAAATTACGGCAGTATCTTTTGCTGTAATCACTGGCGGAAGTTTGTCTTCTACCAAAACATTGACCATACACACGTTAGAATTGTTGAAACAATCCCAAACACGCAATGCAACCATCAAGTTTTTATCAGCACAATTTACTTTCAATTCTGGTTTGTAATCGCTGTCTGGTGCGCTTGCACGTTTGATTTCAAAACGATTTGGATTAAAACAACAATTGTCCAAAGAACCATTATCAACGCTTGTCGCCAATAAAGTTCCACTTCCATCAGATGTCAAAGCTACTTTTGTATTCAAATCACATACTGCAACAGGTGCAGTAATGTCCGACAACAATAAATTACGAGAACAAGTCGCTGTATTTCCACAAGCATCTGTTGCAGTATAAGTCAAAATATAATTTCCTAAAGTAACATTATTAAAAATCGGACCAACTGCTTTTTGAATGCCTCCTTCTGTCAAAACCGAAGTAATAACTGGCAAAGCGGTACAATCATCTGTTGCCACTAAGCTCGGAACAGTATAATCGTCCAAATCACAATTATTTCCATTGACAGGCAAAATCAAATCAGTTGTAACGCAATTGCTAAACGTTGGTGCGATTTTATCCAAAACAAAAATAACTTGTTTGTGTACAAGTACCGCACTATTGCATTGGTCAATAATTGACCATTTTCTGATTACTTTGTAAGTGTTGCCACAAGCTCCAACTTTTGTATCTTGGAAACTTGCGCCCATTTCACAAAAACCAGCAATCGTAGGGTAAATATTTACGCCATTGATTTTAGGAGAACCCGTTACCGAAACAGCAGGATTTCCATTTGCTTCTTTTGCAAAAGTTCCAGAACAAGAAAGCGTCACATCAACAGGAAGTGTTACAGAAGCAATCAACTGACGTTGCATATTGTATACTATAGTACAGTTTGAGCTATTGCCTTGTGCATCTATCGCAACCCATGTACGAGAAACGACAGCACTGATGCCAGCAGCCGTACAATCTTTATCATCGACAACATCAGAATATGAAAGGGTATAAAGACCACAGTTTTCAGTAACGACTGGCGCACCAAAAATACCTGTAATATTTACATCAGCGATGTTATTGTTTGGAATATTGTCAAAAATAATGCGAGGCGTTTCAGAAATACTAAGGTTCTGAATCGCACAATTGACATTTTGAGGAGATGCAGCACAAGCCAATGTAGGTGCAGCTTTGTCTTCCACTTTGATAGTTCCCCAACAAGCATTGCCTGTAAGGTCAGTCACTTTGACCGTTAAAACCAAATTGAGGATAGCACTGGTCAAAGGCTGTGGAATAACATTTGTTCCGTTCATCACCGTCACCGTCGAACCAACGGGCGCAGAGGTCGTAACCATTGCAGGAGTGATGGTAGTTGAACAAGTGGCATTCGCAGAAATGTTCGTATGTCCGTTGCAAGATAAAGATTGGGCATGAAGTTGCTCGTTGAAAACACTTATGCACAAAAAAAATAAAGCAAGAAAAGGTGTAAGTCTTCTTGTCATGGGAAAAATAAAATGTTGAAATAGTCTTGGATTCTAAAAATACTCGAATTATATGAAAAAGACCTTTGGCTATTATTTTTAACAAATAGCAGCAAAGGGACATTAAGCAAAGGGTTTTATCATAAATTCAGTACAAAAATGCAACCAAAATTTTATTTTTCCAAATTATTAACAATCAATTTATAAATTTAAAATTACATAGTAATTTGATTGTTAATTAATAAATTAGTTAAATTTTTAATATTATATTTTTTTATAATTCATAAAGAATTGATAGCTAATTATAGATATATTTATATTTTATTTTTTTTAATATAAAAAATCAACACATTGTTGTTTTAACTTATTTGAAAAAAAATAAAATTTTTTTGTTTTTTGAAAAAATGTCTGTTTTATTCAAAAAAAATATCCAAATCCAAACTGTTGTCAATCAACCCAATAGAATGAACATTAGGAATAATTGAAAATGGAGCAATCAAAGTCAAGAAAATTTGTTTATTGGTCTGAGAAGCAGCTCGGAATAAAGCAATTTTTGTCCTTAAATCTTTCGCCATCGCTTTGGTAACAACGACTTCGCTATTGTAAAATTTTAATTCGCAAAGATTGATGGCGTGGTCACTTCTATCAATCAATAAGTCTATTTGAACGCCTTGTTGTTCGGCATTTCCTTTTTGATAAAAAGAAGATGTTTCCACATAAATACCCGAAATACCCAAGGCTTTTTTAATGTGAGCAACATGGCGTAATGCAATATTTTCAAAAGCATAACCACTCCAAGTTTTCCAAGATTGGGTTTGGCTGATATTTTGCCATGTACTCTGTCCGAATCCTTGGTTTTCTTCTATGAACTTGAGGTAAAAAAGTGAGTATTCGTCAGTAAGTCGGTAGCGTAAATCTTTTACTTTTTTTCCAAAAGCATAATAGGCAGACACAAATCCCGAACTGAGCAACTCCTCCAAAGCCTGTGTCGTATTACCACTATTTTGCAATTTAGCCGCCGCAATCAGTTCATTTCTTGAAAGCCCTTGCCAAGTTTGCGCCAAAGAGCGTACAATTTTAGTATGAACTTCAGGATTGTCAAATAGCGCAGGATACAACTGTAAAAACTCGTCTTTCAGAATACCATTGGGCGAAAAACAAATGTAATCAATGTTCTGGGCAGCAGTTTTACCACTTTCTACTTCTTTCAAATAGTGCGGAATGCCGCCTAATGCCATATAAGTAAGCAAAATCTGGTAACGATTCAAATGCACTTCTCGACTTTTAAAATACGCTTCCGTTTCAGCTAAAGTGAATGGTGCAAGATGCACCCGTTTTGTGATGCGGTTGTGCAAACCGCCTTTGTCACGCACGACATTAGCAATCATCCATGAAGCCGCAGAACCACAAATAACAACACAAATATTTTGTTGCGAAGCCCAGCTGTTCCAAAAATAACCCAACGCTTTTAAGAAATCAGAATTTCGAGTTGCCAACCACGGTACTTCATCAAAGAAAACCACTCTTTTCTCTGTTTTGGGTGTTGCTTCCAACCAAGTAACTATCATTTGAAAGGCTTGAAGCCAATTAGACGGACGTTGAAACGGAAACAAAGGTTTGGCATACATCGTCAATCTATCTGCAAAATTTTGTAGTTGTTCCCGAGAGTTTCCATTCTGAATCCCCGTCAAATCAAAATCTATTCTTCCTTGATAAGCATGACGAATTAGAAAGGTTTTACCAACCCTTCGACGACCGATGACAGCAACCATTTCAGGCTCACTGGATTGGAGTGCTTTTTTTAAAATGGCAAGTTCTTCTTTTCTGCCTATGATTACTTGTTCCATAAGACAATAGATTTAGCCGTATTAAAATCATTCATTTTGGCTAAATCGTTGCAAATATAATACATTTAGCCGTATTGAGTAATTTTATTCTGGCTAAATGTTTTTTATTTTGTATAAATTAAAAAAATCGAAGATTTTTTATTTTTACCATGAAGAAACGGAGGTCAAGGGAACAAAAAAAATTAACCTTCATCTAATTTTTTTGTCAAACTCTGTGTTCACCGCTTCTCCTGATAAAGAATTACAAAAGTGGTAAATAGTTACGATTTTTTCCTTATTTTTGCAAAATTAAAATCTATTTACACATGAAAAAAATCTTATTTTTTGTTCTTTTTCTTTTTGTAAAAAATATTTTTGCACAAAAGCAATTTGAGTGCGGAACAGCTTACTATACGGTTGGTGATGGTAGTGGAACGGATATTTATAAGGTTATTCAGAATACAAATGGGATTCTGAGTGCCTCGTTTTTGGTACGTGCCGAAAAGGATTTTAATGGTGTCGGTTATCGTCGTCAAGACAATCTGATGTATGCCGTGAATGGCAACCGAAACAGCGACAATAAATACAATTTCTATCAAATTGATGCTACAGGAAAGGTAAATACCTTAAAAAAATTGCCATTAAGTACGCAATACAGCTATTTTTCAGGAGATGTTACCGTGGACGGCAAATACTATGTTGCACTCGCAAATGGTGCAACGCCAAGCAAACTTTACCTTGTGGACTTGACCGATCCGAATTATGCTCTTAAAGAATTGACTTTTCCAGCTGGAATAAGTATTGGCTCGCCTGATATTGCCTTTAGTCCTGATGGATTGCGGCTGTTCGCTTACCAAACCGCTACAAAAAAGTTATTGGAAATAGACTACAACAATGCGAGCATCGTAAAAGAGTACGAAAACAACTCCTCTATCACGGATAATTACAGTGGAATGTGGACTTTTGATTGCGCTTTGTACGGCTACAGCCGAAACTATAAAGGTTTTTTGAAAAGTGAACTGGAAGGCATAAAAAATCCGATTGGCTTCATGTCGAATGTTGGCGACTTTTCACCGCCTAAGATACAAAGCATTGATGGCTGTTCTTGTCCGCCTCCTGTCAAATTTTTTAAACACGCTAAGAAAACCATCAATCCAGATACTTGTATTACTGAAATAAAATTTTATTTCACCATAGACAATAAATGTGGCATCGAACAAAAGGATATTTTGTTTAGAGATATTTTTCCAAATGAATTTATCATTACCAATATTGATAAAAACCCTTTTGGTGGAATCATCAAACAAGGCGTTGGTGGAAATACTTTGGTGATTGAGAACATGAATATTCCGAATCGTCGTGATACGATGGTCATTACAACCCGTTTAAAACCAACAATTGACAAAGAATTTTATAAAAATCAAGCTTTTTTGGACAACATAAGGCATCAAGATGGTGCGCCTATTAGCATCAAATCCGACGACCCTTTTACGCCAGAATACTTGGACAGTACGCTTGTAAAAGCACCGCTTTTTGTCAAATTCTCCAACGATACAATCTCGCTTTGCCCTGACAATACAGCCAAAATAAAACCTAAAATTGAAGGTGAAAATCCAACTTATTTGTGGAATACAGGTGAAAAATCGGCTGAAATCACTGTCCGAAAAGCTGGTATTTACAGTGTTACCGTGACCTCGGATTGTGAAATCAAAATAGATACACAAGTGGTTATCAATCAACCACTTACGCTCGAAATAGGTAAAAATTTTGATATTCTCCCAGGCGATTCTGTTTTGATTTTTCCAAAAATTGATGGTTATAATCCTTTGAAAAACTTTCAGTGGATTCCGTCAAATGGTGCAAACCTCAAAAGCAAAACGATACTGAACAATGTGGCTCGTCCGAATGTTGAGGAAAGTATCATTGGACTCAATGTAATGGACATTCAAGGCTGTATGGCAACGGATAATTTGCGCATCAAATTGCGTCGAAACCTCTACATTCCGAACACTTTTTCACCCGATGACAATCAAGTGAACGATTATTTTTATATTTTTACGGAAGCGAATGCACAAGTGGAATTGTTCGAGATTTTTGACCGCTGGGGCAGTAAAGTTTTTTCAAAAATGCAATGCCCTACCAACGATCCACTCTGCGGTTGGGACGGTACTTATCTTGGTAAAAAAACAGATATTGGCGTTTTTACTTACCACGCAAAAGTCTTGTTTTTAGATGGTGTCAGCGTAGATTTGAAAGGTGATGTGATGTTGTTGCGTTAAATATTTACCCGCAGCAATTCATTGCAATTTATTGATAATCAACAAATTAGGATTTGTACCCAATTTTTATTTCAAAAAGATGTTTGATTTTTTTCAAAATACCTACGATGTCGAAAATATCGTCTTGTGTAGCATCGTAAGCAAGACTAACAGCATAATCTTTACCTTCTAAAACAACAAAAAACCAGTTGCGACCTATAATATAACAGCCATAAAGTGCTTGGTCGGGTTCGTTGTTCATGGCTTGTGCAGCAATCATTTCTATCAGCAATTGCCCGAGAGGGTCACCATTCGGACCAGATTCTGCTTTGTATTCCTGCATAAAAAACAAAGGAACACTTGGGATTTGCCAACCTTTTGCCAACATCCCGTCCACACGACCAGCAATTTCTTTTCCATTCAAAATGGTTTTCAAACTATGATTGAAAAAAGTACGATAAACCCTTTTCTCTTGCGACTGAACAATATTAAACAATGGGCCGATGAAAAGAATACTCATATCGTATTCGTTCCACGCTTCAATCATCGAGCGCAGCTGCACTCGCAATTGCAAGATGTCTTTTTTCAAATGGTCTGGTAAAACAACCAAATGGCTTAAAAAATCTTGTAAAAATGCAACATCTGTTTCATTTCTAATGAGTCCAAACTCATTTTCGACTTCTTGCGTTTTCCATTTTTCAAAAGATTTGTATTTTTCTATTGCTGATTTTGCCATGTTGTATTTTTGTTAATTTACAATAAATTGTAAAACTCTAAACAATTCGGGTAGATTTTTAATACTATAAATTTCAGTATCTACGTAAGCGATATTGTCTTTTAAAAGGATAAAACGCCAGTCAAAACCTGTTGTAACTGTCCCGTACAAAAGTGGTAATTCATTTTTTTGTCGCTCATTAAAGATTTTAGAAGCGTGCAATTCTGCGATACATTGCGGCACGCCAGCATCAATATCAGCATTTTTAGCTTCTACGACGGCAAAAAAAGGTGCTTCAATATAGACTGCATTGCTTTTTTTACTCATAATAAAATCGCAAAATCCTGTCAATCCTAATTTTTTATCTACTTCAAAATTGTAACCACTAAAGTAAGTAAAAGAAGGATTTTGGTCTTGTAAATCACTCAAAATTGGTGCAATAAGATGTTCTGATTTTGCTTTTTCAGAAGCCAAAGGACGTTTTAGGTTTTTACTCAATGTCGTCTGTAACCAATCCGATATTTCAACCATAGGCATAGTTTCATTTTGGAAAAGTGTTGCGTACACAATTTCAATCCCCAATGCTCTAATGTCACTATCTGTGAATAATGAATATGATTTTGCCATATTATATTTTTTTACAAAATTAATCTTTTTTATTTACTTTTTTTAAACTATCCTTCCAATTGACCGTCTTGTCAGATACCATTTTTAGTTCGATTAAAAATTACACAAATCTTCTTGACCAGTGAGTTGCGCCCACCTTGCTGACAATAGTTTTGCATAATCAATGTAAAATAAACCATAAAATCCCAGAGCATACCCATCATTAGCTTCTACTAAAAGTGTTCGACCATCAGAGGTCAGTCCAAAATCTAAGGCGTAACCATTTGGAGCGTAAATATATGCATCAACCGCTTTTTGTATAACTGCTGCATCATACTGACATCGCCAATCGCCCTTGTAAGGTCTTACGCCCAAAATTCTACCATAACGAATAAAAACACGCCACTCCGCAAGAAAATTAACTGGTTCAGATACCCAAACAGGCGTATCTACTGTTCTATCACCCATACCTATCAAATCAGAAGTGTTTTGGATGAGTTTTCCAGTGAATTTTTTTGTTAATCCCTTGGGTTTTACAAATACATTCCAATTATCAGGCTGATTTGAAATGGTATTAATAGTAGATTCCCAAATATTTCTACCTAAGAATGCTTTTAAAGCATCAGGATAATCCAAAGGTGATGGAATCGGAATACCTTGTTTTGTTAAAAGTTCATAAATAAACCTAATACGCCCAACAGCAATATTTGATTCTTGAATTTGCTCCGCTTCGTTGTATTCAAGCATTTCAAATCCCATTTGAATAAAAGCTGTTTCTGCTGCATAAAAGTTGATACTCGATTGCTCTCCTTTTGGCAACTTTTCAAAATATAATTTCATTTTTTCATTTATAAAATTTACTTCTTCGTAAAACTATCCTTCAACCCAACCGTCTTATTAAACACCATTTTTCCGTCGCTGCTATCTTTATCTAAACAAAAATAACCTAATCGGAAAAACTGATAACTTTTACCAGCCTCGGCAGTTGCACAATATGGTTCTAATAATGCTTTTGAGTTGATAGTCAATGAGTTAGGATTCGTTTCTGAATCTGTATTTGGATTTTCTTCTACAAAAAGTCTATCGTACAAACGCACCTCAGCATTGAAAGCATTGGCAGAAACCCAGTGCAAAGCGGTTTTTACCTTGATACCAGATTGGTCTTCGCCCGACTTCGAGTTTTTGATATATTCGACATGAACCTCCGTCACGTTGCCGTTTTCGTCCGTTACATGATTGACATATTTGATAATGTACGCATATTTCAAACGCACTACATGGTCTTTGTTTGGCATCAAGCGGAAATATCCTTTTGGTGGGTCGAGGCTGAAATCTTCTCGCTCAATCCACACTTCACGACCAAACGGAATTTCATGATTACCTTCCGCTTCGTTGCCAGGAATATTCTCAACATTGAGGTTTTCGCCTTCGCCATCATAATTTACAATGACCAATTTGATAGGATCCATAACCGCCATGACTCGATGCGCTGTGTTTTCCAAATCTTGACGAACACAAAATTCCAACAAAGAAACATCAATCGTGTTGTCCCGTTTTGCGATGCCGATACGGTCACAAAACTCACGCAAACTTGCAGGCGTATAGCCACGACGACGCAAGCCCGAAATCGTCGGCATACGAGGGTCGTCCCAACCACTTACGACATTTTCATTGACCAATTTCAACAAATATCGCTTGGACATGACGGTATAATTCAAGTTCAAACGTGCAAATTCGTATTGTTTTGAAGGAAAAATACCCAAATTCGCAATATACCAATCGTACAATTCACGGTGCGGAATAAACTCCAACGTACAGACCGAGTGGGTAATATTTTCGATGCTATCGCTTTGTCCATGTGCAAAATCGTACATCGGATAGATGCACCACGCATCGCCTGTGCGATGATGATGAGCGTGTTTAATGCGGTACATCAAGGGGTCTCTCATGTGCATATTGACGTGCGTCATGTCAATTTTTGCACGCAAGGTGCAATGTCCGTCAGGGAACTCGCCATTTTTCATTTGAGCAAAAAGCGATAAATTTTCCTCCACGGAAGTATCACGAAACGGTGAATTTGTGCCGACTGTCGTAGGTGTTCCTTTTTGCGTAGCGATTTCTTCTTGTGTCGAAAAATCAACGTATGCCAAGCCTTTTTCAATCAATTGCACCGCATAACCGTACAATTCATCAAAATAATCGGACGCATACAATTCTTGTTTCCAGTCAAAACCCAACCATTTTACATCTTCTCTGATGCTGTCCACGTATTCCACGTCTTCTTTGACGGGATTAGTGTCGTCAAAACGAAGGTTGGTTGCGCCACCATATTTTTTTGCCAAACCAAAATTTAAGCAAATGCTTTTGGCATGACCAATGTGTAAATAGCCATTCGGCTCAGGTGGAAAACGGGTCAAAATCGTTTTTCCAGGATTGGCTTCAAGCCAAGTTTCTACAATTTCTTCAATGAAATTTAAGCTCTTTTCTGTTGTTGTTTCTGCGTTATTGTGCGACATATATTATTGATTGTCAGTGTTTTATTTTTCTAATAAAATTTTACTTCCTTTTTTATTCCAAATATGCAATTCTACTTTTGTAATAAGACTATCTTCATTCATTTTGAAACGCAACGATTTAGACTCCCAGCCATAATCATCGTAAATAGAGTAGCCCAAATTGCCATTATCTTCTCCTAATTGCTCTATCAATTGTTTGTATGTCAAGCCAACTAATTTATTGTTTTTTATTAAATCTTCAACCATGGCATCACGATAAGGATACGTAAGATCATCTTTAATTTGCCATTTTTGTTGGTCAAATTTCTGCTTACAACTTACAAATACGCTAACAAATACAATGACTAAAATAATTTTTTCCATTTTACAAAAAACTTATAATCAAACATTTATCTTTTTTTCAAAATTGGCACTCCTATCCAATAATACAAGTGCCAATTTTGAAATTTAAACTTTTTTTTACTTAATCGTAGCACTCAATAAACTTGCATTAAATAGACTGCTTACTTGTTCAATTGGACCAATACCTTTTGCAAAATAAAGCATTTCTGTAGTCGTTTCTGTTTCTACACCACCAAAAGAAACTAACGTTTTACGCTCTACGGCAATCACATCTTTGTAATCAATGTTATTCACTTTGCGAGTTATCCCTTTTTGCTTGATGGTTTTACGATAAATAATGTCATAGGTCGTACCTTGATTCGTCGCTGGTGCCTTATCATCCCATGTTGCACCGACAGCAGCAGCAGGTTTAATAGATAAGTTTTCTAACTCGAAGGAAAAACCAGCAGACGTTTGTTTACCATATTCATAAACATTTTCGCCATCTACTCTAGCGTAGCTTTCACCACCTGCCGCAACGGTAGAGGTCAATATTTGATACGTTTTACCATTGATAACTTTTGTATTTCCCGTAGCAGTAATGGTATATTCTCCATTACCTGGGGCAACACTGCTTTTATACTTCCATGTAGAACCTTTTGTAAGTGGCTGATAAGAAGTGTTGGCTGTTGGTGTCGTAGGTGTTGCGTCTGGGTCTTTTTTACAAGAGTTTAGCAATAAAAACGTACAAAAACAAAGCATAACATAACTGAAATTTTTCATAATAAAAAATGATTGAATTTAAAAATATATTTAATTGACTAATTCTATTTCATAAAAAACACTCAATAACTCCCTTCAAAAGTACAAGTATCTATATCCTTTTTTCAATAAAGAATAAACTTAATCTTTAATTTTGAAACGGTATCATAGATAAATTCTTTCTCGCTAGAGTCTTGTATTAGCATAGGATAAGTTGGACAATGCACCATTCGCGTTTGCAAAATAGCCTTCACTTGTGTTTGTTTGGTCAAAACACTTACTTGTGCTTGTAAATTGCTTAAATTTAATACCAAAAATGTAATTATTGCTATATTTTTTATCCTCATTTTTATAATATATTTATTTTACTTAGATACTCATTTATTACATCTCTGAAATAGAATTTAAAAACATACCTTTTATATCCCGAAAATTCATTCCTATCAATTTGAGTATCGGCTTGAAAATCAAAATACGCCTTCAATATTTCATTTTGTTTTTCTGCCTTACTTTTTGAACCATCAAATAAAATCAAACTTACTTTTTCATCAAATGTATCAAAAACGCTTTTGCGTTTGCCTCTCAAATCCAAACGGTCTAATTTGCAAGTAGCAATTGTATATTCTCCTCTTGGCGAATTGTTATTTTCAATACTTCCATTCAAATCATATTTCAAATGGTCTTCGGGTATGTCTAATTCAGGGTGTAAAAATTTAGATTGTTCAATAGCTTGATAATCAGCCGCTAAGGTATGAATATTTACTAAATCTCCGCTGCGAATATTTGTTATTATCGTTCCATTACATTCAAATTCATCATCTTTCGCTCGATTACAAGCAATGCAAACAGGAAACAAATTATCCCAACTATACGCCAACCACCAATATTTTGATTTTGGGCGAAAATGCTCAACGCTACGAGCATCTTCACGACCTGTTGCAACAGTGAGCTTTTGCTGACAAAAAATACAGGTGTCGCTCATCGAATCAAGCGCATTTTTCGTATCGTTTTTCTTAAATTGCTTTTTGTAATTAGGTTGATTTATCCAATTCCCTGCACCAATTAAGTTATTTCGTAGTTGCGTTGTCGTTGCATTATTCAAAGAATTTGGAACAGAAAGAACAACACCATGAGTATCTTTTCGTTCTCTTTTTATCATAATGTTCCATTTTTATATTTTTCAAAAGCATCATTTAAAATAGCATCTAATTCTGATTCATTGAAATGTTTCTTGTTGTTTTTTTCTTTTTCTTTACTCAAAATTGCACGAATCTTACTTTCCAAATAATTTTCTGAGGTATCTAAATTGGCTGTTTCATGCTGTGAAATCTCCATAAAAGCATTGTCCAAATCAAACAAAGACGATGTAATTATATTGTTTGCCATCATACCAGCGAATTTTTCACAAGGCATTGGTTCACTGACATTCGTTTGCCCATTTTCTTTATATACTTTATAAAAAACGGCATCTTTCGAGGCAGAAAGTAACATTGTTGGGCTATGTGTAGTGAAGAAAAACTGAATATTTGGAAACCAAGTACGCAATTTTTTCACTAAATTACGTTCCCATTTTGGATGTAAATGTAAATTGATCTCATCAACCAAAACAATCCCTTCAAAATCTTGAATTTTAGTTATATTCGATTGATTATCAGCCAGTCGTGCAACTAGATCCGCCACCCAAGTCATCACACTTTTAAAACCATCAGATAACTGCTCAAACTCTAACTTTGTATCTCTTTCAAAAAATAAAACCTTACTTCCTTCGATCTTGATTTTTACATCGTTGTCTAATATTTCTTCTAATAATTTTATTGCATTTTCAATATTAATAGTAGCGTTTTGTCCTTCTAATTTTAAATCTTTCAGCCATTGCGTAGGCGATTTCAAAGCCCTGCTATTATCAAATAATGTTAAATACCCTTGAGTGCCATAGCCATCTTTACCTCCCTTGTCAGCGGTACTTTTATTACGATTTGCGCCATAAGCAAAAATACTGTAGAAAAAATCTTTGCCTTTAAGGAGCTCGTAAAGCCTATCTCCATTGTAATCCGCTACAAAATTAGGATTAGCATTTAAACAATTTTTTATTTTGCCTACTTCTTCTGTATCAAAAAAACTTTCATAATTTGGACTATTAAGTTTAGAGTTCACAAAAGCTAACAAAACCGCCTGTAAAACTAACGTTTTCCCATCGCCATTTTCGCCTAAAAAGTATATTTCCTTTGATTGAGATAATCCACTCAAAGTAATATTTTTAATTGAAAAATAATTTTTAACTTGTATAAATTCTAAATGTATATTATCCATTTTAGTATGTTTATTTTATTTTTTGATAAAAATCTCATTATCAAACATTTATCTTTTTTTCAAACAATATTTTTACTTTTTTCAAAATCGCTACAATGTCAAAAAGGTCAGCTTGTGTGGCCACATAAGCATCGCTCACGGCATATTCTTTGCCTTGTAAAACGACAAAAAACCAATTGCGCCCGACGATATAACAACCGTAAATAGGTTCATCTGGTTCGTTGTTCAAGTGCTGTGCGACATACATTTCTATCAACAATTGCCCCATCGGGTCATTGTTTGTACCACTTTCTTGTTTGTATTCTTGCAGGAAAAAAATAGGCGATTTCGCAATTTGCCTTCCTTTGGCAATCATAGCATCTACTCTACCTTTTATTTCTTTATCATTAATTATTGTGGACAAAGAATGATTAAAAAAAGTGCGATACGTTTCTTGCTGTAAATCAATGACTTCTAAAATTGGACCAATGAAAATAATACTCATGTCAAACTCATTCCAAGCATCAGCCATACGCAACAAACGTGTTTGTAAACGTAATAAAATTACTTTTTCTTCTTCATTTACATTAGGTTCGACTTTCAAAAAGGCAGTTAAATAGTCTGGAAAGTTAAAATTTCTTTCTAATCCGAACTCTTCCTCTACTTCTTCTGATTTCCACTTCTCAAAAGACTTGTATTTTTCTATTGCTGCTTTTGCCATATTATTACAATTTATTGATTATCAAATATTTATCTTTTTTTCAAACAACATTTTCACTTTTTTTAAAATAGCTACAATGTCAAAAAGGTCAGATTCACTGGCATTATAAGCATTGCTCACAGCATATTCTTTGCCTTGTAAAACGACAAAAAACCAGTTGCGCCCGACGATATAACAACCATAAACGGGTTCGTAAGGTTCATTGTTCAAGTGTTGCGCCACATACATTTCGATGAGCAATTGTCCCATAGGGTCGTTGTTTGTACCGCTTTCTTGCTTATATTCTTGTAGAAAAAAAATAGGATTTTCAGGTATTTGCCAGCCTTTTGCCAACATACAATCTATTCGTCCAGTAATCTCTTTCCCATTAAAATTGGCTTTTAGAGTATGATTAAAAAAAGTGCGATAGTTTTCTTTTTGTAAATCAATCATTCCTAAAATTGGACCGATAAAAGCAATGCTCATATCAAATTCGTTCCAAGCTTCCGCCATGCGAAAAAGTAATTTTTGGAATCCTTCTAAAATTACTCGCTCACTTTCATTGACATTTGGCTCAACACTCAAAAAAGAAGTTAAATAATCAGGAAAATTAAAACTCCTTTTTAATCCAAATTCTTTATCTACTTCTTGAGATTTCCACTTCTCAAAAGACTTATACTTTTCTATTGTTGCTCTTGCCATTTTATTGTAATTTATTAATTATCAAACACTTATATATTTTAAAACAATTATCCAATATCTATTTACACCTTGTGTATTTGTTTTAACGCATCAGCTATTCTCGGTATTAAAAAAATAAAAATGTGTAAACGTCATTTTTTGTCCATTTCAGGCATTTTTAAGTATTTTTGCATTTTTTGCTTTTTCAAAATGACTAAAAAAACTTACAAATATTGCTTTTTTTCTACCAAAAAGGCCAGCTATTCTCGGTATTAAAAAAATAAAAATGTGTAAACGTCATTTTTTGTCCATTTCAGGCATTTTTAAGTATTTTTGTATTTTTTGCTTTTTCAAAATGACTAAAAAAACTTACAAATATTGCTTTTTTTCTACCAAAAAGGCTTTACATATTTAATAAAAGCTAATACCGAGAATAGCTGCAAAAAGGCTTTACATATTTAATAAAAGCTAATACCGAGAATAGCTGTTAACGCATCAAACGTAGCGTTTTTTTCGATATATAAAATTAGCCATTTTAACTATCCTCAGTACTTGGACAACATTAATATTAGTAGTTGCTTATGCTACAAAAATATGGTTTTATACTGAAAAAAGTAAAAAAGCTATAAATAAATAATATTTTCCACTAAATTCTATTCTTATTTTTTTGGCATTAAAAAGGTTTAAAATTTTCATAATCAGTATTTTATGACTAAATTTTAAATTATTTTTTTTGATAAAAGCCATAAATTATTTTTGTAAATATTAAACACTTTATATACCTTCGAAAAAAATTTAAATGATGCAAAAAATAATAATTTTACTTCTCGCCTTCTTCTTAGCTAAAAATTGCTTTGCACAAGTAGAATTTGCCACTAACGGTGCGACTTGGCGATATACAGAAGGGAATGGCTCATTTTCTGGTTATACCTCAGGTACAACTGAATATAAATACTCAGGTGACTCTATTTTACTGGGCAAAAAATGTAAAAAATTTTTTAAAACATACCTCTCAAATAAAAATGGGGCTATAACAAGTAGTACAGAAAAAACACCATATCTAATTTATCAAGATGGCAAAAAAATATACCGCTTAGTTGGAAATAATTTTCAGTTGGCTTATGATTTCAGTGCTAAAATTGGTGACACCATCCTGATAAAAAATGGTACTTCCTATTACTATAAAATGCTCATTACCAATATTATAAATGAAAAAATTGGCAATGACACTTTGAAAAAATTTCAATATAAATTGTTCTGCACCAGCGGCGCATTAACATCTTCTACTCATTTTTACCAAGAAAAAATTGGGTTTTTAAAAGAACGTTTATTCCCTGACAATGTTTTACCTTGTGTATCAGATGGCAATCCAACTGGTCAGATTCGTTGTTATAAAGACAATGCAACGACTGAAATTTTGTTAGACAAAACCTATCCTTGCGATTATGTTCCATTGGTTTCAACTTTTGATCATGTATCAAATTCAGCCATCAATGTTTTTGCCGATAAAATAAACAAAAAACTACGCTTGACTTTTGAGGAAAATACAGAAGTGAATCGCTTTGTTTTATTTGATATAAAAGGTTCATTAATCATTGATAATCAGATAATTAACGCTAACAATTCATACGATACAAATATTGAAGACCTCCCAGAAGGAATATACTTTTGGCAAGTTTTTTCTAACAAAAAATTAATAAAATCAGGTAAAGTACTGTACTAAACAGTCATAAGTTTAATAGTTTCTGAAAACTACGGAGACGTTTAAAAATCGTAGATTTTTGAACAAACTCTGCGTTCTCTGCGCCTCTGCGTGGTCTAAAAATAAATTCTCAAAGAGAATTTTAATAAATAATTTCACGCAA
>JAYWHK010000265.1:0-20080 GCA_043777755.1 Saprospiraceae bacterium
ATAAAAAACAATATTTGTTTTTATAGTAAAATATTGATATTTTATTTTTATAAAAATTATAAAAATGTTATAAAATTTTAGTGTCTAAAAAATTTATACCTAAAATTTCAAAAACTGGAACATCGAGTACTTATATTTTACATTTTTATAGCAGCTGATATTTATGGTAGCCGAGGAGCAAAATCTATAAAAAAAACACTAATTCCTAAAACGGAACTTACCTTCAAAGACAATAAGTTTATGGCAACAGATACGCTGATTTATATTGGGAGAACAAATGGCTATGTTTTTTTATACAATCGGACAAAAAAGCAAACTGATGTTGTGCCAATGGGCGATATTTTGAAAATAGAAGTGACAAAATGAACAGAATAAAACCCAATTGGACACTTTTTTTAGACCGTGATGGCGTGATTAATTGTCGCACAAATGGACACTTCATTAAAGTTTGGGAAGATTTTGAATGGGAAAAAGGAGCGTTGGAAGCGATTGTCGGAGCAAGTGCTATTTTTGAAAGAATTGTAGTCGTTACGAACCAATCTGGTTTGGAAAAACGTATTTTACCAGAAGAAACCCTTCAAGAAATTCACCAAAACATCATCAATACAGTAGCAGAAGCTGGTGGAAAAATAGACAAAATCTATTATTGTCCACACAAGGCTTTTTCAAAATGTACTTGCCGAAAACCAAAAACAGGAATGGCTTTTCAAGCAAAAGAAGATTTTTCTGACATTGATTTCACGCAAAGCGTCATGGTTGGAGATAGCATTTCTGATATGGAATTTGGAAAAGCATTGGGAATGTATGTTGTTTTGGTAGCTGGAAAAAAAGAAGAGTACGATGCGCAACTCAACGTTTGTGTTGATTTTCGAGCAAAAAATTTATTTAATTTTATTGAAAATGTAGAAAAAAGTGTACTTTTGTCGAAACAGAACAACACACTTTAATATGTCAAAACAATTAGAACTCGGCAAACTTTTTCACATCGAAATCGAAAAAACCTACGCTTCGGAACAAGAAGAATTGGACAAAATTCATCAATTGTTCAACCTTTTGCAAAAGATTTTTATTGATGTTACACAACAAGAACGTGTACATTTTACAACGATTTACGCACGGATTGCTTACATTTCGCACAAGTTTGACTTGTCTAATTCTTTACAATACCATACTTACCGTTTCCGAAAAACAACTTTAAAAAATGCCTACAAAACGCCAGAAGAAATCAATCGAAACTACTTGCTTGGACTCAAAGTTTTAGCAGAAAATGTATCGTTTATTTTTGATGTTTCCACGCCAGAACATATTGCTTCGCATATTCCTACCGAAGATTTTTTTCCGTTGCAATACGCTGATTTTCAAGAACATATCGCAAAAATAAGAGTTGTCGCCGTTGAAGATGATTCTAATAGTGAGTGGCTCATAGCAAAGTCCGAAGAATATCCAGACAAGGTTTTGCGCATCAAATACAATGACCGTCGGAACGAAAATTTCAACCCGACCATCAAAGGTATTCGCAATGTTTTTGGCTTTCCAGTTACGCTTAATTTGCTGGAAGTCGTGGTTGATAGCAATGGTATTTTTTATCCAAAAGCCATCGTTGTTGAGCCTGATTATTTGGTGGACGTTACTTCTATTTCTGAATGTTTCAAAGAAAACAACAAGACAGAACCTCGTCAATATTTATTGTATCGTTTTTTACCAAAAATTGCTTCTAAAAGTATTTTGTTGGGAAATATTGCCAATTTTTTCTTAGATGAACTGATTGTCAATCCTGATTTGGACTTCAAAGCTGTTTTTCCAAAAACATTTCGACTTGCGCCGTTTCAGTTTGCTACGATGAATGACCAAGAAGTTCGTGAAATTTACAGCGATGCACAAGCGCATTTTGCCCATTTGAAACGGGTAATTTTACAGAGTTTTGAAACAGAAGAATTTCACCGTAAAAATTGTTTCCTCGAACCATCATTTTACTCAGAAACGTATGGTTTGCAAGGTCGTTTGGATTTACTCCATATTCACCCGACGAATCCTAAGAAAAATGCCATCGTGGAACTCAAAAGCGGAAAACCTTTTCGAGCGAACACTTACGGCATAAGTCATTCGCATTTTACCCAAACATTGCTCTATGATTTGATGGTAAAATCCGCTTTTGGCGACGATGCCGAACCGCAAAATTTTATTTTATATTCAAAATTAGACGACAATCAGTTGCGCTTTGCGCCAGCTTTGCGTCCGCAACAATACGAAGCCTTACAAATTCGGAATCAACTTGTTTTTATTGAACAAAGTTTGATTAATTTTAATCGAAAACCAAATGCGCCCAATCCTTTTGAGCGTTTGCAAAGCCATTTTTTTGAAGGTGGCGGTTTTTTAAAACGAGATGTTGAGGTTTTTGAAAAAATTTATTACGATTTAGATTTTACTGAAAAAAAATATTTCCACGCTTTTGCAAGCCTTGTTGCCCGAGAACATCAGTTGGCAAAAACAGGCATTCAAGGCGTTGAAAATGCCAATGGTGTTGCTTCTTTGTGGCTCAATCCTTTGGCTGAAAAAGAGGAAAACTATGAAATATTTAGTTTTTTGACCATTCAAAAAAATGCGTCACTCGAAGATGATCCAATAATTATTTTTTCTAAAACACAGAAAACCAATGTGTTAGCTAATTTTAGAATTGGCGACATTGCCGCTTTATATCCTGTGGTGACTGATGAAAACGAGGCTGATGTTTTGAAAAACCAAGTTTTTAAAGGTACAATAACAGACCTTTCTCCGACGACTGTAACGTTCCGTCTTCGAGCCAAACAGTTCAATCAAAGTATTTTTCACAATTATCACCATTGGAACATCGAACACGATTTGATGGACAGTAGTTTTATGGGAATGTACCGAGGTTTGCTTGGTTTTTTTGCTTTTCCAAAAGAAAAAAGAAGTTTAATTTTGACAAGCGAAGCTCCAAGTGTGACTTCAAACGCTGATAGGGTTTTAAATCCCGCCAGCGTTGAAACTGAAATTACACACGGTAATTTAAATTTATTTTTACAAAAAAATAAAACGCTAACCGATGAACAACGTTCTATTTTTAAAAAAATAGTTCTCGCAAAAGATTATTTTTTACTTTGGGGCCCGCCAGGAACAGGTAAAACAAGCGTAATGTTGCGTCATTTGACAGAATATTTGATGCAGCATACTGGCGAAAATATCTTGCTGTTGGCTTATACCAATCGAGCTGTTGATGAAATTTGTGAAGCCATTGAAGCCAATGGCGAGCATTTTAAAGATTTTTATTTGCGCATTGGTTCTCGATATGGAACAGACGAGCGTTTCCATAACAACCTCTTAGACAAGCAGTTAGAAGGTGTAAATCGCCGTGACGAACTGCGGGCTGTCATAGATGGTTGTCGAATGTTTGTCGCAACGGTCGCTTCAATGAATGGCAAACCAGAACTTTTGCAGCTCAAAAAATTTGATACCATTATCATTGACGAAGCCTCCCAAATCCTTGAACCTCAGATTATTGGCTTGCTGCCAAAATTCAAGCGTTTTGTACTGATTGGCGACCATCGTCAGTTGCCAGCGATTGTGTCACAACCTGAAAAAGATACGGAAGTAGCAGACGAAAGTTTGCGAAAAATTGGCTTAGTCAATTTGCGAAATTCTCTTTTCGAGCGAATGTACCATCGTTGTATTGAAAACAATTGGCATCATGCCTATGACCAACTCAGTCATCAAGGACGAATGCACAGCGAAATTGTAGCATTTCCGAGCAAGTATTTTTATGGAAAAAACCTCCATATTTTGCCAGAAGGAATCAACGATTTTCAGTTAAAAAACCTTGATTACCAATACGATACAGCAAAAAATGACGAAACAAGATTGGCGACCCGTCGCAAACTTTTTTTTCACACCAAAAGAGATACTGAATCACAAAACACAAAAGTCAATCACCACGAAGCCAATTTGGTAGGCGATATTATCATACAATTGCAACAATTATATGAAAAAAATGGCTTGGTGCTTTCTCGCAGCAGCATTGGTGTGATTACGCCTTACCGTGCGCAAATCGCTCAGATTCAACAGGTTTTGCAAGAAAAAAAATTACCAATTTCGCTGATTACAGTAGATACAGTAGAGCGTTATCAAGGCGGTGCAAGGGATATTATTATTTTGTCGCTTTGTACAAACCACGCTTCGCAAGTAAAATCTTTGGTTTCTCTTTCCGATGATGGTATTGACCGAAAACTTAACGTTGCACTCACTCGAGCCAAACAACAAATCATCGTTTTGGGAAATTCGACCTTGTTGCAAGAAGTCGGAAGTTATAAAGAGTTGATGGAATGGTTGGAGGAATAATGTTTTTAAAAAAATTAAAACTTTATGTTTTTTTTTATAAATAAAATGAAATAAATATTTGAAAAAATTTTGATATATTTAAGATAATAAATACTTTTGCATTGAAAAAAAATCAAATTTAGTATAAATGAATCAAAATAGCATACTTTCTCAGCTTGACATGAGCAAAGAAAGCGGCTTAGTTTGGGTAGCTCAAACAAGCGATGCTATAAATATATCTGAAATACTCGCCTTACACGAAGCGAAGAAATATAAGGCAGATGCTGTCTATTTTCGCCGTTTTGAAGATGACAAACCTTCCGTTCCACAAGTTTATATTTACGAAAAAGAATTTGCTGATGCTGATTTAATCAAAACACATACTGCACTTTGGAGTAGTGGAATCGTTCCTTTCTTTTATATTGTGAGCGATAGCCAAGTAAAAATTTTTAATTGTAAAAAAAGCGTTGAAATAAAAAAAGGTGTTTCTGTATCAGACCCCTTAGAAGTCTTATCGTTTATTGGCGATATTCAAAGCCAATTGAATTATAAAAAATACTCTGCTAAACTTTTTGACAATGGCACGTTTTGGGAAGAAAATGGTAGCATTTTGAATGTTAAATTTAGTCCTTATCAAAGATTATTGGACGGATTATTGACTGCCAAAAAAGATTTAGAAAAAAAACTACATCTCAAAAAAAACACAATTAGTAAATTATTGATTATTGGTGTTTTAGTTCGTTATTTAGAAGAAAAACAAGATGCACAAGGTGTTAAATTATTAGAAATTAACCGTGATTTTTATCTTCAATTTAACGATTGCGAACAGTTCACAGATATTTTAAGAAATGGATATGTCGTTTCTTTTTTAGAAGAATTAGAGAAAAAATTTAATGGTAATATTTTTCATTTGAGTGATGATGAAAAACAAGAATTAAGTAATACAAATTTAACTTATGTTGCAGCAATTTTTGATGCAAAAATAGAAGGCAAGCAATTCGTGGTTTGGGAACTATATTCCTTCAATCACTTGCCGATAGAGTTGATTAGTGGTATTTATGAAGCTTTTTTGAAAGAACAAAACACGAAAGAAAAAGGAGTTGTTTACACGCCTCCTTACCTTGTCAATGCGTTAATTGACGAATGTATGCCTTTGGGTAAAGCAGAAACCTACTTTTCTACGGAAATTTTTAAGATTCTTGACCCTTCATGTGGTTCTAGTATTTTTCTGGTGGCTGCACTCAAACGCATGGTGCAATGGAAAGCAATTATATATTATAACGCAACTGGAGAAGTACAATATCCTGATGTTGAAACAATTAAGCGGATTACAAGAAATAATATTTTTGGAACGGATATAGAGGAAGGAGCTACGCTGATTAGTATTTTCAGCCTTTGTATAGCCTTGTGCGATAAACTTTCGCCTATGCAAATCTTAGAAAATTTGCGTTTTGATGATTTGAGCAAAAACAATATTCAAACCAAAAATTTCTTTCAATTTTACAATGAAGTAGAAAAAGAAAGTTTTGATTTGGTTATTGGAAATCCGCCGTTTAATGTTTCAAATGAGTTTTCTAATAAAAGTTATTTGAAATATGTCAAAGAGCAGTATAATGTTATTCCAAGCAAAGCATTAAATGATGATAATTTGGCCTTATTTTTTTTAGACAAAACAATAGAATTGACTAAAAAAGATAAAAAACTATGTTTGATTTTACCAGCGGGTGCATTGCTTTACAACAACAACGCATTAACATATCGAACACATTTTTTAGAAAAATATCAGGTTAATAAAATCTTTGATTTTACGCATTTGAGCGATAAATTATTTCATGGCTCAACTAATGTTGCGGTCTGTGCTTTAATTGCAACGAATACACAAAGCGAAAAAAATGATTTATTACATATCATCGTCAAAAGAAACAAAGTTTCAGAGGAACGTTTTTATTTTGAAATAGACCATTATGATTTTCACAAAGTGAAATATAATGTTGCCTTAAAAAATCAATATGTTTGGAAAACAAACCTATTGGGCGGCGGGCGTTTGCTAAGATTGATTAACAATTTGACTAATTTGCGTAGTTTGGAAGAGTTTTTAACAGAAAAAAAGAAAAATGAAGGTTGGGAATTTGGAGAAGGGTATATTGTTGGAAAAGGTGGTAATAATCTAGCGATTAATGCAATTCTTTCAAATGGCAGAACAAGAAATTTACATAAAAATGCTAAATGGATTATACATAAGAAAGTTGTTGTAACTGAATCTTTTACAGAAAATGGCGAATATGAAACGAAAATAGAAGATAAAACAACTTTTGAATGGCCTCGTCAAAAAACTCAAAAAATTTTCCAACCACCACACATTTTAATCAAAGAGAATTTAGGAAAAGAGCGTATTCCTATGATTTTTTCTGATGAGTATTTGTGTTTTAAAGATAGCTTCGTTGGAGTTCATGCACCACAAGAGCAAAGAGATGAATTAAAAAACTTGTATTCATTTCTTGATAAAAATAATGCAACAGGAAGATTTTTGAATATTGCAAGAAGCGGTAAAGCTGGGATTAGTTTATCTAACTCAATTTTATTAAAAACAGACATTATGTCACTCCCATATCCCGAAAATCCCGAAGACTTAGGGTTAGGATATAGTGAAACGATTGTGAGAGATGATGTATTGAATTATTACATCAAATCAAGTGCAAGTAGCGAAAATTCTCCCTTAAATAAAGCCGTAGAAACGCAAGAATTAGTTAAATATGGCGAAGCATTTTGTCATATTTTAAACCCAATTTACGAAAAAGAAGAACAGAAATGGTTTGTAGGTCATAGCCAAATCATAGATAATAATGTGGTTTATTGTTTTTGTTATGGTAAGCCAAATGATGATTTTAAATCAAATAAAAATTTCGATTTAAGTAATATTGAGCATTTAATTACGAATAAAAACAATAGAAATATTCGAATAACGAGAGTTGTAAGGGAATATTTGCACATTGACGGCTATGATGTCTTGGTACTTATCAAGCCCAAGGCATTGCGCTATTGGTTGCAATCCATCGCCTTGCGTGATGCTGATGAAACTTTTGCTGACCTCAAACGAGCAGGTTTCTAAACGATGGCAAAATCAAAAACTCCAAACAATATTCCTTTCAAAAACGTATCAAAAGGAACATCTTCTACACAAGCCGATGTAGATAGATTGGAATTGTTTTTAGAAAAATATTTGCCATTTTTCACAAAAGAAAGAGAGATTGAAAAAGGCGAAAGTGAAAATGTGGTTACAGAAAAACTGTACACTTTTTTACAACGAAAACGTAAGTTCAATGATGAAAAAATAGAATATCCTTTTGAGTTTCAAACTGAAAATATCCAAAAAGTAAAAAAAGGTCATGATAAAAGAATAGATATTGGGACATACTTGAATACAGCCAATATTGACATGGAGTTTTTTTATTGCATCGAAGCCAAAATTTTGCCAACAGGAAAAGGTAGAGAGAAAGAATATGTAAATGGAAAAGGTGGTGCAATTGAAAGATTCAAAAGAGAGGAACACGGAAAAGACAATCGTGGTAATTTGTTAAAAAACAATGCAATTGTAGCCTATATAAAGCAAAATGACTTCCCATATTGGCAAAATGTAATCAATACTTGATAGATGACGCTGGTTGGAATAAAAAAGAACAACTAAAAAAAGAGTATTTTAAATCTATTGCAAAACTCAATTCTGAGCATTTAAGAGTTTCTGATACTACTGTTAAATTGACACATTTTTGGGTAAAGATTATCTAATTGACCGCAAACGCACTCGAGCCAAACAACAAATCATCGTTTTGGGAAATTCGACTTTGTTACAAGAAGTCGGAAGTTATAAAGAATTGATGGAATGGTTGGAAGAATAATGAAAAGCATTAAAAACATAAAAAAGCACGAATCTGTTATTAGATTCGTGCTTTTTTATTGAAAAATTTAGGTCTATTTATTTACTTCGCTCTGTCAAAAGACTGAACAGCCTCATTGTCGTTAGAAGAAATTTCTACAAATCCCAAAGCCTTGTCAGGAGTCAATTCACGCAAAGAATAGCAGTGCAAATCATTGCTTGTACGAACACTAAAACAAGGTGTATTACCACCCATTCCATCAGGAAAACAACCACTTGGGCATTCTTTGTAAAAAGTGAACTCGCCATCAATAATAACCTTGTCGTTTTCTGTGATTTTAAACTTGCCACCACGAAGGTCAAGTTTACGATTAGGATTGGTGCGAGAAATCCAGATGCCTTCCATGTTGTCATAGATAGGTTGTCCAGAGGTTAATTTTTCAGATTTTTCGTCGTTTAACGCTTTACCTGTAGAGGTAACAGTGTCATTTTTACAAGAAAAAATGAAAAGTAGTGCAAATAAAGCACTTGAAAGTAGAGATACTCTTAAATTCATGGGAAAATTTAGGTTTTTGTATGATAAAAAATTCATATTATAATTTTGCTGCAAATATACAAGCAAATATTATAAATAAAAATTATACCAAAAAAGTATTTTTTAGCTCCAAAAAATAAATAGATGTATTTTTTATAAAATATAAGAAAAATATACCTCAAATTATGACTTTCGTCGTTTATTCTTATTTTTTATTACGAAATATTTCGTAGTTAAAATAAAACCCATTATCTTTGATTTCGATAAAAAAAATGTAAAGCACTACACCACGAGCTAACACTCGTGTTGCCTAATTTTTTACAAAAAAAATCAAAAAACACTATTAAAAACATCAAAAAAGTATGAAAAAATTACTATTTCAAATCGTTTTCCTTATTTTTTGTCTGAATACTAACCACGCTCAAAATTCAGGTAAAATCAAACTCTTCTACGATTGTCAATCTACTTGGAAATGCCGTAACTATTACGACTTCGTGCGAACCGAAGTCAAAATGGGTAGTTTTGTGAATGACCGTTTTGTTTCTGATGTTCATTTGATGATTACGGAACAAAACACTGGCGGTGGCGGCAGCAAATTTTTCTTTAATTTTGCTGGTCAAAAAAATTTTAAAACTTTAAATGACACGCTCGAACTTATAACAAGTCAGCAAGCAACCGACGACGAGATTCGCAAAGATTTTGTTAAAATTATCAACAAAGGTTTGTTTCAGTTTGTTTTGAAAACAGATATGGCGCAATACCTTGATGTAACCTACACCGCACCTGACAACGACAGTACCAAAAAAGCTGTAAAAGATCCTTATAATTTTTGGGTGTATAGCATTGGTGCAAGTGCGAATCTTGATGGCAGTGCCAATTATTTTAACAATGCACTTTATGGGAATATCTCCGCTTCGAGAGTATTAGAAAACAGTAAACTCTCTTTTTGGCTCGGAGCAAACCAAAATATCAATAAGTTTTTTTTGAGTAATGGTACTAAAATTGATACTGTTAGTATAAAAAATCACGGTATTGATATGTACACAGAAATAACAAGAGGACTCAATACGCATTGGTCAGTCGGTGCGGACATTGAAGCGAGTCAAAGTACTTTCAATAATTTCAAGTTAAACGCTTCGGTTTTGCCCAAAATCGAGTATAGTATTTTTCCATATAAGGATTTTAACGCTAAACGCATCGTGATTGGTTATGCGATTGGAGCGCAGCAAAATGTTTATTTTGATACGACCATTTATTTCAAAACCCGTGAATTGCTTGGCAGACAAAAGGCATATATCAATACTTCTTTTACACAAAAATGGGGCAATATAAATATTGGATTGGATTGGAGTAATTATCTGCACAATCGAAATCTTTACAAAATTGGCGTTGGTGGAGCAGTTGAATGGCGGATTGTAAAAGGCTTACGTTTGGCATTTTTTGGAAATTATGACCGTATTTACAACCAAATTTCATTGCTAAAAGGAAGTGCGAGCCGTGATGAGGTGATTACACGGCAACGACAAATCCAAACAAACTATACATTTTGGACTGGTGCAGGTATTCGCTATCAATTTGGTTCGAGGAACAATAATGCTGTAAATCCACGATTCAATGGTTTAAATTATTCTATTTCTTTTTAAAAAATCTTTTTTTAGAAAAAAAACACGTATTTTTGTAGCATTTTTTAATAAAATTTTAAGTGATTTTTATTTATGTACATATATAATGTAACGACCAGCATTGACCAAGATATTGTAACAGAATGGGTACAATGGATGAAAGAAGTGCACATTCCTGAAGTTGTCGCAACGGGTTGTTTTAGCGAAGGTAGATTGTGTAGAATTATTGGCGCAAGCGAAGGTGGAAAAACTTTTGCAGTACAATATATTTTTCCTAATTTGACAACATATCATCGCTATCAAAAAGATTTTGCAGCAGCTTTGCAAGCCAAAACAAAAGAAAAATTTGATGGAAAATACGCTGCATTTCGGACAGTGATGGAAATTCTATAAAACAAAAACCATTTTTTATGAAAAAAAATATTTCGATTCTTTGTATTGCTAGTTTTTTTAAAGGAGAAGAATTTATGCGTGCTGCAAAACGTGCTGGCGCAACCGTTTATCTCATTACTTCCCAAAAACACCAATATAAGGCTTGGCCTTGGGAAAGCATTGACGACACTTTCTATATGCAAGACGATGGAGAAGACAACTGGAATATGGAACACGTCGTTGGTGGTTTAGCACACATCATACGTAACCGAAATATTGACAGAATTGTTTCTTTAGATGATTTTGACGTAGAAAAAGGTGCTTATTTGCGTGAAAATTTCCGTATTCCTGGTATGGGACAAACTACGGCTCGTTATTTTCGTGATAAATTGGCGATGCGGATTCAAGCACAAGATGCTGGGATTAATGTTCCTGCATTCAGTTCTTTGTTTAATGACGAAGAAATCAATGCCTACATTGCTCGAACAAGCGCGCCTTGGTTAATAAAACCTCGTGGAGAAGCATCGGCAACGGGCATTAAAAAAGCCCATTCTGGACATGAACTTTGGGAAATTATTCATTCTTTGGGTGAAAAAAGACATCAATATTTAGTAGAGCAATTCCGCCCTGGCGATGTGTATCATGTTGATGCCTTGAGCTTGGATAAAAAATTAATCTTTACAAGAGTAAGCCGATATTTGGCAACACCAATGGAAGTAGCGCATGGTGGTGGAGTTTTTCGTTCTATGACGGTTGAGTTTGGGTCAAAAGACGACAAGGCATTGCAAAAAATGAACGACCAAGTAATGAAAGCTTTTGGTATGAATTACAGTGCTTCGCATACAGAGTTTATCAAATGCAAAGAAGACGGCAAGTTTTACTTTTTGGAAACGGCATCTCGTGTAGGTGGCGCAAATTTAGCTGAAATGGTCGAGGCATCTTCTGGTATTAACCTTTGGAGAGAATGGGCAAATATAGAAATCGCTGTTGCAAAAGGAGAAAATTATACTTTACCAGCTGTTCGTAATGATTATTCTGGTATTATTGTTTCACTTTCTCGTTTTCAACATCCAGATAATTCGAGTTTTATAGACCACGAAATCGTTTGGCGAATGAACAAAGAATACCATATTGGTTTGATTGTTCAAGATAAAAAGCAAGAAAATGTACTGGCTTTGTTAGACAAATACGCAGAGCGTGTGCGCAATGAATTTCATGCTTCTATGCCGATACAAGATAAGCCTACGGATTGATATAGCAGATATTGTTTATTAGATATTAAAGATATTACAAACGCTTGGTGTTCAATATTTTGCAGAAATACAAAATCCTAAAACCACTTTCCGACGTGCATATTATTTTTTTACAAATAAAACATCTGCCGTTTTGTCTGTTTTTTTTTAGGATAACCTTACCTTTGTCAGTAAATTACACCTTGGCATAAGGATTGAGTAACAAAGCTGACGGATTACCGTTTAAAGTATTTTAAATAAGTTTATATTTGAGGTTTAGCGTATGTTTGAAGATTTAAATATTAGTGTAGAAACAATGGGGCAAGAAGAAGAGCCTGAGTTCATGCCTTTGTTTTCATTGGAAGATGAAGATGAAAGTAGTTTTGATGAAGCTTTTCCAGCGGTAATGCCTATTTTGGCATTAAAAAACACCATATTATTTCCACGTATCGTTATCCCGATTACGGTTGGGAGAGAACGTTCTATACAAGCTATTCAAAATGCTTACGAAGGAAATCGTTTGATTGCAGTACTTTCGCAAGAAGACAGCCGTGTGGAAAATCCAACTATTGAAGACCTTTTTAAAATAGGAACAGTAGCCCGTGTGATGAAAATTCTTCGTATGCCTGACGGTTCTACGACGGCTATTTTACAAGGTAGAAAACGATTTAAACTCGAACAATTGATTGGTTATGAGCCGTTTATGACGGGTCAAATCAGTGTGTTAGAAGATGAAGCCGCACACGATGAGTTAGAGTTTGAAGCGATGCTGAGTACCGTCCGTGATACTGCCCGTGAAATTATTAGCCTAAATCAAAACATTCCAAATGAGGCGAATGTAATGGTTAGAAATATACACAATCCAATTTTTTTACTCAGTTTTATCGCTTCTAACATGAACGTTAAAATTGGTGTGAAACAACAGATTCTTGAAATCAACAACTTACAAGAGCGTGCGCAAAAGATTTTGGAAAATATGAATGGAGAGCTGCAATTGCTACAGCTCAAAGACCAAATCGAAGGGCGTGTAAGAGGAGAACTGGAAAAGCAACAGCGTGATTATTACCTTAATCAACAACTCAAAACAATTCAAGAAGAGCTTGGACAAAACAATCCGCAAGACGAAGACATTAAAGCCTTGTTGGAAAGGGCAAAAAATAAAAAGTGGACTGAAAAAGCAGCTTCCGCCTTTGAAAAAGAAATAAACAAGGTTCGTCGTATGAATCCGCAAGTGGCTGAATACGCCATTATGCTCAATTATTTGGAGGTAATGCTTGATTTGCCTTGGGGCGAAACGACAAAAGATAATTTTGACCTTAAAAAAGTAAAAGAGGTATTGGATACAGACCATTATGGTCTTGAAAAAGTGAAAGAACGTATTTTGGAGCATTTGGCAGTTTTGAAGTTGAAAAAAGACATGAAAGCTCCGATTTTGTGCTTGGTCGGTCCTCCTGGTGTTGGAAAAACATCGTTGGGGCATTCTGTAGCCAAGGCTCTAAAACGCAAATATGTTCGTATGGCACTTGGAGGTTTGCACGATGAAGCCGAAATCAGAGGTCACCGCAAAACCTATATCGGAGCAATGCCTGGTCGAATTATTCAATCCATCAAAAAAGCTGGCGCGGACAACCCTGTTTTTATTTTAGATGAAATAGATAAAGTAGGGCAATCATTCAGAGGCGACCCTTCTTCGGCTTTGCTCGAAGTACTCGACCCTGAGCAAAACGCTACTTTTTACGATAATTATTTGGAAACAGAATACGACCTCTCCAAAGTCCTATTTTTGGCGACTGCCAACAGTTTGAACTCTATTCAACCTGCATTGTTAGATCGTATGGAAATTATTGATTTGAGTGGTTATTCTTTGGAGGAAAAAATGGAAATTGCGTTTCGACACTTGATTTCTCAGCAGTTAGAAGCACATGGCTTGAAGGCTTCGCACGTAACGATTACGCCCGAAGGTATGCAAGCAATCATTCACGAATACACAAGAGAGTCTGGTGTGCGTTCTCTCAATCGACACATTGGTTCAGTGATGCGTTACGTCGCAAAACGTGTGGCGATGAAAGATTTTTACCATAAAGAAATAAAACAAGAGCATTTAAGAGAAATATTAGGACCAGATTATATCAACAATGACATTTATGACGAAGTGCAAACGCCTGGCGTTGCCGTTGGTTTGGCTTGGACAAGTGTTGGTGGCGATATTTTGTTTATCGAAGGAAACATCAGTAAAGGAACTGGTGCTTTGACTTTAACAGGTAATCTGGGCAATGTAATGAAAGAAAGTGCTACAACGGCGCACAGTTATCTAAAAGCAAATGCCACGATGCTTGGTTTGGATATTGAAAATATGGAAAAATGCAATATCCACATTCACGTTCCAGAAGGTGCAATTCCGAAAGATGGCCCTTCCGCTGGAATCACAATGATGACAACTTTGGCTTCTGCTTTTACTGGAAAACCTGTAAAACCTTATTTGGCAATGACAGGCGAAATCACCTTGCGAGGTAAAGTGTTGCCTGTTGGTGGCATCAAAGAAAAGGTTTTGGCTGCCAAACGTGCTGGCATCAAAGAAATTATTTTGTGCAAAGAAAATCAACGACACGTTGCTGAAATTCCTGCTGCCTATATTGATGGCGTACAATTTCATTATGTAGAACAAATGAAAGAGGTATTGGATTTGGCTGTTTTTTACTAAAAAATATAAATAAAAAACCTCCACTTTTCGTTACAACGAAAAGTGGAGGTTTTTTTTATAAAAAAAATATAAAAAATAAATAATACACTTTTAATTCATAAGTTGCTGATTAACAGGACTTTTGAATTTTAAATTTAGACTTTTACATTTTATATTTTATATTTCTCGTTTCTCTACGCATCTACTTTTGCATATTTTGCGTTTGCCTCAATAAACGCACGACGAGGAGGAACTTCGTCGCCCATTAACATAGAGAAAATACGGTCACATTCAGCGGCATCTTCGATGGTTACTTGGCGTAGTGTGCGGCAAGTTGGATCCATAGTCGTTTCCCAAAGTTGTTCTGCATTCATCTCTCCAAGACCCTTGTAGCGTTGTACTTTTACACCACTGTCATCAGTTTTTCCACCTGAATAGGCTTCCGAGATGCTACGGCGTTCCTCTTCTGTCCAACAATAACGGAATTGTTTTCCTTTACTGATACGGTACAAAGGTGGTGCTGCGATATAGATATAACCATTCTGAATCAACGGCAACATATAACGATAGAAGAAAGTCAAAATCAAAGTAACAATGTGGCTACCGTCAATATCGGCATCACACATGATGACTATCTTGTGGTAACGTAGTTTTTCGATGTTCAAGATTTTCTCGCCTTCTTTCGCCTCAATGCTCACGCCAAGGGCGGTGAACATATTTTTGATTTCTTCGTTTTCGTAGATTTTATATTCTAATGCTTTTTCTACATTCAGAATCTTACCACGCAAAGGCAAAATTGCTTGAAAATTACGGTCACGACCTTGTTTTGCTGTTCCACCTGCCGAATCACCTTCGACTAAGAACAATTCAGAGGCTTCTGGGCTTTTTGAAGAACAGTCCGCTAATTTTCCTGGCAAACCACTTCCTGTCAAAATATTTTTGCGCTGTACCAACTCACGGGCTTTCTGTGCTGCTTGACGAGCTGTTGCTGCTAAAACCACTTTTTCAACAATGCGTTTTGCTTCATTTGGATTTTCTTCCAAATAATATTTCAATACATCACCTACTGCACGGCTCACGATACCCAATACTTCCGAGTTACCCAATTCTCCTTTTGTTTGTCCTTTGAATTGTGGTTCTGGAACTTTTACAGAAACCACTGCGGTCAAACCTTCACGAAAATCTTCTGCCGAAACAGTTATTTTTTTGAAAAGATTGTTGTCATCACCGTATTGCTTGAAAACACGGGCAACAGCACGACGGAATCCACTTACGTGTGTACCTCCATCACGAGTATTGATATTATTTACAAAAGAATAAACGTGTTCTTGGTAAGAAGTGTTGTACAACATGGCGATTTCAACTTCGACATTTGCGTCTTCGTCTTTTGCTACAACATGGATTGGTTTTTCAATTAACTTTGTACGGGCTTCATCAATATAAATAACAAACTCTTTCAAGCCGCCTTCTGAATGGAAAAATTCTTTTTTGAAAGTTCCGTCTTCGTTGGTATGACGTTCATCGGTCAAAGTCAAACTAAGACCAGCATTCAAAAATGACAGCTCACGCAAACGAATCGCCAATGTATTGTAGCTATATTCTAATGTTTCAAAAATGGTATCGTCTGGCTTGAAGGTCACATAAGTACCATGCAAATCAGAATCACCAATTTCTCTTACATCATATAAAGGCTTACCAATGTTGTATTCTTGTTCAAATTTTTTGCCATCACGGTGAACTTCTACCCTTAATGAGGTCGAAAGTGCATTAACACAACTCACACCTACACCGTGCAAACCACCCGATACTTTGTAGGTATCTTTATCGAATTTACCACCAGCGTGAAGAACCGTCATAACAACCTCCAAAGCGGATTTACCCAATTTTTGGTGCATACCTGTTGGAATACCACGACCATCATCTTTTACAGTAATAGAGTTGTCCGCATGAATGTAAACAAATATATTTTTACAATGACCTGCTAAGTGTTCATCAATGGAGTTATCAACAACCTCATAAACAAGGTGATGCAAACCATGTGTATCTGTACCACCAATGTACATACTTGGTCTTTTACGCACCGCTTCAAGACCTTCGAGTGCGGTAATATTACCCGCATCATAATTTCCTTTATTATTTTCCTGAGGAACTTCCTGAGGAGTCAATTCTTTTTCTTCTTGATTCATTCTTAAAAAATTCTTTTTCTTATGGTATAAAAAGCCCACAAAGGTACAACTTTCTAATAAAAAAACCTATATTTTTACAGTAAAAACATAGGTTTTTTTATTAGAAAAAATGTCTATTTTCGTAAAATATTAGTCTATTTTGCGTTTGTCAATATTTTATTTCGTTGCTTAGTTCCCTTCATCGTGATTTTCGTCGCAGTGATAAGAACCTCTACGACTTGGGCGTTGAATGGGTTGTGTAGCATCGCCATTTTTCTTTGCTAAAATCATTTTTTGAATGATGCGTTCACGTTCTTTTCTGATGTCGTCCCTTTTTTTTGCATCATCTTGTAAGTCAAAAAACTTAGTACCTTCTACAAAAGTCATTTCAGCTTTTGCATAAATGGAAAGTGGATTGTTGTTCCAAAGAACCACATCAGCATCTTTACCAACTTTGATACTTCCTGTTCGCTTGTCCACATGAAGTAGTTTTGCAGGATTGATGGTTACCATTTTCCACGCTTCTTCTTCCGATACACCGCCATACATCACTGCTTTTGCAGCTTCTTGATTCAAACGACGTGACATTTCAGCATCGTCTGAGTTGATTGCGGTCAAAACGCCTTGGTTGTGCATCATTGCAGCATTGTGAGGAATGGCATTGTAAACTTCATATTTGTAATCCCACCAATCTGCAAACGAAGAACCACCTACACCATGTTCCGCCATTTTATCCGCTACTTTGTAACCTTCCAAAATATGGGTAAAAGTGTTCACCCTAAACTTATGGCGTTCCGCTAATTTCATCAACATATTGATTTCACTTTGAACATAAGAGTGACACGTAATGAAACGTTTTTTCTCTAAAATCTCCAAAATTGCTTCCAAATCCAAGTCACGACGATAAGGTTTGCCGCTTGCTTTAAGTTTCGCATATTCTTCTGCACGGGTAAAATAATCTTCATATACTTGTTCCACGCCCATACGAGATTGTGGATAACGCAAGCGGTAATTTTCACCATTGTTTGAGCCTTTTACGTTTTCGCCCAAGGCAAATTTGATAAAACCGTCCCAGTTTTCTACTTTCATCAACTCTGGAGCATAACCCCATTTTAACTTAATAAGTTGCGTTTGACCACCAATTGGGTTGGCAGAACCATGCAATAAATGCGCCGCCGTTACGCCACCAGCTAAATTTCGATAAATATTTACATCATCTGAGTTCACAACATCTCCTATGCGAACTTCTGCCGAACTTTCCTGAGTTCCTTCGTTCACACCTCTCGAAATTGCAATGTGAGAATGTTCATCAATGATACCAGCCGTTAAATGTTTTCCTGTTCCGTCAATGCTTGTAACGTTGGCGGCAGAAAGATTTTTTCCAATGTTGGTAATTTTTCCATTTTGAATCAAAACATCTGTATTTTGCAAAACGCCTTCTTTTTCACCTGTCCAAACACTTGCATTTTTTATTAAAAAATTTCCTTGTGTTGGCAAACTTGTATTTCCGTACGCTAAAGCTGGATAAAAAAGTTCTCCTAAGGGCGTGTCTTTTTTGTCTTCAGGTTTTTTAGGGGTTTCGGCAGTCGCATCGCCCGTGCGTATAGCCGACCAAGAGAACCAATCGCCACTTGAATTTTGACCACGACCAGCCCAAGTATTGTTCAAAACACCAGACAAACGAGTAATGTTTTTTCCATCATTTTCTGGTGAAAAATTAATACTGATTGTTCCATTTCCTAAGGTATAATCCGCTTTTACTTTTGTAGAATCTTTGTATAAATAAGTCAATTCAGGCTTTTCAACATTCCCTGTCATGGTGAATTTGTACATTGTTTCATTAACTTTTACATCGTATTTCCCTAAAAGATTTGTAGAAGTGATAGGATTTACGCTGTTTTGCTTGCCGTTCACCCAATTTTCGTAAATTTTTGATTCTTTTCCAAAAATATTTCCAGAAGTAATGATAAAATTAGCAATTTTTCCTTGTTCCAAAGAACCCATCTGAGCCGAAACGCCAGCCAATTCAGCAGGTGTCTGCGTCAATGCCTTTAACGCTTGAGTTTCTGACAGTCCATTTTCAATCGCTTTGCGAATCGCAGTTATAAAATCCTTTTTTTCTTTTAAACCAAAAGAAGTCAAAGCGAATTTTAGTCCAGCTTTTTCCAAACGAGCAGGATTACTCGCTGCTAACTCCCAATGTTTCAAATCCGCCAATTCAGCTTGAAGCGCATCGTAAGGATCTTCAACATCATAAGCATCAGGAAATTTTACAGGAATAATCAAGGCTGCGCCTGTTGCTTTTATCTCATTCAAGCGTTTGTATTCATCACCATTGCCTTTTATAATATAGTTTTGGCTAAATTCTTTTCCAACTTTTGCGGCACGCAAAATTTCTAACATATTTCCTACGGCAAAAACTTGAGGTAAAGTTGAATTACTATTCCAAGCATCTAAGGCAACATTGTATTCTTCTTTTTGATTTTTATACCATTGTGCATCTAAATATGTTTGGCGCAAAAGCGAAATACAACCCATCAATGAAGCTGGATATTCCATCGTAGAGCTTCCTTTTGAAAAAGAAAAAGCATTTGCAGCGATAGGTTTGATGATTTGCGAATGTTCTCTACCATCGCCCATCGTAACAAGTGTTGCTGTTCCTCTTGCGATACCGTCGATGCGTTGCGATAAGGTTGCACCAAAACCAGCAGCACGAAACTCTTTTGCTTTTTCGGCATTTACCACAAAAGATTCATTGGCACGAAACTCAGGTTTGAGTGATTCATTCCAAGCAAAAGCTCCTTTTTTATTAGAACTCATTTGCGGACGTTGTACAGGTGCGACACCTTCTGCTTTTGGCTCGGGCATTCCATAATCGCTGTACAAATCAATAAATGAAGGGTAAATTGTTTTGCCTTTAAGGTCTGTCACGATTGCGCCAGCAGGAACAGAAACGTTTGTTCCAACGGCTTCGATTTTACCATTTTTAATGACAAGTGTTGCATTTTCAATTTTTTCAGAAGCCGATTTAAAAATGGTCGCATTGGTAAATGCAAACCAGTTTTCATGCTTATCCGCAGGCCCATTGTTTGGAAATGTTACCTGAGCATTTATTTTTACAAAGATTGTTAAAGTGAAAAAGGCAATAATAATTTTTCTCATAAGTATTAAGTACTCGATGTTCCAGTTTTCTAAAAACAGAACATTTTTAAAAAATTTAAAAAATAATATTTTAATTTATAATAAAATATCAATTTTTTATTTTTAT
>JAYWHK010000266.1:0-20028 GCA_043777755.1 Saprospiraceae bacterium
ATTTTTTATTTTTATAAAAATTATAAAAAAATTATAAAATTTTAGTGTCAAAAAAAATTATGCCTAAAATTTCAAAAACTGGAACATCGAGTATACAGGTATTTTGGACAGTACATTCAAATTTATTTTTCAGCACGAGGCAGACGATGTTGATAAAACTTCTATTTCGGGTCTTTATTTTTTTGAAAAAAATTGCCAAGACGGAGTTGTAAATCAAAAGGGAGAGGTCATTATTCCTGCTGAATATGCTGATATTGACGTACTTGATAATCAATTTTTTAAGGTTCGAGTTGGTAGTAAAAACTATGTTGCGGGCGAAAAAATTGGTGTGTTTTCACTAACAGGTAAAAAATTAATAGAACCTATTTACAATGAAATTTATACTGCTACCTACAAAGGAGAAGTATATTTAAGAGCAAATATGGGTCAATTTTATACTTTTTTTGATAAAAATGGTGTTAAACTTTCTGATTCGTCTTTTACTCAGCCTTATATTTCAGATTCGCCGTTTCGTATAGAACGCCATTCGTATTCGCCTGATACTTCAACGGTGTATGACCGATTTGGGAAGGTTGTGGAAACAAGTAATGTCCCTATTTCTGGTCAAAAAATCATTGTAAAATCCGATTCTTCTATTTTTTACTTGATAGAAAAAGGTGATTATTCCAAGAAAAGGACATACCGTATTTTTGATGCTGACGGCAATTCTATTTGCCATAACAATCAAACCATAAGTGGATATATTAGATCGGAAGAACTAAGACATGGCTTGTTTGCCGTTACAGAAAATGGTCTTGAAAAATTAATTACACATAAGAATAAAAATATATTAGAGTTTGATAATCAAGTATTTATACAAATAAATACTCACTATATTGTTGTGTTGAAAAATAAAAAGTATTTTTTTTACACACATGAAGGAAAATCAATCAATGAAAATGGGTATGATGAAATAGGTGATTATTATGAATACGATAATCATTATGGAACAAAATTGCGTTATGTTGCAGTTGATATTCCCAGCAAAACATTTCAAGGAACGGTGTATAATTATCATTCAAAAAAAGATTCTATTGCTACATTGAAGGGAAAAAACTATGGTTTTGTGAATAAATATGGCATAATGGTGCTGCCTATGATTTATAATTCGAAGCCAGATATTGCTCAAAACTTACTTTGTGTGAGTCAAGGCTTTGAAACGGGCAGCAAAACAAGCTTTGTTTTAGATACTTTGGGCAATACGATTTTAAAAACCAATGATGATAATTTAGAAATAGTAGAAGATAATCCCGATACAAAACAAGCACTTTTTGAAGCCAAACAAGGCGATAAAGTAAAACTGATAGACCTCAAAGGAAATGAATTAATAAAGCTAAAATACAAATCTATTTCAAGCTATTGGGGCAATGTTTTATTCAGTGTGAGAGATGAAAATGGCGATAAAATCGTTAATTTACGTGATGAATTTATTGCTAATTTAAACTATTCTGACTTGCGATTGTATAGAAATTACCACCAAACTGTTATTTATAATGATAAAATCTATATTCTAAGAACAAAAGACAAAACACAACTTATCAATCTAAATGGCGATATTGTAAAAACTTTCGATACACGCAACACGAGGTATGTGCCGGAAGAAGGTGGTGGAAATCAAAGACTGTATGAAAAATGGGAAGACGACCCCAAGTACATCAACCGAGATATTTTAGAAATCGAAAAAGACAATCAAATTTGGTATTACAATCTCGAAACTTTGAAAGAGTATCGTAGGTGAGAATTGATAATAGTACACACTATCGTATCAGCACCCAATTTGCCCAATCCAAGCTATCTGGATATTTATTTTTGAAAAAAACCTGCGTTTCGTAAAAAGCATTTTGAATGGGTTCTCCTTTGGCAATTTTTTCATAAAAATGCGTTACAAATTCGCTGGCGATTTGGTCGTGAATTTTGTTCATACACATCAATACATAATCTGCTCCGGCAAGCTTAAAAGCCCGTTGCAAACCAAAGATACCTTCGTTGTTACTTAGTTCGCCGTTGCCTGTTTCGCAAGCGGACAAAATGACCAATTGTGTATTGCTTAGATTGCTTTCTTCGATTTCGTAGCCCGTCCAAATGCCATCGTTGGAGCTGCCAAAAATCTTATTTTCGTGGATAGATTTGTTCGCTCCTGCCATCACCAAACCACAACGCATCAGCGGCTCACTGTTCCAGCTAAAAGGACTTTCAGAAGTAATATCTTTGGGGTTATAAAATCCATGTGTGCTGACAACCAATACATTAGGTGGTTTTTTTTGATTTGTCAATAATTTTATATTTTTTTCAGTAGCATAAACATCATAGAAAAAACGAGTGGAAAAACCATTGTCATTGCTTGTTTTTTGTACTTTTTCGCCTTCGATTTTTGTGAAAGGCAAGGTCGGATAACGTTCTTCTTTTCCTCGCATCATGTCCAATCTAAAAAGAGAATCCTCATTGATATTGTCGTTTGAAAAAGTCGCTTGAAAATTCGTTTCTTCCGAAAATTGCTCATAGTTCATTCCTGCAAAAATCAACACTTCTCCTTTGCGCAACACTTCGTTTTTACGGTCTTTGAGCGCAAGGTCACGGGTGCTAAGAAGGGTTTGGAATTGGTGTTTTTCAATTAGTTTTTTGCCATCGTAAGCCATTAATGCAGGCAATGAAATGGTGTGAAAAAGACCCGTTGCAGCGTAATAAATCGTCGCAATATTGGTTGTAAAAGGCTCTATTTGCTTCCATATTAGCTCATAACTTTGTTGGTCAAAATAAAAATCATCTCCGTTTGCCAAAAGCGATTTTAATTCCGATTGTTTGAACAGCTTTACGACATCAGGTGACGTAGAATTGTAACCCAAAATCACTGCATAATAAAGCGTATCGTTGGAAATTAGATTGTTTTCTACATCAAAATCAGGCATAGAAAGGAACTCAATAGACAATTCATTTGGAGCTAATTTTGCTTGCACATCTCGCCAATTTACTTCCTGAAAATAATCTTTTGAAAGAGAAAGTTGTTGTGTCAATTTACTCTCAATTTCTTCTAATTCATCTCTAAGTGGCTCATTATCAGACTCTCTCATTTGTGCATAACCCAATCTTTGCTTGACGTTTTGCCATGCTTTGAAGTTGATAATAACGCTACTGTCTTGACTTTTTCGGCTTGATGTAAGGTCGCTCAGATTCCATTGCAAAGCAACTGTTTTGTTCAACAAAGCATAATCGTAAATGAGTTCTCCACTGCGCTCAATATTCTTCGATGACGCTGCAACAATCGAAGCGGTGGACTGGTTGTAACGCTCGATTTTTTCCAAAAAAAGTTCCCTTAATCGAGTGCCAACAACGGGCAAAACTCGATTTTTTTGCTCGATCATTGCTTTATAAATGTCTTTTTCGAGCAAAGGAAAAAGTGCTTTGTAATTGCCCGTGACACTGTTTGCCACGATGAGCTGATGAATCACTTCTCGCTGCCTTTCATCGTTCACTTTTGAGAGTAAATCAATGGTTTTTTTTGCCTTTTGAAAATAAGGAATGGCTTTGTCGTAGTTTTTTTGCTTGGCATACAAGCGACCCGTATGCAGCAAAATATCAATATAAATGTCTTTTTCTTCTTCGCTTGCTTTGTTTGTTTTGATGCGTTCCTGCAAGCCTTCTTGTTCGGCTATTTTTTCGGCAGACAACAAATAATCATCTGCTTTTTCAAAGTCTTTTTGTTCGGCATAAAGTGCACCGAGTTGTGTAAGTAATTGATAATCAGTGCATTTCCCATTTTCTGATTGTTGGATTCGCAAATTGACGCAATAGGAAAAAAAGGTTTCCGCTTCACGCAATCGGTTCATTCGCCAATAAGCATTGGCAATGTTTTGGAGGATTTCGACACTTGATTTAGTGTAAGGAATTTGGAAAAGTTCGCCGATTACCTTTTCTGCTTTTTTATAATTTTTTAGATTGATTAAAAAACTCAAATACTTCGATTGAATGTAAGCCCATTCTGGATGCCCGACAGGAATTTGTTTTTGAAAAATCGGAAAGCACTTTTGATAAAGCCTTTCTGTTGCCAAATAATTACCCATATTGGCATAAAAATCAGCCAATCGCTCCACTCTATAAGCATATTCCAGAGGTGCTTTTTGTTCTAAAAAAGCACAATCTTTGACATTTTTTTCCAAATAAAATTTTGCCTTTTTATAATCGCCAATCGAACTGTAAAAATCGCCAACAAAAGCATACGCTCCTTGGCATTGCGTTCCGTATTTGTCGCTAAAATCAATGAATTGTTTGAACCAAAAATAAGCCTTATCATAACGGTTCGTTTGGTGAAAAAACTTGCCCAAAGACATCAAATTAGCGCCATATTCTTCACAATTTACCTTCAAACTATCCGAAAAAACAGAGTGCGCCTTGAGTAAATACTGTTCTGACTCTTTGTATTGTTCTTTTTTTTTCAACAATTCACCTATCAAATTCAAACTTCCACCATACTCTTTGCTACTTGTTCCAAACTCTTTTTGTGCCTGAGTAGAAGCCAAACGAGCGTAACGCAACGCCTGCTCTGTTGCATTATTCCCATATTTGTTCGCTTCTGCCATCAATTCTTGGTAGCTTTGAGCGTTTGTTTTTAGCGAAATAAATAATAAAAAAAATATATACAAAAATTTCATACTACAAATTTACAATCAAAAACGTTTGAACGCAAAGAATGTGTGTTATTTTTATGAAAAAAAATAAAATTTGACATTGGTTTGTATAAAAAATGGTAATTTTGCAGGTAAATTTATTTAAAATGAAAAAACTATTACCCATAGGCATCCAAACTTTTAGTAAGTTACGAGAAAGTAATTGTGTCTATGTTGATAAAACAGAGCTTATATACAATCTGACACAAGGCGGAGGTAATACCTATTTTTTTTCCCGTCCACGTCGTTTCGGAAAATCAATGACACTTTCCACTTTAAAATCTATTTATCAAGGAGAAAAACATCTTTTTTCAGGTCTTTGGATAGAAGATAAATGGGATTGGTCAAGGAAAAATCCAGTGATTCACATTCCATTCAATTCTTTGGATTATAAAACAACGCCTTTAGAAGATACAATCTCAGCTTATTTAAAAAGAGAAGCCGAGCAGCACGATATTGTTTTACAAACAACTACTTGTGGAGCGCAATTTGAAGAATTGATTCAAAAATTAGCGAAAGCAAAAGGTAAAGTAGTCATTTTGATTGATGAATATGACAAACCAATTATTGATTATTTAGAAACACCCAACCATGATAAAGCAAAAAAACATAGAGATGTTTTACGACAGTTTTATACTTGTTTGAAAAGCAACGATTACAATATTGAGCTGTTTTTTATGACTGGCGTTTCTAAATTTAGCCAAACTGGTATTTTTTCTCATTTGAATCACTTAAAAGACATTACTTTAGCCAAAAAATTTGCTACACTTGTAGGTTATACTCAAGAAGAATTTCTAAATAATTTTGATGAACATATTGAAGCAACGGCAGAAGAAATAGGATATAGTAAAACGGAAGTGCTGCAAGATATAAAAAAGTGGTACAATGGTTACAGTTGGGACGCAGAATCAAGTGTTTATAATCCGTATTCGGTATTGCTATTTTTGGAAAATCGAACTTTTGAGGCACATTGGTACAGAACGGGCTCTCCTAAGTTTTTGATAGATATTATCAAAGAAACGGGAATGTTCGATTTTAATCAATTGAAGGTGAACAATATGATTTTAGATAGTTATGACATTGAAGATTTGAATATTAGGACTTTGATGTTTCAAACGGGTTATTTGACGGTAAAACAAAGGGATATTAGAAATGGTACTTACGTTTTAGATTATCCGAATAGAGAAGTGGAGCAAGCTATTTCCAACCAGATTTTGGCAGCAATGACTGGAAAACAGCATATTGATACACCTCTTTTTAACCTGCAAGATGCCTTTTTAGACCATAAAATGGAGCGAGTTGTACAGATTTTGAACTCGATGCTGCGAGATATTCCTTCACAATTACTACAATATGACAGAGAAGCGTTTTTTCATTCATTGGTACATATTATTTTCAGGTATATTGGTTTTCAAATTGAAAGCGAAGTGAATACCTCAAATGGAAGGATGGATGCCGTTGTGAAAACAAATAATTATGTGTATATCTTTGAATTTAAAATTAAAAAAACGGCAGAAATTGCTTTCCAGCAGATTTTGGATAAAAAATATGCCGACAAATATAGATTTTTAAATAAAACCATCTTTGGTTTAGGTATTAATTTTGATATTGAAAATAAATGTATTGACGGTTGGAAAATTGAGGAAATATAAAATGTGAAGCTGAACTAATAATTTATGTAAAAAAAGTTAACACGAATTTCTCTAATTTACGAATTACACGAATTTCTTTATCTACTACAAATCATCATAAAAACAAGTTTTTATATCGAATTTCACCAATTCGTGATGTAATAAAATAGAGCATAAAATAATAGTACAGCTTCTAAAATGTTAGAACGTTAAAATGTTTAATTGTTGCCAACGTGATAAAACGTTCAAGAGCAATCGTAAAATTTAGAATAAAAAGAATTTAGAATAAAAAGAATTTAGGATTTAAAATAAAAGAATTTAGAATTTAAAATATGGAACAACTTGTAAAAATAGGTTATGCGCAAAAGCCCCATGGCTTGAATGGTGAAATCAAAGTCTTTGTAGAAGAAATGTACGAGGAAGATTTTGACCTTTGCGATACTGTTTTTTTTAATATAAAAGGAAAACAATTGCCCTACTTTGTGGAAAGTATTCGTATAGGAAATGCTACAATTGTCAAATTTGAAGATGTGGACAGCAAAGAAAAAGCAATGGAAATCCAAGGCAAAGAGTTGTCTATTCGGAAAGTGGATATTTTAGATGCTGATGAGCGCACTTTGCCCGCTTCTGAAAACTATACCTATTTACAAGGCTACCTTTTATTAGATGAAGAAATTGGACAAATCGCTATTATTGAGGAGGTTATAGATATGCCTCAGCAAGAAGTCGCTGCAGTAACCTACCAAGAAAAAGAGGTTTTGATACCGCTTCATCCGTCTTTAATCGTGAATATTGACAAAGATAAAAAAGAAATTTTAATGAATTTGCCAGTAGGGTTATTGACTTTATAGTTGCACATAGTTAATTTTGAGTTTGCAATGGTTTGTCATAGTTCAATCAAAGCGAACACCATCAAACTATTGCCAAACAACCAAAAACAACACCAAACAATTTAGTAAAAAAATGCGTTTCGACATCATAACTGTTCTTCCCGATTTATTACAAAGTCCTTTGAATCATTCCATTATGCGACGGGCGCAGGACAAAGGCATTATTGAAATCAACATCATCAATTTGCGTGAATTTGGTATTGGTCCACACAAAAAAGTAGATGATTATCAGTTCGGTGGAAGTGCTGGAATGGTGATGATGTGCGAACCTCTGGTCAATTGTATTGAATCACTGACTTCAAAAAACACCTACGATGAGGTTATTTTTTTGACACCCGATGGCAAAACTTTTGACCAACCAATGGCAAATAAATTTTCTTTGGGAAAAAGTCTTTTGTTCATTTGCGGACATTACAAAGGCATTGACCAACGCATCAGGGATAACTTCGTTACGATGGAAATTTCTGTTGGTGATTTTGTGCTTTCTGGTGGTGAAATAGCTGCGGCACTGATGGTGGACGCTATTGGACGCTTGATTCCTGGTGCAATGAACGACGAAACATCAGCACTTTCTGATTCTTTTCAAGACAATTTGCTCGCTCCACCCGTTTATACAAGACCCGTCGAGTTTCGTGGTTGGCGTGTTCCCGACGTGATTATGTCTGGAAATCATGCAAAAATTGACGATTGGCGTTACGAACAATCCATACAACGAACCAAAGAACGCCGTCCTGATTTATTGGAAAAGTAATTGTTCTAAATTCTAAATTCTAAATTCTGAATTTTAGAATCGAAAAACGAAATTTCAAGTTTTTTAGATTCTAAATTCTACTCAAACGAAAAATCTTGTATGTAAGTACTTCAATTGAAATAATCGACATTTTAAAACACTATAAAGTATTGTAAGTCAATGAGTTAAAAGACTTAGGACTTATTGACTTAGGACTACTTAATAATCTAACATTACAAAATTATGAATAATTATTTCGACCCTGCGGATTTAAAAAATTTTGGAAAAATATCTGAACTTCAGCAGCCAATGGGCAAAAAATTCTTTGACTATTACGGCGAAGTAATGAAAGAAGGTGCATTGACCGAGCGTGAAAAAGCTCTTATTGCGCTCGCAGTTTCTCATGCGCTGCAATGCCCTTATTGCATAGATGCTTACACAAGTACTTGTATGCAAAAAGGTTGTGACGAAGAACAAATGATGGAAGCTGTCCACGTTGCAGCCACCATGAAGGCTGGAATAACATTGGTGTACAGTACCCAAATGATGAAGCACATTGACAAAATGTCTATGTAATCTGAGAAATATGGTATTAATCAACGTATAATCTACATTTGTAAGTCCTTCCCTTTGGGAAGGATTTAGGATGGGTCTATGTAATTATGGCAATAAAACAACGCACTAAATCATTATCTATTAGAGGTAGTGAATTATCGAGTACTTTTTTTCAATTGGATGTATTGAATGGCAATGCTAAAATTGATATAAAATTTGAACCTTTTGGCGCAAAAATCGCTAATTTTGGTTTTAAATCTTTGCGTCCTTCTGGGATTGATATTTTCCAACTGAATATTGGCAAGCTGTGCAATCAGACTTGCGCGCATTGTCACGTTGATGCTGGGCCTGACAAAGCTCACGAAATGATGACCCGAGCGCACCTTGAAAAATGTTTGGCTATTTTGTCAAAATACGATATTCCAACGGTGGATATTACAGGTGGCGCACCCGAAATGCACCAATATTTTCGCTGGTTTGTAGAAGAATGTAGCAAATTGGGTAAAAAAGTGATGGTTCGTTGTAATTTGACCATTATTGTTGCCAATCCGAAATATTACGATTTACCTGATTTTTATGCCAAACATAAAGTCGTAGTCGTTTCTTCTTTGCCGTTTTATAGTGCAAGTCGTACCGATAGTCAGCGAGGTGATGGTGTTTTTGAAGATTCTATCAAGGCACTTCAGATGCTCAATGCTGTTGGTTATGCCAAAGAAGGCAGCGGTTTGACCTTAGATTTGGTGTATAATCCTTCGGGCGCATTTTTGCCAGCGGCACAAAATGTATTAGAACCAGAGTTCAAACGCCAACTCAAACGCAAATATGACATTGATTTCAACAACCTTTTTTGCATCACCAATATGCCAATAAGCCGTTTTTTGGATTATTTATTAGAAAGTGACAACTATGAAAGCTATATGCAATCACTTCTTGACGCTTTTAATCCAATGACGATTGCAGGAGTCATGTGTCGAAATACCATTTCCATCAGTTGGGATGGTTTTATTTACGATTGTGATTTTAATCAAATGTTGGATTTGAAAGTAGCAAATGCTTCCAAACATTTAGACAACTTTGATTTTGAAAGCCTTTTGGAACGGTCAATCGTTTTGAATCAGCATTGTTACGGTTGTACAGCTGGTGCTGGTTCGAGTTGTGGCGGAGAAGTAGCTTAAAAATAGTAGTCGTAAGTCAATAAGTCATGCAAAGCATGGTGTCGCAAAATGCGCTCATCGCAAGTATTAAGTTTTTTAACTAATTGATTTAGACCATTTTACTTAGTGTCCGAAATTTCGTGCTTGTGAACTAAACGTATTTTCGCACACGGATTTTCGCAGATAAAATCAATAAATTGATTTCACTCACGGATTTTCGCTGATTTTTCACGTAGGTAATCCGTGAAAATCTGTGAGTGATGCGAAGCATCATCTGCGAAAATCTGCGTGCAAAAATTATGAAACATAAGTAACTTCATCAGCAGCACGAACTTCTGTACACTAAGATATTTTATAGTACCTTAAAATGTCGGTTATTTCAGTCGAAGTACTTAGTACAACAAAAAAATCGCAAGATAAAACGCTACCAACGTTTCATTTTGCGATTTTAATTTAAAATCCCGTCTTTTTAAATTTTCTGTTTATCATAAAATGGCATATACCGCAACTTCATTGCACCGTGCCGTCCCGTTACTTGCGTAATGGCTACCGTCTTGATTTTTTCATTAATATTAACAAAAAAACTTTGATGTAAGTCATTGTCAATGTTCACTTTATGAAAATCAACAACTTGCTGTTGCGTCGGTTTAATACCTGCAAATTGCTTAAAAATCTGCGCTCTTGTCGCTTTGATATTCGCATTGTACAAGGTTGAAGACGACCAAATATGCGTTTGTTCAGCATCTAAATGTCGGATTTGCAAGATATGTTCGTTCCACACCATTTGATGTATTTTTTTTGACTTCAAATCAAAAGCCAAAAATGTAAACGGCTCGATGCCTTGCGGTTCAAAACGTTTGATAAAGTCTTGAATATCAGGATTTTGAAAGAAACCTGTGATAATAGTTCCTCGGCTCACTCGATATGGCGGTTGGCTCAGATGCGCTTCAAAAGCTCCATTCAACAAGCAACAAATCCAATCTTGATGTACTGCAAACCAAGTACCACCACCTTGTGGGTCTTTTGGAAAGCTAACTTGCTCATTATCAATTAGATAGTTTTGTGGTGGCAATGCCTTGGGGCGTGAAATATGTTCATCACGGTTGTGCGTGATGGTAACACGCCCGTCAGCATGAGGTATATAGGTTAAAACACACATAATTAAAGCCTCCCTAAATCCCTCTCCAAAGGAGTCTTTTATGACCAAAGGAGGGACTTTACAAATGTAGATAACTACACTTATTTTGGTTCTTTTAACAAATTACTGTTTTTGATTTTTCTTGACGAAATTCTACTGTGGAAAACGCCACACCAAAATTTTTGTCAATGGAAACATCTTTAAAATTGGTCTGAATCCCAATCCGAATCAAAGCAAAATGATGAATCGAATGTTCTATTAAATAAACCTCTTCTCGTTGAAAACTGGTTGCTATATTTTTAATTAAATTTTGTCCAAACTTAACTTCCAACACAATGTTTTTAACACAATTCTCAAGGCTTTTTAATTTAAAAATTATTTTTTTGATGATAAAAATAGCATAATCACGGTTTCGCTCAATTTGCATATCCCGTTGCCGAGCGTCGTAATTGACGATGCCTGTTTCGGCACTTTGTATAAGACAATCGTAAAATTCAATGATATGCCGAGCGTGACCGCCAATGCTACTGCCATTAAAAACCTCCAAACGCTCTGAAAATTGCGTTGCGTCAAGGCGTTCTATCTGATTTTTGAGTTGTTCGAGGATTTCGATGGAAATTGAAGTTATCATACGTAAATGTTGGTTATTTATCTTTTCACAAAGATACAATACACATATCACAAAAGTATCACGTATTGTTGTATTATTTCAATGCTGCACTGCCAAAAAGCACAGAAAATTGCTTACACCAAATCAAAATAAATTTTTGTTTGTCAGTATTTGCGGTAGCGGGCAATTCGATTTTTGAGTTACCATTGCTGACTTTTGCTGTAATTTCAACAAAACTTGTAGCAGTTTTGTCTGTTGCCAAATAAATTCTCAAATCAGGACCAGCATCAGATTTGAGGTTTTCTAAAACTAAAAACTTCTTTTTTTCAACGTTTTCAATGATTTTTGCATTACCCGTTGTCGGGTGAGAATTACTCTCAAATGTTCCAGAAAGAAGCGTCTTGTCTGTTGGTGCTGCGACGATTGGTGTATCATCTGTAGCAATTTCATCTTTTTTGCAAGCGGTAAAGAATAAACCAAGTGTGAGTACTAATAATAGTATTTTTTTCATTGTAAAAAATTTTTTATGTTAAAAATCATGGACTAAATCCATGCTGTCAAAGTTACAAATATGCTTTTAAATCTTTTAAAAACGGAATTAATTTGCTCGATTTTGTACCATTTTGTTGGTTTTCAATCGCAATATCAGCCATTCGAGTCCAATGCCAAGCCAAATCACGGTACATTCTAAAAAAACCGAATGTAGAATCATAAACGTGTGTTGGTTCAGAATTTGTGCCGTTCAATTCCATTATTTTGATATTTTTTCCATTGTAAAGGTCGTTTAATGAGGGAACTCTAAGGTCAAAACGTCCGTATTGGAAACCGTCAATTGGACGGCTTATTTTTTCAAAAATATTTTCTAAGTTTTTCGTAATCAAGTAGTTAGCGTTGATAAAGCGAGTTCCTCGGCAATGGTTTCCGATGCCTTCCAGTTCTATCGTTTCACCATAAGGAACGGTATTTTGCCAAATTTTTTCAAATTTTAGTTTTAGTTTTTTTTCTTGAAAACGAGCTCTACTATTGAAAGCAATAAGTTCTGCTAATGTGCTTCTCCCGTCACCCGTCACACTCAAAAATTCTTTGAGCGTAATGGAAGTAATTTTTCCTTTCGCTTCGCTTGGTTTTCGGCTATAAAAAACACCCAACTCTATCCGATAATCAATAAATTCTTGTATAATGTATTCATTGTCAGCATTTTGATTGTACAAAATCAAATCACGGACACTTTCTATTTTAGTGACACCATCGCCTCTTTCTCCCAAAATAGGTTTGGCGATAAAAGCTTTTTTTGACAAAAAAACAGATTGAATAAAATCTTTTTGGAGCGCATTTGTCAAATTTTGCTTTTCAACCAGCAAAGTAATTGGCTTGTATTCATCTGCAATACGGTCTAAAATCGCTTTTTTACTTTCTCCAAAAAGTCCTCCATACTTCCAACTCGGATTTACGGCTGTGAAAAAAGTAAGTGATTTTGCTCGCCAAGCATTCCAAATCAAAACAGGCGACAACAGCCAATACACTGTTTTTGAAGACCAATATTCAGAATTTGTCAGCTTCGTCCACCAGATTGGTCTTAATTTTTCTTTTTCACTCTTTTCTTTCTGAGAAAAAAAAGAGTGAAAAAGAAAAAACAACGGTATTTTTTTTGAAATATCCATTTTTTTTAATTTTGGTAACTCACAGAAAAACTCAAGCCAGGACTTGCTGCGATGTTTTTAGTAATTGGAGGAAGTCCGCCACCTGCCGAAAGCCAAAGTGTTACTTTTGGATTTGCTTTGTAACCGAACTTAAACGTTGGCGATAAGTAAGATTGCTCATCAAGATAGAGTCCTGTTTTTATGGAAGTTCCGTCGTCATAAGTGCCATCGCTACCACTTTTCAACAGTTCAATATTGAAAATGCCCATTAATTTTTTATTTTTACCAAAAAATTTACCAATTTGAGCCGCCACGTGTGTTCGATTGCTGTAATTATTGTTGCGTAAAACGTAACCTGCTTCGCCACTCGCAAAAAACTTTGCATGACCATAACCTACCAATATTGAAGGTTCAACACTCGTCGCATCAAAACCTGAACGCAAACCAGTTTTAGCGTCAAACTTTGCAGTAGGAAGTCCAACATTTACTTTCCCAGAGATTACTATACCATCTTTATTGTAAAAATTGCCTGTAACAGCCGCCTGAATATTTCCCAAAGCGGTCAAAGAACCTTCCGAAATTGTGTTTGGTTGTATGACGTTTTTTGAAGAAAGTAAGCGAAAAGGCAATTGCGCAGACAACGTAATGCGGTTCGTTACGCCATATTCTCCATAAGCCTGTACGGTCATATCGGTGAAATCAGCGTTTAGTTTTGTCCAAGATTTTGTACTTGTTTCGCCATTTAAAAGTTGGTTGTAAGTCAAATAAGAAGCTCCAATCTGAGCATAAAACTTACCTTTTTCTTTTGTCCACGCTTGTTGTGCAAAAGATTTTTCTGACATTAAAATGCTGATAATCAGCAAAATACAAAGTGTGATTTTATTTTTTCTCATAATTAAAAAATGATTTTGATTAATTGATAATACAAAGATACATTTAGGTTATCACAAAAATATCACAATTACTATTTTACAAAGAAAGGCTAAACTTAAATGTCGTAATATTACCATTACATTCGCAAATGATGTTGCCTTCGTGCAAATCAATTATTTTTTTGACAATTGCCAATCCCAATCCCGTGCTGTCTTTACGGGTTGTGTTTGCCTTAAAATAACGGTCAAAAATGTAAGGAATAGCAGCTTCGTCAATACATTCACCACTGTTACACACTTTAAAATGGAGTAAATTGTCTTTAGTGAAAATCGTAAATTGAACAAAACCACCTTCATTCACAAATTTTAGCGCATTGTCCATAAGGTTTTGCAAAACTCTATCAATCCAACGAATATCCGCTGTTATTAAAGGTAGGTTATTTTCAAATTCTGTCAATAAAGTTACCTTTTTTTCTTGCGCAGCAAGATTGTATTTATATAAAATATCTTGTGCAAGTTCTTGAATATTAAGTTGTTCTTTGGATAAAATGATTTCGCCAGCTTCCAATTTTGACAAATCAAACAATTCACTGATCATTTTATTCAAACGTTTCGCTTCTTTCATAATAACATTGAGATATTTATCTTGCTCATTATCAGAAAGTTGTGCTTTTTTTTGCAATAAAATTTCAGAGTAACCTAAAATACTCGACATTGGCGTGCGGAGGTCGTGGGAAATATTGGCAATCATTTCCTTACGAAAATTATCCAATTGTTTGATTTGGACATTTGCAGCAGCTATAAGTGCTTTGTCTTCTTGCTCTTTTCTGATAATTGGCTGTAAAATGCGAATCAAAATAACTAAAAACGCCCCAAAAAACAATAAACTAAGAAAGAGGTTTTTGAATACATTTTGCCTTGCACGTTGTATAAAATCATCGAATTTCTCATCAGCTTGTACCAAACCTACGACCTGCCCTTTTTTATTTTTGATGGCTGCAAAAGCCGAAAGCCAAGCACCAAATTCATCTTTATACATTGGAATCATAGCACCTCCATAATGCTTTTCCATCAATTCTTTAGGCGCAGAATTGTAAGCATGACGGAAATAAGGCTTTTCAGAAGAGGTAATTCCAAATACGTATTTACTTGACAATGAATCAAATATGATGGTGTAAATTGGCGTATGCAACATATTCGCTTCATAATTGCTTTTCAGTACTTTATGAATTTTTAGATAAACACTGTCTTGCTGCGTAGTCAGAATTTCATCTTTTTGAAGATAGTGCATTGTCAAATGCTGGTGTGCATCGCCGTCAATCTGCAATGCCATTGAGTTCACAATGCCACCCAAACGCATCAATGTCGTATTTTCGGCTTCCGCTAAGGCATTGCGGTACGAAAAAATCAAAAAGTAGGTCAAAAGCACTAAAAAACCAATGACAACAGTCGGAATAATCCTTTTGACTTGTGATTTATTTGTTACACTCATTTTTAGAATAAGTCTTCACTGTTAAATTTATAACCTACGCCCCAAGCCGTCAAAATATACTTAGGTTCATTGAGATTGTCCTCAATTTTTGCTCGTAAGCGATTGATATTTGAATTGACGGTATGTTCAAGTCCTTCAAATTGCTCGCCCCATACTTCATCTAAAATCTCTGTTCGGGTAAAAGGTCGGCTTGGATTCTGCATGAAAAGCTGTAATAGTTCGTATTCTTTCACTGTCAAATCAATGTTTTTACCACCTTTTGCAACACTTCTATTTTCCAAATCCATCGACAATTCACCCCTTTGAATCCGAGTCATATTTTTTTCTAATACCTTGGTTTCCAATGTAGTACGACGAAGAATTGCCCTTACACGAGCCAAAAGTTCTCCTGTACTAAAAGGTTTTGTAAGGTAATCATCTGCACCTTGTTCAAGTCCAGCGATTTTGTCTTCTTCCTCTGATTTTGCGGTTAGCATCAAGATAGGCAAATAGCGCATTTTTTGTCGAATCTGTCGGCAAATCTCCATTCCATTGATGCCAGGCAACATCAAATCCAAGACTATCAAATTGTATTTTCCCGTCAGAGCTTCATCAAGACCTTGCCAGCCATTGTTGCGAATCGTGACACTTGCAGGTAAATCTCGTAAGTGAATCGCAATCAATTCTGCGATATTTTCTTCGTCTTCTATGATTAAAATATTCATTGCTACTAAATTTTGGAACAAAGATAAGTTTAAATTATCACAAGTTTATCACGATAAATTAGTGCCTAAGTTCTTATGTTTTTTTACAAAAAAAAGCGTGTAAGAACTTGACAATCAAATTCTTACACGCTTAAAGACGAATAATAAAAACCATTAATTAAAAGGCGTTGCCGCTTCTTTTTTCATGAAAAGTCCCAAAATTAATGCAAAAATAACATCAAAAATCACGCTAAATACAATTCCAATAATTGCAAAAGACGTTGGACTCATCATTATTTTCATCACACCCATGGCACTTTCTAATTGATCGCCACTCATTCCTTGTTCTTCAAATTTATCACGCATAGATTCTGCAACATTTGCTAAAAAATCTGGTGCAATAACTTGAAAATAAATGGTCATACCAATAGCTCCAATAATACCAGAAATCAAACCAATCAAAAGTCCAAGTTTTACACAACGACCAAGCGAAATGAATCCACCTAAATCTTTTGTCTTGTGTTCGTTGATTGCCATATAAAGCGCACCAATTGTAATGCCCCAAGTAACCAAATTCGATAGAATATTACTTTTTTCGCCTGTATAATCCACCATATCCATAGTGGTCATACCCAAAGTTGCAATAGTAGAAAGCAAACCCAATATCAAGCCATAACGGACGGCTGTTGGGCGTGGTGAAACTGAATTTTCGTCAGGAGTTAATTTTTGATCTAACATAATTTTTTAAGTTTTGATTTTGAAAAATAAAGTACAAATATATTTTCATTTTATTAAAAAAGAAAAAAAATACGATAAAAGTATTTGAAAATCAGATAAAATAAATGGTTTCAGAAGCTAAAAAAAATGATTAAATTTATTTTTACTAAAAATGCTTTGTTTTTTTCTAAAAATTCGTTGCAAATCGTTTTTTATTGTCGTAATTTTGCACGATTTTTAATAAATATTTTTCACAAAAAAATTTCCAACACTGCGTTGGGAAATCCTCTCCTCAGGAGAGGATTTAGGAGAGGCTAATGGGAAGAGCATTTGAATACCGTAAAGCGACAAAGATGAAACGTTGGGCAAATATGGCAACGGTTTTCACTAAAATAGGTCGTGAAATCGCAATGGCTTGTAAAGAAGGCGTTGCAGACCCTGAGAATAATCCTCGTTTGCGTGTTGCGATGTTGAACGCACGTAAGGCAAATATGCCAAAAACGAATGTTGATGCCGCCATCAAGCGTGCTACGTCAAAAGATGCAGATGACTTCCAAGAGGTCGTATATGAAGGTTATGGCCCACATGGCATTGCGTTTTTGATAGAAACCACTACGAACAATCCGACTCGTACCGTTGCCAATATTCGTTTGTATTTCAACCGAAACAATGGTTCGATGGGTACTTCTGGCTCGGTGGATTATATGTTCGCTCGCAAAGGTTTGTTCCGCATCAAGGCAGAAGGGCAAAATATTGAAGATTTAGAGTTTGAATTGATTGATTTTGGCTTAGACGAAATGAAAATCGAAGACGACGAAATCCTAATCTATACTGTTTTTGAAGAATTTGGTACGATGCAAAAAGCACTCGAAGAACGCAAAATCGAAATCGAAAATGCTGAATTGATTCGTATTCCAACGATTTTGAAACAGGTAAGCGACGCTCAAACCGAAGACCTTATCAAGTTGATTGACAAATTCGAGGAAGACGAAGATGTAGCAAATGTGTTTCATACAATGGATATGAGTGAGTAGTATAAAGTCAAAATGTAAAAATTCAAATTCAAAATGTAAAAAATGAAAAAGAATAAATGGAAAATACTCCTAAAAAGTATAACATAGAAGAAAGACTCATTGGTTTTGCAGTAATGATTTTAGATTTAGCAGATCAATTACCAAATACATTTGCTGGAAAACATCTTGGAGGACAAATTACTCGCTCAGGAACTTCTCCTGCATTAAATTATGGAGAAGCACAGGCAGCAGAATCTAACAATGACTTTTATCATAAACTATGCATCTGTTTGAAAGAATTGCGAGAAACTCAGATTTGCTTGAAAATAATAGACCAAAAAGGCATGATAAAAAAAGAAATTAGTATTCCTGCTCTCCAAGAAAGCGGAGAATTGGTTGCTATTTTTGTAAAAAGTGTTGCAAGTGCTAAATTACGAAAAACAAAATAGCAATCCAGATATTTTTAAATTTTACATTTGAATTTTTACATTTTGACTTTTCATGTTTTTTTACATTTTAAATTTGACTTTTTAATGTTTTTTAAATTTTAAATTTGAATTTTTACTTTTTATGTTCTTTTCATTTTTTACATTTTAAATTTGAATTTTTACATTTTGACTTTTTATGACACCAAATTCAGTTGCATTTTATACATTGGGTTGCAAACTCAATTTTTCGGAAACCTCCTCTATCGGACGACAGTTTGAAGATGGAGGCTACGCCATTGTTAATTTTGAGCAAGGCGCAGATGTTTATGTGATAAATACTTGCTCGGTGACGGATTTTGCGGATAGAAAATGTCGTAAAGTAGTGCGTCAGGCGTTGCGCATTTCGCCTGAAGCGAAAATTGTCGTGGTGGGTTGTTATGCTCAACTCAAACCACAAGAAATCGCTGAGATTCCAGGCGTTGATTTGGTGTTGGGTGCTGCCGAGAAATTCCGCATTATGGATTTTGTTGATGGTATTACGAAAGCACATGGAAAAGGTATGGTGCAAGCAGGCGAAATCAAAGAAGTAAAAGATTTTCAAGGTGCATTTTCATTTGGTGACCGCACAAGGTCTTTTTTGAAAATTCAAGATGGTTGTGATTATAAATGTACTTTTTGCACGATTCCGCAAGCTCGTGGTGCAAGCCGTAGCGACGAAATCGCAAATGTTGTAGCCAATGCAGAAAAAATTGCAGCGATGGGTTGCAAAGAAATCGTGATTGCTGGCGTGAATATTGGTGATTTTGGCAATGGAACAGAAGTCATTGAAGGTTTGAAACCTAAGAAAAACGAGCTTTTTATTGACCTTATCAAAGAGCTGGACAAAGTGGAAGGCATCGAGCGTTACCGCATTTCGAGTATCGAGCCAAACCTTTTGACCGAAGAAATCATAGATTTTGTAGCTGATTCTCAACGTTTTATGCCGCATTTCCATATTCCTTTACAATCAGGAAACAACAAACAATTGATGCTTATGCGTCGTCGCTACAAAAGAGAATTGTATGCGGAGCGAGTAGCAAAAATCAAACAGGTGATGCCGCACGCTTGTATAGGTGTTGATGTAATCGTTGGTTTTCCTGGCGAAACGGAAGAAGATTTCTTAGAAACTTACAAGTTTATCAATGAATTGGACATATCTTATCTACACGTTTTTACGTATTCTGAGCGAGCAAATACACCTGCTGCTGAAATGGAAGGGATTATTTCGATAGAAGAACGAAGAAGAAGAAACGAAATGCTAACGATTTTATCAGAGAAAAAACGTCGTTTTTTCTACGAACAACACGCCAAAACAAATCGCCCCGTTCTTTTTGAAAAACAAAGTGACGGACTCGGTATGCACGGCTTTACAGACAATTACGTGAAAATCATTGCACCTTACGACCCGCTTTTAATCAATGAAATAGAAACAGTTCATTTACATCATGTGAATGCGGAAGGGGAAATGGAGGTGGAATTTGAAGCGGTTTTGGCTTAAATTTGAAAAAAAGATAGAAATATTTGAAAAAAACCATTGTGCAAAGCGCAATGGTTTTTTATTTTAGAAAAAAAAACTAACTTTGGGAAAATTTTTTACAATAAAAAGATGATAACTACTATAAAAATAGAAAACTTTAAAAGCCTTCGTGATGTCACTTTGAATCTTCAAAGAGTCAATTTGCTTATTGGTCCAAACAACTCTGGTAAAAGTAATTTTTTGAAAGGGTTGGTTTTTT
>JAYWHK010000267.1:0-2597 GCA_043777755.1 Saprospiraceae bacterium
ATTGCGCCTCCCAAAGTAGGATTTACACGAAGCCCTGCCAATACACTTGTACTTGGTGCTAAGGTAGAATAAATTGTACATTCTACTACATCGTCGCCCGAAGCTGTTGTACCTACGAAAGCACAAGTCCATGCACCTGAGTAACTAATGTATTTCAACCCATTTTTCAATGTATCACGAACAATTGTATTGGCTGTTGTTGGCACAGTACCATTGTTTTTAATAGAGAAAGAATAGTCAAATGGCACGAATTGTGAAATCGTTGCTGGTGCTGTTTTTACTGTTGTAATATTTGGAATAATTGTTCCTGCAAACGTATAAACATTGTACGTATTTGGTACAATTGCCGCATCTGTTTTGATAGAACCTGTTGTTAAGTCAGAACCTGCAACAACTGTTGAAGGGATACGTTCCCATTTGCCTGTCGTTGCGTTCCAACCTGCGATACTTAGGTTGTTCACGTTTGCGGTTGAAAGTCCTGTGATATTACTTGCTGCATTCCAAGTCAAAGTAATTTCCGCTTGGTCTGTACCATTAATATCCCAATATTCTTTATCAGAAACAGAGAATAAGTTGGTCACACGTTGGTTGGTTGGGAATGGTCCGCCTGACGGTGCAGTTGGGAAGTTTCCACCACCACCTGCTGCTAACTTCGACGTAACACCAATATTAGGGTCTGCGCCAAAATAAGCTACCTCCATAAGTGAAGGACAAGCTGCCGCCCAATTTACAATCGCTGGGCGATAAGAACCATTGTCACCGACAGGGAAGGTTACGTTTGCACCACCTGTTTTTCTTACATAACCGTCAATAAAGTTAGCGTTACTTGCATTCAAAGGCATTGCTGCTGCTTTGAATAAGTATGCGCCACGATTGCTTGGTCCACGGTCTGTTCCTAAAATACCTGTTGCTGATGCTCCGAAATCTACGGAGTTCATTGCAGTAACGACACTACCTGCTGAGACATACGCACCTGCTGGCATTACACCTACTGCACTTGTCGTTGCTGCACAAGGACCAGGAGGCGGATTGTAAATACAGAACTTCATCGTTGGGCTTTCTACACCACTTGTGATAGTGCCTGCCCATGAAGTTGTACCCGTCCAACCCAAAGGAAGTGTTGTCGTAACATCAGTATTTGTGTTATTATCATCTAAAATAATCGTGTATGAACCATCAGGAATATTGGTGAACGAGAAACCTCCGCTTGTGACGGCTGCTGTTTGTACCACTGTACCTGCTTGGATTAATTTTGCATAAAGCGGTGTTGGAAGACCTGTTGCACTTTCTGTACCGTCAAGAGTACAGTTTCCTGCTGTTCCGCCACCTGTACCTGCATCGTTGAATACTGTATTAGCTGCTGCTGTTACTGTGAACGTTGGCAAACTGTAATACATACAGAATTTCAAGGCTGGTGCTGTAAATGGCGTAGTCGCTGTTACATCTCCTGTCCATGTACTTACTGTCCAATTGGCTGGAATATTCGACACGGCATCAGTATAAGAAGCATTGTTATCAATAATCATTGAGTAACCTGTTCCTACATTTACTGCGGACATCGTAAATCCACCGTTGGCATCAATAGGCTCAACTTTGAGTACAGTACCTGCTTTGATTAATTTTGCATATAAGCCCGAAGGAATACCCGCCGCAGTTTCAGTACCGTCTTTTGTACAGTTGTTGGCTGTTCCGCCACCTGCACCATTGTCATTAAATACTGTACCTGCAACGGCTACGATTGTAACTTGTGCTGGTACATTGCTGATACAGAAGGTCAAAGTCGGTGTAAATACGCCACTTGCTGATGCGCCTGCCGCACTACTTGTACCTGTCCAACCCAAAGGAAGTGTAGAAGTAATATCAGATAAAGTTGTATTGTCATCTAAAATTACCGTATAATTTCCATCATTTACAGCTGGGAATGAATATGTTCCTGAGCTTACCGCTACTGCTTGTGATGCAGAAGTTGCACCCGAAGCGATTAATTTTGCATACAATCCTGTTGGTAATCCCGTTGCGCCTTCTGTACCTTCTTTGGTACAATTGCCTGGTATTCCGCCACCTGCGCCACCGTCATTAAAGACTGTACCTGCAAGGCTTGGAAGGTTTTGCACCAATGTTTTTACTTTATTAGAAGTAAATTGTTTGTAAGCATAAAATTCTGCATCAGCACCTAAACCTGTTTTGGCAGTAAAATTATTTGATAATGTATCATTTACTGCTGGATTTGTGCCTAATTTTGCTTTTACCTTAATCGTAACCGTTGCACCTGCTGCTACTGATAAATCTCTAACATCAAGTGTACCTGTTGTTGCATAAGTATTGACTACTGTACCTGTACTTGCCGAAGCTGGTGTAAATACCAATGCATCAGTCGTATATTCTGCATCGCCTTCTAAGAAGTCTTGTACTTGTGCATTTACGGTTGCTGCGCCATTGTTTTTAACAGATAAAGTATATTCTATCACTCCGTTTTGAGGCGAAGATGATTTATTAACTGATTTTGTTAAGGTCAAATTCGCTACCTGAGGTGCAGCCAAAATAGTTACTGGTGTAGCATTTGCAGCACCTGCGATACTTGGCTCATCAGATTGATA
>JAYWHK010000268.1:0-7175 GCA_043777755.1 Saprospiraceae bacterium
AATAGGGTAACTGCCGTAGTCGAAGACTTTGAAGCCTGGTGCTACGGTTTCGGGAATAACGGCTTTGAGGTCTGTGGCGGCTTTGTCGAGTTGTGCGAATTCTTCATTTTTGATGCCCGTGTGGTTGGTTTCTTCGTAGGCACTGCCAACGCCTTTGCCGAGTTCTCGTAAGCCGTGTATGGTGTTGGTGTCTATGACTGGGTTTTGTGCGCTAAGGATGGTACTTAGTACAAGGAGTAGGAGTAGAATTATGTTGTATTTTTTCATTCTTAGTTGTTTTTTAATTTACTGTTTGTGGTGATAGACTAAAATAATTTTAGCACACAGATTTTACAGGTTCTCTAAGCGAAACCCTGTAAAATCTGTGTGCTAAACCCAACCTTATTACTGCACTTTAAATGGTGCGCTTAATCGAGAACTCGTGCCATCTTTGAATCTAACAATAACTTGGTAGCCAAGAATTGAAGGACTTTTAAGAGATAGAATAGTATTTAGGTCGTCGTCATCTACTAAGAAGGCTTGCAAATTTGAAGTATTGGGTAGCGGAGTTCCAGTATTTCCATTTGGGTTATTGCCCGTTCCTGCATTGGGAATTAACATATAAGTATCTGTTGCTGAATCTTCATAACGGTCAAAACCTTTGACCGATGATTGCAATTTCAAAGTCGTTGTAGCTCCTGTTGGAATGGCAACTGAAACAACTGGATTTCCTACATCTGGATAATTGTCATAAGTATTGGTAGTATTTTCATAAACTAATGTTGTTTGAGATAATTTAGGGTAGGTTTTTGTTGAAATCCCTACTATTGCACCAGAAGCTTTGTCTATGTACTCATAGTGACCTAATTGCATTTGGCTAAAACTCAAAAGTTTGCCTACCAAAGCCCCTTTATTTGTATTTGCTGTTCCTGTATTTGGTGAACCAATAGGAACTTGAATGTATATGTCTGTATTCGTATCTATAAAGTAGTCATAAGTGCCAATCTGTCCTTTTTTAACTAATGTTGGTGTTGCAGATGTCGGTATGAATACTATTGAACCTTTTGGGTCTAAGTATTCATCGTAGCTTATTTTTTGGCTTATGGCTTGAAAAGTCAATGTTGTTTGACTTAGCTGTGCAAAACCATTTGGAATTCCTACTATTGTTCCTGTAGCTTTATCTTCGTATTCATTATAGCCATTGACATTTTGAATAAAGACCAAATTAGCACCAAGTAGTGCATTTGGAGAAGCAGGACTTCCTCCGCCTTTTATTGTCGGGTTGTTAATTCCAGTTTTTTGCCCTGTAATATTAAGGGTAATATCTGTTTTTGTATCGTAATAAACAGTAATCGCTCCGCTAACTTTTACTTGGAGATTCGGAGTTGAAAGTGTTGGCATTTGGACAGTAGCACTACCATCAACATAGTTATCATAAGTCCCAAAAGTATTTTCGTACGTAATCACCGTTTGTGATAATTTCATACTTGCTGGAAATACAACGGTAGAACCTGATGTTTTATCAACATATTCATAATAACCATTATTGAGAGATAAGAAATACAAATTATCATCTAATAATCTTGTTGAAGTATTGGTCGTATTTTTTATGACAGATGGATTATTACTACCCGTATTGTTAGAACTGTTGCTTGTATTTCTTATATTTGGATTACCTAATGTAACGTTTCCGCTTCCACCATTTGGGCTTGGTAATGCTATTGTTCCTTTAAAAATAGCATCGTCATAATTGATGGATTTAAGTAAAATTGGCTGCTTACTGTTAAAACTTCTATAAATCTGAAAATCATAGATATTTTTCGTTGCAGGATATTCCCAATACAATTTAATATAGCCATCAATACCCGTATTTCCATTTGTAAGTTGGCTGGCATTGTTGAGATAGGTATATTTTAATGCTTTGTCTTCAAAAGCATAGGGATTAATGATGTCTGGGTGAAATCCACCTGCGTAGTTTTTAGCTCTGAATACTTTTGACATGGAAAAAAGCCCCGCATCGTCATAAGCGACAAGGCGATAGTCGTATTCTTCCATTATTTCACCTTTGTTATCGAAGTAAAAATTAGATGGAATTGGATTAGAAGCATCAATCGTTTGGATTACTTTCCATTCATCAGTAATTGATATTTTGCGTTCAAGCTCGTGTTTGACAACATCTTTACTTGGACTTTTGAAAAAGTCAATTTGAATACCTAATGTTACTGATTTTACGTCAATTATTGTAGGCATTGCTGGCGGAATTACATCAGGAATCGTCGCTTCAATGGCTTCTGAAAAGCCCGAGCGATTTTCCCTAAAATCATAAGCGGCAAGTTTAAAATAAGTTTTATCTGCCAATATGTCAATATCAAAATAATGATTAAACGTTGTTTGTTTGATTTTACTTTCTGTAATTGCGACGTAATTACCGTCTTGATGGTTACTTGTAAATACTTGATAACCTGAAAAATCATCTTCTGTATTGGCTTGCCATTCAATGATAACATTGCCATTTTTGTCAATAGTCGCTGTGCCTCCTTGCGGTGGTGCAGGTGGTTCATGGTCTTCTAATTGTCCAAGAACAGGTGAAGATATAATTTCGTAGTCATTTTCATCAACTGCAACCAATACATAGTAATTGGTTGCTAATGGTTGATCATCCGTGAACTCTTGCTTGCCTGGGTCAAGATGGTCAGCAATTAAACTATAATGTCCATCTTTTTTATTTGCTCTAATAATTTGAAAGTGCCTAATCTTTTTGAAATATTCTTCAGGAACTTTCCATGTAATGGTTATATTTTTATCAATTGGCACAACGTCTTCAATAGAAGGTGTAAAAGCCAATGGAGCTGGTCTGCCTTCGGCATATACAATATCACTACGACGACCTTCTTTGCCGAAAGAGGTATGCCCGACAACATAATATTGGTATTTTACTTTATTTTCGGGTAGTTTGTCGGTATAAGTGATGTTTTGCGTTCCTTCTTCAATATTTGCTAAAAAACGTTCTTTTGTGATTTTTTCAAAGCCTTGGTCTTCTCTACTGCGATAAATGTCAAAAGAGTTGTAGGTGTCATCTGCGTCCAATTTCCATTTGAGCGTTGCAGTGCTATCACCGCTTTCTGTGATTAAATCAGAAACCATTGGCAATGGCTTGACTTCTTTTTGATATGTACGTACTGTAATAAAATTAACCGTTTGATTTTTTTCTTCTTCAGGTTCTAACTTGGCAACCTTTATACTAAAAATGTATTCATGTTCGGGTTCAATTTCATAGTCACGAAAAAACATTGCCATCAATTGGGCAGCTTCCACATTTAAGTCTGTTGCTAATAGACTGAACATATACCTGTTTTTCTTTTGGTCTTCAAAGTTTTTAGCTACAATGAGTGGATTCTTTGTAAATGTTTCAAGTTGAAATTCTTCAGGATTATATACTGCATTCCCTGCAATTTGAACATTGTCATTGCTATTGCTGAAAAACTGATCTGGGCCAGCTATGTGTAAATGAAAATTCTGAGCATTGGCGTACATCTCCTCGTATGGAACTTTCTCACCATGTCTTTCGCTCACCATTTTGGTCAAGACGTAACCTCTTTTGTTCCCCATTTCCCACGTATGGTAATTTTGAGGTGCCCAGCGTAGAAGTATCTGATTCTGTTCAACATCATAATACGCTCTGATGCCCGTGCTAATATTTTTGTCTGTAAGAATGTTGCCTTGTGCTTGGATATTTTGATTACAAAAAATTGTAAGTATCAAAGCCAGCATTGTGGTAGATAGTAGTTTTAATGTTCCCATGATAATATGAATTTATTGTTGAATTTTTAATATATGGATTTAAAATTAAATAAAGTTATTGCTTGGCGAATCGTCGAATAAAGCGTTCATTGTTGGTGTCTATGATGATTTGATATATGCCTTGTGGTAATGTAGTGGTATCAAAGTTAAAATTTTGTTTTCCTTTAACGATCATACTTTTATTTTCTTTGATGCTTGCCCGTCCTGCAATGTCTATAATATTAATGGTAATCTCTGCGTTTGGTGTATTCGATGTGGCTGGTTGATAGACTGTAAAGTTAATTTCGTTGTCAGTTGGATTCGGAAATGCTTCACTAACTTCAAAACCTGTTCCATTGTTCGTATTGGAACTAATTTTGGCAGATATAGGGCAATCCGCCAATGTACAGGTTCCAGACCAGTTCATTGTGAAACCGCCACAAGAAAAATAATTGTTGATGCAAAGCAAATACTGTTCTCTTTGAAGCGCATTGATGCCCGCTACAAATCCATCATTAGTGGATTCTAAAGATACGACACAACCATCTTTTGTGAACAGGTCAGGATCACCCATTTTGAGTCCTGAGTTCTTACCTTGGCAATAGGTTACTTTCTCGCCACCTACTTCTGGTCCATTGGTCGCTGCTCGGATAGGCTGCCATTCACCTTTTATATTTTTTTTGAACAATACAAAGTCTAAATCATCGTCAGAACTACTTGATTGTGAGCCAATACTGAACTCTAATGTGCCAGAACTGGCAATGGTAAAAGTGTACCATGCTGAATGGGTTTCTACCAAATTGCTATTGGGTAGTATGATTTCATTTAAATCTGTTCCTGCTTTGGCAAGATTGGCTACACTGAGTTGTGCTTTTGAACAGATGTTCACTGCATTTTTTTTGTCGGCATTTAAAAGTGGCGTTGTACAGCTTTCTGTAACCGTTGTTGTTGTTGAACCTGAGTCATCGCCACCTTCAGAAAAAACATCTACTTCCTTTTGAGCAATGAGTATTTGCATTAGAAATGCAAGTGTGAGTGTAAGTGTTGTTAATAGCTTTTTCATAATTTTTTGTTTTTGTTAATTTTTTATTGTGAGAACTCTGGCTAAATTACTTACAGCCAAACTAAAAAATTGGCTGTAAGTAATTGCTGTCAAGCTGAATCTTAGCAGTACAGTTTATTGAATGATTAATTTCTGTGTGTTTGTTCTTGCATCGCTTGTAATTATTTGGACAAAGTAAATTCCTTTGGTCATGTTTTTCAATTCGATGTTTTGTTGCTCGCTTTGTATGCTTTGTTTTTGAATGACTTTTCCTTGAAGGTCGTATATGCTTAATTGAGCAGTACTTCCTTGTAGGGCGACATTGAGTGTTGCTACAGTATTGCTATTGCTTGGATTTGGCTGTATGGTAAAAAGTGTTTTGTCTTCTTGTGTTTGGTCTTTACTATCAGTGGTTAATTTAATCTCGAGCTTGTACGGTTCATAGCCTGTTTTTGCATCTACTTCGCAAGCAAATATCAGGTTGGTTTTGCCACCAAAAGTTGCTAATGAAAAATGACGAGGCGATGAACTCGCTGCACCTGGTGCCATGTCTGCAATGAGTTTTGTTCCTGCTACTGTGCCATTTGTAACCATAGGTTCTCTACCGTAGTCTTTGCCATCATTATATACTGCTGAAAAATAAATATCGTTTCCGATGCGCTCGAAATCTTCGGGTGCACTACTCCCTGTACCTTTGTTGAGGTCTATCTCATAAGTACCCGCAGCTGTACCATCTGTTACCCAAAGTTCTTTGCCATTGGTGTCTGTTGCAGTGAATACCGCATACTTTTCAGCTGAAAATGTATAAATAAAATTTTTTAATTTTACAATTGGTTTTGTACCCGCTACCGTACCGTCTGTTTCACGCAACTCATTGGGCGTAACTCCGCCATCAAGAGAAGTGCAAAAAAGAAAATCTTTGTTGTTGAAACTTACTAAATTAGCTACGACTTTGTTATTGTGTAGAGGTGTAAGTTTTTGAGTAGCAGGATTATAGGCATTTGCAATAACACCTCCTTGAAGACCTATCCCAACGTATAGATTTTTTGCGCCTGGACGGATGGAAGCTACTTCTTTTGTAAAATCGGCTGGGCTGTAGATTTTTTTCGTACCCGCCACTGTGCCATCGCTTTCCCAAAGGGCTGCGTCATCATTGTTAGGGTCTTTGTCATAACCTTTAAAGTAAAGTTTTCCTTTATAGACCGTTAAGTTTTTGGCTATAACGGGATTAAGTAATACAGTACCTGCTTCTGTGCCATCGCTGACCCACAAACCTCTACCTACGCCACTGAATACAGCAAAAAATAGTTTTGAGCCTATCATCGTCAATGCTTCTGGGTAAGAACCTACTGTACCTGGCTCTATATCTTTGAGTACTTTAGTGCCTGCCGCTGTGCCATCGCTAGTCCATACTTCATAGTCATACTTTCCAATTAGGTTTTTGAAACCAATGTAGTAAAAGCGGTCTTTGATTGGGTCATAGACATGCGACTGATTGCCATTATATGAATAATCATTAGAAAGTGCTACCGTACCTGCGGCTGTGCCATCTGAAATGTATGGATAATAGTCATATCCATCGTCGGAAGCGTGGAAAAACATTTTTCCATTTTTTGTCGCTACAAAATAAGGTGCGCCATAGACAGAACTGGAAGCAATACTACCTTTTTTTATATTTGGGTCGCTATTGATGTTTTTTATAAGGGTTGGCAATTGTGCCGTGCTAAGGTTGATGCTTAGTACAAGCATCGCTAAGATTTGTTGAATTTTTGTCATTATTATTTTTACTTTATTATGAATAATTACTTGGTGTTACTTCAAGTTATTGGTTTGGAGTAAGCGGGCGTTCAAAATTAATTAGTATTATTTTGTCGTTGAGAAAAAAGTTATAAATAACTGTCCGAAGGAGTCCTTCGGACAGTTATTTATGATTTTTTGAGCAATCTATCATGCCGTTGGCTTGATGAAGCGGAACGCATCACTGAAAAAAATAATACTAATTAATTTAGCCCCAATACTTATTGGAAAAAAATTAAAATCTATGTAGAGAGAAGACACGCCTTTTCCCGTGTTTCATGTACCTTGCGTAGTGCGAGAAAAGGCGTGCCTTTTCTCTACGTGATGCTATCGGCACAGGTGTTTTTAACTCAAAAAAACACAAAACTACCGCAGCTCGCTTGCTTGGATTTGTCACAAAGGACTCCTTCAGACCTAATTGAGTCCTGTTCTAATTTTTTGCCCATTACTTGCTAAATAGTCAAAATATATTATTCCGCTGGCTCTAAGTCTGTCTTCAATAAAACACAAAACTACCGCAGCTCGCTTGGCTCGATTTGTAATCGAGCTATTCTGTTTGGTCGTCTCTGACGATGCG
>JAYWHK010000269.1:0-19810 GCA_043777755.1 Saprospiraceae bacterium
TCAATTTTTTATTTTTATAAAAATTATAAAAAAATTATAAAATTTTAGTGTCAAAAAAAATTATGCCTAAAATTTCAAAAACTGGAACATCGAGTATCAAGATAATTTTACGCAAAACAATACTTTTAATGAACAACACGCTAAAGCTGTTTTAGTGCAAAATGAATCCTACGAACACATCAAAGGGCTTTACGAAAAGCTACTCGCTTCCAAAGATGCGCAGCTTATCGAAAAAGATAAGCGGATTGCGACGCTGGAGGAGATGATTGTAATGCTTAAGGTTAATCAATAATACCTCGTCGTTGCGCTTCAGTATGTAGTCATAGGTTAAGTTTGCAAATGATGTTAGTATTCTTAATTCTAATTTTCAGATGCGAGTATTCTTAGTCGTTCACATATTTCAAATATCTCTGTATTGCCATTTAACAAATGTTCAGAAAAATCATATTTTAAAATAGTTCCATTTGCTTCTTTTTTTAGTACTCGAAATACGTTTTCATGTCCATCTATTCTGTTTTCACTTTGGTTATAACTTGATAATTTTTTGTTTAAAAAATTACAAATTAAAGTATCAATGGTGACTACATTTTTAGGCACATAAAAAAACTCTTTTGTTTTAGGTGTTAATCCTTCAATTTCTCTGGTTCTTATTATTTTTTTGTTTTTTATCTTTTTTTTGACACTCGTTTCGTACATCTCCATTTGTATTTTAAAAATAGAAGTATCAAAAGCTATATTATCAAAATAAAAAGCATGAAAACATAAATTAAAATAGCAATCATTAAGTAACTCAATAGTATAAGTAGTGTTTTTATTTTTTCTATGGCTAAAACTTTCTTTAAAGTATGTTTGCATAAATGAATCACTTCTATAAATATAAAAACTATCCGTATTAATATCTCTACTTATTTTATCCGCTTTTTCTGATTTATTACTGCACGAAACATGAATAATCACTAATAGTATTGTTATCCCACTAAGGAGTAAGTGAATAAGTTTTTGTAATTTTATTAAGTTCATAACTGATAACATAAATTTTTTCACCTGCTTTAAATTTTTCATATCCTAAAGATTTATTAGACTTGCTACTGTCTTTTAATTTTGGATAATATTTGCCGCCAAAAGATGTAAAGCAATTGAATTTTGGTTCATCATATACATCATAAACATTTTTATTTATATGCCTATAAATTGTAATGCCGTGATTTCCCGCAATAATTCCAATTCCTGATGCTAATTTATGAAACTTTACCTCATGAATATAACTGAGACAAGAATAATTATCGTCTGAGAATTTATCCTTTATTAATGCAACATCACAGTCGTACTGGTTACATTGAAATCCATTTTCTATTCCTGAAGGCTTATTGCAATCATCAAATTTATCAACGCCTATTGTTTGTACTTTGTCAGGATGAGCATGCCAAGATGCAGTAAAATAATTGGCTTTTGCATTTGTAAAATTAGGATAGTTTGAGTCCTTTAATATATCACCAGATTTCATTGAAAGAGGAGTTGATGTAAGTCGACACGGAATGCACTCTTCTATAATCATCTTTTTTCCTAAACCGTTATAACATAAACCTCCACGTTCAGTTGAGTTTTTTAAATTATTAATATCAGAAATAGTTTCATATGTATTTTTTAAGTATTTAGCTAATTTTCTATCAATATAGAATACTAAATCAACTGTTTCCGTAAATGAAGTATATGGATACAACCATTTGTAATATTGTAGATATTTTGACTTGTACTCTTGTTTATGGTCAATAAAATAAATGCCTGCTGGAATTCCATATTGAAATGAGCTAAATTCTCCAATTGCCTCACCTCTATCCGAATATAAGTAAAAATTATCAACAGGAGTCATATTAGCTATTTCACTTTTTAAATCAACTTCACTTTCGTTCAAAAAAAATTTATCCTTGTAATTTACATTCACAAACAAACATTTTTGATTGCCATTCAAAAACTTATGCGCCCAATAGGTTTTCTTTCCTGATAAAAAATCTTTTTCAGCTTGCTCAAATGCAATATAATTTTCACAAACCGTCTGGTTTTCAGTAATGTAAAACTGTTCGGCAGTTGTTAGATTTTCAGCGCACAAGCGTTCAAACTCTTGTCTTAACTTTACTTCATCGTCACCTAAAAAAACAGAACTATGTTTTGTCAAATCCGTCACAGCACAGCCACCGCCCGCAGGTTTTGCGCTTACATTATCGCCTATCAAAGTAGGCGGTTGCGGTCTAATATCAGCTTCATTTTCATAAAATCCCAAAGCTCTAAAATATTTTTTGATATTATCAGGATTTGCACCATTCAAAACTTCTATTGTGCCTTTTATAAGGCAACCTTCATCGTCTGTTACAGTTACGGTGTAAGTACCAGTTGTTGTAACAGTAATTTCAGTACCTTTTTCACCAGTAGACCAAACAGGGTCAGTACCTTTAACAGTCAAAACTTTGCTTTGTCCTGTACAAAGTAAGACTGTACGCAAGGCTACATCAGCCGTTTTGATTTCTACGGTATAATTGATGTTTTTTTTATTACCATCATTATCAATCACTTGCAAAGTATAAGTTGTTGTTTCCGTAGGACAAACCGTTATTTTTGATTGTTTGGTATCTTTGATGTCTTTGTGTGCAACCCATTCATATTTGCAGTATTTTGAAGCATCAGTACCAATTTCTTTGCATTTACCACTGCAAAGCGCATCTGTTTGTTCAAGTGCTATATCAAGAATCAATCCACAACCTTCACTATCTTCTATAAAAACTTTCATCGCACCAGCTGGAATATTTCTAAGTTCATAAGTTCCTTTTTGCGAAAACTCTTTTTGTAAATAAAAACCTTTTGAGCTTGCATCTTGTATCAAAACACTAAAAACAGGCGTACCACCATCAATCACCACTTCCACCACACCATCATTATTTTTGCTACTTGGCTGTTGCTTTACGCTTACTGAAGCTTTTAAAGAAGTAGAAAAAAAGCCAGATTTGAGGTTTTTAATCAAAAAACTGTGGTAAGAGTTATAATTGGGCTCACCAGGCGTACCTTTTCCACCTATTTCACACTTAAAACTATTTACACTGTACCAATCTTTATCATTCACAAAGTTCACTGTTGTATGTCCCAAATAATCTTTACTATTAGGCATTATCGGACGAATATCTACTGCTTTTGGATTGCCTACTTCTTGGTATTCGTCCGTCCAATATAGCGCGTGAATAAGTTCGCCTTCTTTGTTTCGTACCTGTATCGCATCGTGGCTATTGTCTAATGCAGCATAATCTTTAAAATCAGTAAAAGATCCTGTACTCTGGCAATTGTAATCAGAAATTGCAAAATTAACTTTTTTGTAGAATAATCAGGGCAATTATTCACACCTATTAAACCACGTCCAAAAGTAAGAATATAATCCTTGTTGCTAACAAAAGGAGAAAAGCCAGCAATTTCGTTAGGTTTTGCTTTGTTACTACAAAGTACAATTAGAGTCCCAGGCAATACCGCAGAAAAAGTACCATCTAAACGAATATGTCCAGGTTCATTGCCAACATCTGGTTTCGGTTTATTATTGTCATCAACTATCCAGCCTTCGAGGTTCACGGGTGCTGTAGGATTGGAAGAACTGCCATATACGGTAAATTCTACATATTCGCCATGCCCATAGTTTGCCATTTCGCTAATGAACATACCGCCTTCTTTGTGGCAGTCGCTTGTTGTTTGTCCAAAGGTAGGACAAATCATAGATAAAAACAATAGGAGTGAAAATATTTTTTTCATAGACTGGAAATGTAAGTAAAAGTCAAAATTTTAAAGGCTAAATTCAAAATGTAAAAGTATAGCCAATATAAAAAAGACCGCTTCCTGCAAAAGGTTGTTAATCCACAGAGTGTATTCCTTCCGAACGGAGTTTCGACAAGTCACGGTCTTGTTGTATTTTTTTAGTATTTTTATAAAAAAAGACCGCTTGAAAAGGTTGTTAATCCACAGAGTGTATTCCTTCCGAACGGAGTTTCACAAACGGTCTTGTATTTTTTATTAAAATATTCTAATTTTTTTATTGTCTGTACCGACAGCTAAAGATTTTAGCTCGAGTATTTCTTTAAGGTGATTTTTGATACTGATACGGACTTTGTCTTGTGAGAGGTCGGCAATATCAGAACGCACGCAACCTGTTAATATTCCTGACAGTTGCAAAAGGTTGGATGACAAGGTATTGACAGCACTGAAATCAAGTGCTTTTATATTTTCGTTGAATTTTTCTTTGAAAAAAACCGAAGGACCATAAGGAGATTGGCTTTTCATTACATAATTGGCAGCACCAATACCTGTTTTTTCAGCGATTTGCTGAAAAAACTCTATTTTTCGCACTGCTTTTTGACCAAAAGAGGTCTGAAAATCAGCTAAAATAGGATTTCCTTCTTCTGTTTTTTCACTTTGAATTACTGTAGCATAAAACGACATGGCTTCATTTTTCGCAAAATAATTGAGCATCATTTTGACAATAGGCTCTTTATTGGCATCATTTCCACTAAAAGTTAGTTTTGCTTTGTACTTGAATTCTTCTCTGTATTGAAGAAGTTGCTGCTCTATCAGCTCCACTTGTTTTGCTTCAATGACCAAAAGCCCCAAGACATAAGTTCCATCTTTGCCATAAATACCACTCTCACAAGCATAAACAATCTGCTCTGCTTCACCAAGTGTAGGTGCGACAGAAGTATTATTTTTTCCTCCAAAAGATTGAAAAGGTGCAGCGATTGCTGCTGTAATAGAAGCTAAAAAAGTATTTCCTAAAAAATCTCGTCTTTTCATGGTCGTTGATTTTTTTGTGTTAAGTTTTAGTTATTTGATAATGCAAAGATGTTGGTAAAATCAAAATAAGTCAATTTTTTATCGTTACGCTTTACAACGTTATTCGTGTAGGTGTAGGAAAATATTTGAGTAGCCTCAATAAAGTAATTAACGAGCATTTGATGTATGTCAAAAATTATATCGAAGAAGAATATGGCAAAGAAAAAGCATCTGCTCATTTTGCGGAATTTGGTATCGAACACGTCACCGCAACCCACAGCACTTCGGGTACAATATCAAAAGTTGTACAAGACAAAAACGATTGTCGCAAAAAAATACAAGGTACGCTGAACGGACTTATTTTGCTCATAAAAGCCAATTATCCAGATACCTATTCGGGAGAATTGCGCAATTGGGGTTTTCAAAAAGAAAAATATTGATAAAAAGCTAAGAAATCTTAAAAAAGCTTAGCGTAGTTATTTTTTAACACGAATTTACGCTAATTTTACTAATTACACCAATCGTGGTGTTGAAAATTAAATCTAATTTCACTAATTTAATTAAAACAAAGTTTTAATTTTGTAGGTGGCTAAGTTCTTACGAAATCTTAAAAAAAGCGATGAGTTGTATATACTCATCGCTTTTTTGTTTTTCAACTTTGACATACTATGCGACAACAGGACTATGGACAGCCATGCGTTGATAGCGGATTTTTACTTTATTATTTTACTTTGGCGAAGTATCAATTTTATAGCATCACTACTAAAATTTAAATGTTCTGCGATATCTTCAATTGACATATCCACTTTTGTATAAAGCAAGATGATTGATTTTGTTAATTTCTCATCCATTTGTTTTAATTCCTTCTTTAACTCTTTCTCTACATTTTTGGTCTTTTCTCTTGCTTCTTCAACGCTTTCTCCATAGACATCTTTTGCGAAGGCATTTACTAAATTTTTAGTTGTTTGACTTACTTGTACCATATCTGAATTATTTTTTAATTTTGAATGAATGACCTCTTTCTCAAATTTTTGTTCGAGTAGAAAAGGCAGTTTTACTAATTCTGTTACAAATATAAGCAATTTTGTGAAATCATCAAGATTGTAATTTCTGTTTTTTGCTAATTCGTATAATTTTGTTTTAAATTCGTATCTTTTTTCGTTGTTGCCTTTTGTTTTGTGGAGATATAAGTTTGCTAATACAACCAATGCAAACGGATTATTGTTGTTCAAAAGTTCTTCTTCGTTTTGTTCAACAACTGCATAACTATTGAACTCATAAGTTATTCCAGTTCCAAAATATTTTTGTTGATAAATATTCGGTTGTTTTGGAATACTTCGACCTGTATAAATCACAAGCGCAACAACTTCTTTTCCGTATCTTTCTCGGATAAGTTGGTAGTATTCGTACATTCTTAGACCAATAATTTTACTTCCGTCTGTTTGAAACTCAATGTGAATAAATATCCATTTTTCTTCGCCATTTTTCAGCTGAACTTTTACCAGTTTATCAACAATTCGCTTAGATTTTTTGATATTTTTAGCATTGTGCAGTTCTTTCTCTAAAAATTCAGGAGGAATTTTCCAATCAATTTGTTCGTATAATTCTGGAATGAAAAACGCTACAAAAGGGTTAAAAAGGTAAGTTACGACCTCTTTCCAAGATTTATCATATTCAATTCTTATTCTTTCCATATTATTTTATATTTGAGATGTTTTAATCTCACAAAGATAAGAAACAATATGTATGTTTTTAAAATTTATTTTCACTATTTCTATTTTCTTTGTAAATAGCTCGTTATCAGTCGTTTAGTTTCATCATTTCCGACAAAATATCCATTAACACAGTTTTACACCTCTTTCAGTTGCATTTACACCTGAATTATCAGTATATTATAATATTTTTGATACTGTAATATTTCGTGTATTAAAGTCTTTTTACTCAAAAAATGACAGCGAAATGGCTATTTCATTAGGTAAATTCATGCAGTGATTAAAAATGTTGCATACGAAAAATTACAGCAACAGAAATCTTAAAAAAGCGATGAGTTGTACACTCAAAAGCTGAATTAAGACTTAAATCAAACCTCTTGCTTTCATTTCTAAATACTTATTAATGGTATTGATACTAAGGTCTTCGGGTTTTGTCAGAATGGTTTGTATGCCGTATTGTTTTAAAATATTTGCCATCTGTTGCTTGTCTTGAATGTGTTTTTTTGCCATGGTTTGATGGTAAATACCTTCCAATGATGTTGGACTTTCGGCTGCAAAATTTGCTATTTCTGTATTTTCAAAAAAAACGACAATCAACAAATGAGAACGGTTAATTTGACGTAAGGTTGGCAATACGTTCTCCATCGCATACTGACTTTCAAAATTGGTAAAAAGTACAACTAAACTTCTACCTTTGATGATTTTTTGTGAAATTTGGTACAAAATCTCATAATTAGCTTCTGTTTTTCGCTCTTGTTCTTTGTACAAAGTGTACATGATTTTGTGCAATTGCTTGGTTTGGTTGTCTGCTTTTAGAACTGAACCAATCTTGTCAGAGAAAGAAATCAGACCTGCCTTGTCTTGTTTTTGCAAAGCAATATTACTCAATGTTAAGGTCGTATTGATGGCATAATCCATCAAAGTTAGGTTATTGAAAGGCATACGCATGGTACGGCTTTTATCAATAATGCAATAAATTTGTTGCGATTTTTCGTCTGTATATTGGTTAATCATCAAATCGCCTTTTCGGCTGCTTGCTTTCCAGTTGATGGAACGAAAATCATCGCCAATAACGTAATCTTTGACCTGCTCAAACTCGTAACTGTGTCCTATTTTACGTAATTTTTTGATACCTTTTTGTTGCATAATATTTTCAGCTGCAAAAAAAGAATACTGTTTCATCTGAATTATTGATGGAAATACTGGTATACTTTCAGCCGCAGGAAGGGTGATTCGTCGCTCCACAAACCCAATAAAGCTATGAATAAACAAGTGTATGTCACCAAAACTATATTCTCCACGAGCCGTAGGTCGTAGCTCATAATGAAGTAATTGTGTTTCATCTTCTTTGATGGAAGATGTCAATAAAAAATTTCTTTCTTGAAATTGGAAAGGAATTTCGTCTATCAAAGAAAAATCAAAAGCCCGTAAGGAATTGTTTTTTACTTGAATCGAAATTTTATTTTTATCACTCAATGACAATACCTTCGGCAACTGACGCTTTACTTCAAATTTATTTTTTTTATCAAAAAGTAAAAAAACATCTCCGATGAGTAACGCAAAAAGCAAAACCAGCAAAGTTTGTCCGATTGGAAACAACCAGCCAATGGCAAAACTTATTGCCAATAACACAATCACCACCGCAAAAGCAAGGTAAAACCGAGTCGCTAAAAAGATATTTTTTATTGGATTCATTTTAGTGAAATTTAAAATGTAAAAATCTAAATGCAAAATTCAAAAGCACCATTTAATTATTTTGTTGCACTTACTTTATTTTGCTCTTTCTATTCGTTTAGCATCGTTCCAAAGAGCGTCCATTTCTTCCAATGTCATGTCAGAAAGTGGTTTTTTTGCTGTATTTTCGATGTATTCAAAACGAGATTTAAATTTTTTATTCGTGCGTTCCAAAGCTGTTTCGGGATCAACATCTATAAAACGAGCATAATTGACCAATGCAAAAAGCAAATCGCCAAATTCTTCTTCTCGTTTTTCCATAGCATGATTTTCGTCAATGGCTTCTCTAAGTTCGCCCATTTCTTCTACGACTTTTTCCCAAACCTGTTCCGTTGTGTCCCATTCAAAACCAACTTTTGCAGTTTTTTCTTGCATACGGTAGGCTTTGACCATGGCAGGCATAGCATTTGGAACACCAGAAAGCACAGATTTTTTGCCTTCTTTGAGTTTTAGTTTTTCCCAATTTTGCTTTACTTCTTCTTCGTCTGCAACGACAACATCACCATAAATATGTGGATGACGGTTCACTAATTTGTCGCAAATACCATGCAAAGCGTCTGCAATGTCAAAAGCTCCTTGTTCTTGTCCAATGCGAGCATAAAAAACAGTATGCAACATCAAATCACCGATTTCTTCTTTTACGCCCATGAGGTTATCTTTCAGAATTTCGTCAGCGAGTTCGTAGGTTTCTTCGATGGTTAAGTTACGCAAACTTTGAATCGTTTGCTTTTTATCCCAAGGACATTGTTCTCGCAAATCGTCCATGATGTTCAATAAACGGGCAAAGGCTTCCAAATCACGGGAAGAACGTATGGTATTGTGTGGATTATTTTTCAAAAGTAAGTTTTAATTAGTTAATAAGTCGTAAGTCAATAAGTCAGGCAAAACGTGATGTCGCAAAATGCAACTATTTACCACTTTTGCAGCTTTTTCACCACGGAGAAACAGAGAACACAGAGTCTGACAAAAAATTAGCCGAAGGCTAATTTTTTGCCTCCGTGACCTCTGTTTCTCCGTGGTGAAAATAAAAAATCTTCGATTTTTTTCGACACTAAACAGTTAGCGCAAAATACTAATTTAAAAAGTAGAATCATCTACGCTGTCCAGCCATTTTTCGATTTCATTGCTAACAGAAGCAACACAACCTTCCTCAAAAGGAGAACGAAGATTCGCCAATTTGACCAATCCTAAAAAGGTGTCGCTACCACCAGCTTTGCAAAGTCTGAGATAATCTGCCCAAGCGGATTCGTGGTTTTCAGCGTCTTTTTTCCAAAATTGGAAAGCGCACATTTGCGCCAAGGTATAATCAATGTAATAAAAAGGCATATTAAAAATATGACTTTGTTTTTGCCAATAAGCACCTTTTTTCAAAAAATCATTGTCTTCATAATTGCGGTGTGGCAAGTATTTTGCTTCAATTGCGCTCCAAGCATCGTTGCGTTCTTGCGGTGTAGCCTCTGGATTTTCATAAATAAAATGTTGAAATTCGTCCACGGAAACGCCGTAAGGCAAAAAATGTATTGCACCAGAAAGGTGTGCAAATTTATACTTATCAGTGTCTTCTTGAAAAAACAAGTGCATCCATTTCCATGTAAAAAACTCCATACTCATCGAGTGGATTTCGCAACTTTCAAACGTAGGCCAATGGTATTCGCCCAAAGCAATGTCTTTGCTTGAAAACACTTGAAAAGCGTGACCTGCTTCGTGCGTCAAAACGTCAATATCACCACTCGTTCCATTGAAGTTTGAAAATATATAAGGAGCTTGGTATTTGCTAATAAATGTACAATAGCCACCTGTTTCTTTGCCTTCTTTACTTTCCAAATCCATGAGGTTGTTGTTGCGCATGAATTGGAAAAAAGTATCTGTTTCGGGCGAAAGCTCCTTGTACATAGTGCTTGCATTGTTCACAATCCATTCTGGCGTGCCTTTTGGCTTGGCATTTCCTGATGCAAACTTAAATTCTTCATCGTAATAATTTAAGTTGTCCAAACGCAAGCGTTTTTGCTGACGAACGTAAAGTTTTGAAGCGATTGGAACAATTTTCTCCTCAATTTGACGACGATAGTTGGCGACCATTTCAGCGTTGTAATCCATACGAAGCATACGGACATAACCCAGTTCTACAAAATTTTTATAGCCTAATTTTATAGCAATATTGTGTCTTGTTTTGACCAATTTATCAAAAATAGATTCTATTTTTTCAGCATTTTCTTCGTAAAACTTCCATTTTGTTTCGCTTGCTTCTTTGCGCAAGGTTCTATCATCGCCTGTTTCGATGGCGATAATAGAAGATAAGTTGTATTTTATGTCACGAACAAAAAGCTCCGCACCAGCTTTTAATTTGTTGTATTCTGTAATGAGTTTGTTTTCTTCTTGGAGATCTTCGATGATTTCGGGAATGAATGTTTTTAGGCTAAATTCAGCAATTGTAAAGAGTGTTTTGCCCCATTTTTGTTCTAATTGCGGACGCAACGACGATTCCAAAAGCGCACGATAATATTCCGTCACTAAGGCTTGTACTGCTGGTGAATTTTCATCGAAAAACTTTTTTTCATCGTTGTAAAATTCGTTTTTTGTATCAATAGAATTGCGGATATGACAAATATTAGCCATAGAATCAAACTCTTGTCTAAGTGCATTGATTTGCTCAAAAGCATCAAGTTGCTCTTGTTCTGTATCTGAAATTTTAAAAACGTCCAATGACGCTGTAAAATCAGCCGTAAATTGCACTAAATCAGGACGTTGATAAACGTAATCGTTAAAATTATTCATTGTAAAAAATTTAAATGGTCGTAACGCCACAAAATTACAAGTATTATGTTGAAAATTCTTGCAATATTTCTAAAATTTCATATCTTTGTTAAATATTATGATTAAAAACTTATGCAGATAGTAACACTCACCACCGATTTTGGCGATCAAGATTACTTCGTGGCAGTACTCAAAGGTGCAATGCTAACGGCTTGCCCTTCGCTTTATTTTATTGACATTTCGCATCAAATTAAAAATTACAATATTTCGCAAGCTGCTTATACCTTGCGTTTTTCGTATCGAAACTTCCCCGAAGGAACGATTCATTTGTTGTGTGTCAATGGATTTTATGCGCTACAAGCGGCTTACGTCTTGGTCAAACATAGAGGTCATTATTTTGTTGCGCCTGACAATGGTATTTTTTCTTTGCTTTTTGATGAAATTCCAGAAGAACGCTATTTTCTGCCCGTTGATTATTACGATATTAATACTTACAAACGATTGTACGCCAATGCTGTAAAACATATTGTAGCAGAAAAACCATTGGCTGAAATTGGTGAATTTGCAAGTAGTTTGGAGCAACGATTTAGCTTACAGCCTGTGACTTCTGATACCCGAATCCGTGGCTCGGTTATTCACATTGACAATTACGAAAACGTTATTTTGAACATTACCCGTGACCTTTGGGAACGTTACGCTTATTATCATCGTTTCACGATTTTTTATAAAAGAAATGAACCCATCAATGACCTGAGTGTTACTTACGGTGACGTTGGTGTTGGCGAAACACTTTGTCTTTTTAACGCTGCCAATCACTTAGAAATTGCCATCAATATGGGCAAAGCCGCAAGTATGCTGAGTATGGAAATTGAAGATACTGTTTTTGTAGAATTTTATTAAATTTTTCATTTTGAAAAGAAAAATCGGACATTACGAAGGAAAAGAAAAAGGTGTTTTGCTGTTTGTTTTTGGTGCAATACATGGCAACGAATTGGCAGGCATCAAAGCAATGGAATTTTTGTTGAAAATGCTTGAAGTAGAACCAATTACCAATCCTAATTTTATTTTTAAGGGAAAAATTATTGGATTAAAAGGAAATTCAAGAGCCATTGAACAAGGCAAACGATTCATCAACAGTGACCTCAACCGAATGTGGACAAAGGAGAATGTTGCGCATTGTTTTTTTTCAAAAAATGAAGATTTAGATGAAGAATTGCTTGAAATCAAAGAAATTATCAGTATTATTCAAGAAGAAATCGAAATTTACCAACCTGAAAAAATATTTTTTTTAGATATTCATACAACCTCAGCACAAGGTGGAATATTTTCTGTTCCTGCAAATGATGATGATAGTTTGCGCATTGCAGAACGGCTTCATGCGCCCGTGGTTTGTGGTTTGTTAGATGGTTTGGAAGGAACAAGTTTGCATTATTTCAATAGTGAGAATATGAAAACCCCTACTTCAGCTGTTTGTTTTGAAGCAGGGCAACACGATGATTTACTTGCTGTCAATCGAGCAATTGCAGCGATTATTTATGCGATGGAAGCCTTAGATTGCATAAAAGTTGCAGACATCAACCAGCAACATTTAAAAATACTGAATGATTATGCTGAAAACCTACCTAAAATAACACATTTTTTCTATCGTCATGCCATCAAAGAAGGCGACGATTTTATGATGGAAAAAGGTTTTTTAAATTTTCAAAAAATAAAAAAAGGAACACTTTTGGCAAGGGATAAAAATGGTGAACTTATCGCAGCCGAAGACTGCCATATTTTAATGCCACTTTATCAAAAACAAGGAGAAGATGGTTTTTTTTTAGTAAAAGAGCTTTTTTAACAAATTGGTTATAACAAATAACCCAAATAACATCGCAATTTTCAAAAATTTTCTGTTAAAGTCAAGCAATTGTTTTAATTTTTTTGTACTTTTGTGGCAAAATTTGCTTTTCCTAACAATACAACCAAGTTAAAAGCTAACTTTATTTTCAAAAAATCATTTACATTATGAGTTTTATTACAGATATTCATGCAAGAGAAATCTTGGATTCTCGTGGAAATCCTACCGTTGAGGTAGAAGTCATTACAGAAAGTGGTGCGGTTGGTCGTGCTGCTGTACCTTCGGGCGCATCTACAGGCGTTCACGAAGCGGTAGAATTGCGTGACAACGATAAGAATCGTTACATGGGAAAAGGCGTTAGCAAGGCTGTTGAAAATGTGATTGACACCATTTCTGATGAGATTTTGGGAATGAGCGTTTATGATCAACGTGATATTGATGCCGCTATGATTGCCTTAGATGGTACTCCAAACAAAGGAAAATTAGGCGCAAATGCAATTTTGGGTGTTTCGATGGCAGTAGCAAAAGCAGCTGCAAATTCACTAAAAATGCCTTTGTATCGTTATATTGGTGGTGTAAATGCACACGTTTTACCAGTACCAATGATGAACATTTTGAATGGTGGTTCTCATGCTGACAACAGTATTGATTTCCAAGAGTTTATGATTGTTCCTTTGGGTGCTGATACTTTTTCGGAAGCGTTGAGAATGGGTGTTGAAACTTTTCATCACTTAAAAAATGTTTTGAAAGCAAAAGGTTACTCTACAAACGTCGGTGACGAAGGTGGTTTTGCTCCAAACATCAAGTCGAATGATGAGGCTATCGAAATCGTTTTGCAAGCTATCGAGAAGGCTGGTTACAAGCCAGGTGTTGATATGATGATTGCGATGGACGCTGCGGCTTCTGAATTTTACAATGAGGAAGAAAAAGTATATCATTTCAAAAAATCAGATGGTAGAAAGTTATCTTCTGAGGAAATGGTAGAATACTGGGCAACTTGGGCTAAAAAATATCCAATTTACTCTATCGAAGATGGACTTTGGGAAGACGACTGGTCTGGTTGGAAGCTATTGACTCAAAAATTAGGAGCATCTACGCAATTGGTTGGTGATGACTTGTTTGTAACAAACACAAGCCGTTTGCAACGTGGTATTGACGAAGATGTTGCCAATTCTATTTTGATAAAAGTAAATCAGATTGGTTCTTTGACAGAAACAATTGATGCTGTTCAGTTGGCTACTCGCAACGCTTATACGAGCGTAATGAGCCACCGTTCTGGCGAAACAGAAGATACTACAATTGCTGATTTGGCAGTTGCTTTGAATACAGGTCAAATCAAAACTGGTTCGGCTTCTCGTACAGACCGTGTCGCAAAATACAACCAATTGATTCGTATTGAAGAAGAACTTGGTGAGAATGCGGTTTATCCAGGTCGTGCAATGTTGAAGTAAAAATAGTTGATTAAGTTGAATTGGTTGAATAAAACATATTCAACCAATTCTATTCTTATAGTTTTATGAGTATAAATATTTTTAAACCTTTTTTGAGAAGGATTCCGCCTGCGTTTCGGAACCGCTATTACTTGACCTTGGCGTTGTTCATGGTTTGGATGCTTTTTTTTGACAAACACGATTTTTTGACACAAATCAAATTGCAAAGTTCAGTCAATAAACTCAAAGAAGATACTAAGTTTTATGAGCAAAAAATCGAAAAAGCAAAAGCGGATAGGTTTGACATTCAACAAGAAAAAGAAAAATATGCTCGTGAGAAATTTTTTATGAGCCGTTCTAATGAAGATGTTTTTATCATCGAAGAAAAGAAATAATATGCACAACAGATATTGGTTATTAGATATTAAAGATATTGCAAACAATTGATGTTCAATATTTTATATAAACGAAAAATCTCAAAACCACTTCCAAACGTGTATAAAACATTGACAAACAGCCGCCTATGAAAATAGGCGGCTGTTTGTCAATGTTTTATAAATCGAAAATAAAGCTCATCAGCAACTAATCCTTGTATGCTTTTTCTAATGCGCCTAAGAAAATACTTGGATCTTGTGCGCCCGAAACGGCATATTTCCTATTGATAACGAAAAAAGGAACACTATTGACTCCCAATTGCGTAGCTTCTTCAATTTCTTGATTCACTTCTTTGGCGTATAAATCACTTTTGAGCATATTTTCTACTTCGGTTTTTTCCAAACCAAGTGTTATGGCAATATCCAATAAAACAGCATGGTTTGCTATGTCTTTCCCATCAGTAAAATGCGCAATAAACAAGGCTTCTTTTGCAGCCGTTTTCTTGCCATATTTTGCAGCTAAATGTGTCAAGCGATGTGCATCAAAAGAATTGGCTACGATAGCTTTATCGAAGTCTAATTTCAAACCAACTTCGGCTGCAATGTTCGTTACGTTGTCAAACATTCCTTTGACTTGCTCCAAACTCATGCCTTTTTTTTGTGCTAAAAAAGTGGTATAATTTTTAGCATCGCCAGCCGTTACATTAGGGTCGAGTTGGAAACTTCTCCAACGAACTTCGACATTTTCTTTGTGTTCAAATTGCGACAAAGCGGTTTCAAATTTCTTTTTACCAATGTAACAAAAAGGACACATCACGTCACTCCAAACTTCTACTATCATTTTATTTTTATGATTTATGGTATCTAATTTCTTATTGAGTTCTAAAACATCTATTTGTGAAAATAGTTGTAAAGTGCTGAGGAGAAAAAAGAAAGTTAGAAGGTGTTTTTGCATTTTTGATAGTGTTTTATAGTTACAGCCGTTTATTTTGTAAGCGATTGTCTATCAGTATTTTATAAAATAAAAACTAAGCGGTAGCAAAGATTTTAATTTCCTCTTTTAAATCCAAATCGGCAATAACGCCAAGTAAATGATTTGCTAAATCTGACTTTTGAAAACGGTATTGTTCTATTGCCAAATTGCTCGGTGCTTCTACGTTTTGGTGCATCGCAATCAACGAATTAATCCTTTCGATTTTGTCGAAAAGCTCAAAAATGTATGCTGCCTTGTTTGTATATCATTTTAGCGTTACGCAGCAGCCATAGCCATAAAGGAATTTTCTTCTACACAATGTACAACATCATCCTTATCTAAAATCTTTATGATGAAAATATTTCTTCTCGTTTCTTTACTCATTGTGTCGAACATGATAGGAGTAAGTATATGTAAAGCATCGCCACATGACATAGTTTCGAACCAATCGGCATAAACTTCAATATTATACATAGGTCGCCACGCTTCGAAAGGCATAAGATACGCCTCTTGAAGTGGATAACCCCTTTTTGCACTTTCTTCTCTAAAAAAATACAATTCTTTTTTTATGCTGTCTTCTAATTGTTTTCTATCCATTGTAATAAACCTTTTGTTGGTTCGGTTAAGAAATTAATAATAGTTGTTACATCACTTGCTTCAATATGTCCTTGTTTATATCGAACGCCTTCGTTCCAACTCTTTTGAAAAAGGAGTGACCAATTTTCTTTAAAATAAATATTATCTTCTTGTTCTACTTCTAACTTTCTATTCAAACCACATAAATTGAGCAAAACAAAAAAATCATGCGTTTTTACACTTTCTCTAAATCTCCCTAAACTCCCTTTACTATGTGTAGTTGGATTGTCTGAAAACAAGTCATCAATATCTAAATGAGTACAAATTTTTGCTTTCAAAGTAAGTTCAATCGCATAACCCGCTAAATAGAATGCTCCTTCATATCTGCTATTTGCAAGTAATATCTTCGCATCTTCTAATCGGGCAGTTGCCAATTCCTTAATTTCTAGTGTGCTATTCATTAACGTTATTTTTTGCTAATAAGTTCTATGAGCAAAGGTAAAAGTTTTTTTGAAAAAATCAAAATTGAGGTTTATTATAGAGTTGGATTTAGATTAGCAAAACAAATATCTCGTTGTTTCATTCTGCGGTAAGTTTTGCGTAATCTTCGATACCCTCCTCGACCATAGACAACATTTCAGCGTCTTGTGAGGCACGACGAAATCCTTCGGTGATACTTTCTTTGTATCGCACTTTTTGCTCAACTTCTTCTACTTTGACATAATTCAATGTCTTGATAAAATCTAAAAAGGTAGCCAAATATTGCTCCTCTACATTTATTCTTAATTCCATGATGTTGGATTTTAAAGCAAAAATAAGCGTTTTTTTTCAAAAAATCAAATTATTTTTACTGAATAGGAACTAATTTAGTTGTAATTCTGTTTAACATATATCTATTTAAGACGTTAGTTGATGCAGACTTAGGCACAATTTTGGGATTAGTTTTTAGTTCTATTTTTCTAATTTTTGTAAACTGTTGTAAAAATATTTTTTCTAACAAACAAAATAAAAAGGAGGTCAATATGAAAAAAATAATCAAAATTTGTCAATATTAGTATCACTTTGTGATTTTGCTTTCGCAATTGGAACAAATCTAATCTCTAATAGCCTAACGTCTTAAATGGATTAAAAACAGCCGCCCATTTTCACAAGCGGCTGTATATCAATATTTTATAAATAAAAACTAAGCGGTAGCAAAGATTTTAATTTCCTCTTTTAAATCCAAATCGGCAATAACACCAAGTAAATGATTTGCCAAATCTGACTTTTGAAAACGGTATTGTTCTATTGCTAAATTGCTCGGTGCTTCTACGTTTTGGTGCATCGCAATCAACGAATTAATCCTTTCGATTTTGTCTAAAAGGTCAAAGATGTATTCTTTTTGTTCTACAATCATGATGATAAAATTTCTAAAAAGCCTTTGTGCTGTTTTAAGCGGCTTTTCCAATTACGAGAATAATTATATCTATATTCGATAGTATCTGATACTGTAATAAAATGCTTTTGATGCTTTTCAGGATATACTGCAATGAACTGACAATCAATTGTTTTTCTATTACGATAAAACGAAGAAAACAATGCTTCATGTTGCAAATATAAAGAAAAATCTACAAAAAACAAAATATCAATATCATTAGGAAATTCTTTTTTTGAAATAAAACTGCCATTTATCCAAATTTTTTCAAAAAAAACATCATTTTCTTTGAATATTTTAAGAAAATTCAGCAATTCCAAATAGAGGTCTGCTCTTTGTTGATTAAACAAAAAGGTTTTCTCCAAAGTTTCCCAATCGCAAGAGATTTCATTATAAGGAGTTAAAAATCCATTTTTATCAAATGTTATCATCTATACTTTTTCTACCTTGACTTGTATTTTCAACTCCTCCGTCATTTCCACCACATCACCTTCCACATTATCTGCCAAGGTTAGGCTTTCTGCCAAGACTTCATCAGCGATAAATGTTTTGAAATCGGTAGCGGCACGAGTGACAAAAGCGTGGTTTTCTATCACGACATTGATTTTGTCTGTGATGTCAAAACCTTTGTCTTTGCGGAGGTTTTGTATGCGATTGACCAACTCTCGTGCTACACCTTCGGCTACGAGTTCATCATTCAACGTTATATCCAACGCTACAATCAGCGCACCGTCATTCGCTACCAACCAACCAGGTATGTCTTCGCTGATGATGTCAAAATCAGTAGCCGTCAAATTGTACGTTTTTTCGCCAACAACGATGCTATAACTATTTGATTTTTCGATAGTTATGATGTCTTCGTTAGCGAGTGCTTCGATAGCGGCAGCGACTGTTTTCATGTCTTTGCCCAAACGTGCGCCAAGGGTCTGACCCGCTTCGTCTTTTGCTTTGAAGTTCGCTTTTGCCCGTTTTTTGACCACATTGCTTGTATCTGTGATAAATTCGATGTGTTTGATGTTGGTTTCTGCCAAAATCAGGTCTTTTACACCTTCGATTTGTGCCACAAAATTTTCATTAACAACAGGTAACATAACCTTACTCAACGGCTGACGTACTCTGATACTTTGCCCTTTGCGAAGGCTCAAAATCAACGATGAAATGCGCTGTGCGTAGTCCATACGTTGTTCTAATTCCAAGTCAATTGCTGCGTGACTGACTTTTGGAAAAAATGATAAATGTACACTTTCGTAAGGGTCTTGTTTGGTAATTGTATTCAAATTACGGTACAACCAATCGCTGAAAAATGGTGCAATCGGTGACATCAATTTTGATACCGTTTCCATACAAGTATAGAGTGTTTGGTAAGCCGACAACTTATCAGCCCCACCCGACCTCCCCAAAGGGGAGGAGAACGTAGCGGCTCCCTCTACGGAAGTCTCCCCTTCGGGGAGATTTAGAGGGGCTGCTTTCCAAAAACGCCTACGGCTTTGTCTCACATACCAGTTTGATAATTCTGCATCTACAAATTTTTCAATCAAACGAGCTGCGCTAGTTGGCTCATAATCAGCGTATTGTGCATTTACTTCTTTTACTAATGAATTGAGCTTAGACAAAATCCAACGGTCAATTTCAAGACGATTTTCTAAGTCAATATTTTTTTCTTTGTAAGAAAAACCATCAACATTGGCGTACATCGCAAAGAAATTGTAAGTATTGTAAAGCGTTCCGAAAAACTTGTTACGGACTTCTTCCATGCCAGGCGAATTTTCTTTGACAACTTCTGTTGCTTGGTCAAAACCTGTTTTTGCATCATAAGCTCTAATTCTTTCGCCTGTTTCTTTGTTATAAACATCTTTAATCCAAGAAAACCTAAGATTGTCCCAAGGCTGCGAGTTAGAAACCATGTACCAACGAACATTGTCCGCCCCATACATAGGGATAGCCACAAATGGATCAACTGCATTTCCCTTGCTTTTTGACATTTTTTGACCATCTTGTGCCAATACCAAACCTGTTGAAACCACGTTTTTGAAGGCGATACTATCCTCTACCATTACCGAAATAGCGTGTAAAGTATAAAACCAACCACGAGTTTGATCTACTCCTTCACTGATGTAATCCGCAGGATATGACATTTTCCACTTCTCTTGATTTTCCATTGGATAATGCCATTGTGCAAACGGCATCGCTCCACTATCAAACCAAACAT
>JAYWHK010000270.1:0-19781 GCA_043777755.1 Saprospiraceae bacterium
CTTCTCAAAAGGAAAAGCTATATAATTTTATGCTTATTAATTAGATAAACAAGCCTGATATATCCTCCAAAAATCTGAAAAACTGGAACATCGAGTAAAAAAAATCCGTTACGGAGATTTTACTGGATATATTAACAGCTACTCTGACGGTGATGATATATTACAATCATCTGAAATTGGTAAAGTTATTGATGGGGGACATCTCCATTTTGAAATGTGGATACGAGATGCAGTAAGTTCTCCTTGGCGAAGGGTTAATCCATTAGATAATCCCAATGCTAACTATACGAATTTACCTCCCAACGAACCCGATACTTGGAATCCCGAATTAAATGATGTCGTTCTTCATGGAATATCCGAGCCTGCGGGAACTAATTCAGGAATAGTAGCTACTGGTACGGGTGTCGTAAATGGTTTCCAAGGCAATCATACAAGAATACATTTTCTAAATCATCCTGGTCAGGCTAGTACAAATGGGTTACCATATGATGCTAATACGGGGAAAATAGTTGTATTTGGTTCTATCGGTAGTATATTGCATGAGAGGGATTCGAGAGTAACCAATGCTCCTGCTGCTATTGGTACTGGTTTAGGTATTGATGCTGCTAGATTTAGTATCAATGGACAAGAGAAATATCGAGTAAAGTTTGATGAAATATTAGAAACAGAACTTACAAGGACGACTGATTTCTACGCAACAACATTTGATGCTCCAATGGCATTTGGAAATAACGATTATCTCAAAATGCGCCGTATTACGGGAGAAACTGCACGTCGTCCGCACAAGCTCATTAATGGTGTCCAAAGCAATGGCGTTTGGGCAACTCGTGCAAAAAACACAACCGCAGATGTATTTGCAACTACGCCAACCGAAATTGCAAACTGTCCTGACGAAGCAAAATACCAAGATGGAAAGCATACGCTAAACTTTACAGTAAGTGATGCCGCTAATAATTCAGATAATAAAAATATAGAAACCATCGTTGATAACTTCCAACCCTACGTCAAAAGCCTTGTTGTAAAACAACAAGATGGTACAGTTATTTATGAAGGAAAATGGACTTGTAATGGTTCTTGTATTAGTTTTTCTGAGACTAAAAAGGATTATAATTCTGCGAATAATTGCACAGTCATCGTAACCACAAGCGAACCAATGACAGGTACAGTTATTTTGCTTAACGGAACCACTGCCAAGTCAACGTCAGCAGTAGGTGCTGTTACTACATTTCTTAACACTGATTTAGTTGCTGGTCCAATAACCATAAAAAGCGGTGGTGCAGCACCAAATTTTACTTTTAAAGATTTAGCGGATAATCAGCTACTGAACCTTGCGCCTAAAAAAGGACAATGTGTTACAGTACCGACAAGGACGGGAGCAACAACTTTTAGCAATCCTAATAATATTATTTCCAACGGGGAAGAAAACTCCTTTAGTTTGCATACATCTTGTCCGCTTACGGTGGCACTAACGACCAAAAATCCATGTAAAGGCAAGAATAATGGAAAAGCAACACTATCTGTTACTTCTGCTACTAAATTACAAAGTATATTGGAGTGATCAAGGTGGTGCTGTTGGTACGATTGCTCGTATTGACTTAGCGGCTAGTGTTGAATATTCAGTGACGGTTGTAAATGATTGTGGTGCAAAAAAGGTATTACTTATTCGTTTATTAGAACCCAATTTAGAGCTTTTGATAGATCAAAGTAAAACTTGTGACCCATTGGTGGTAGCTTCCGTAGCTAACCCCAATCCTCCTTTGACTTACCGGAGTCATAGTCCTGGATTGACCACAAATTCTGTTCATATTAATGTTAGCGATGTTCCAGGTGTTCAGTTTTTGACCACACAAGACAAGTTTGTTGTAACAGTAAAAGACAACAACGGCTGTACTATGGGTGCTTCAATTACTCCTAATATTCCTTATGTTCAAATTCAAAAGACAGACGCTTGTGCAGGTGCAAACGGTAGAATACATATTAGTGTAACAAATCCCGTTCCAAATACTGGGCCCAATGTGAATTTCCCAGTGATAAAAGCCTTTGGTGTTCCCATAGCAGTAAAATCACTTTATAATCCTTGTTCAGGATGTCCTATTGGGCTGCAAAATTTGAATCTATATAGCGGTAATATTGAAAATATCTCCGCTGGAACAAAAGTTCCTATTACTGTCGAAACATCAAGCTGTACTTTTTCAGAAACGGTAGAACTAAAGGTAAAGCCTACTAAAAAAATATTTGTAGGAAGCGATAAAAATAAAGGCTTGTGCAAATACCGTGAAGTTTGTGATGGTGTTACACTCAAAACATCTAATGGAAAAGATGTAATTTTCGCAGTAGCGGGAACACTTGGACCAACTCAAATAACTAATAAGCTTTTTAGGAGATACAGATGTGGAAATTCATTAACTTGTCCTAATTTGGAAGACCCTACAAAAAAAGGTTTTGATGGCGGAAAAGTAGACGACAAACGGGAATACACAACCGTAGGAGAATACATTGCCTTTTTAGAAAAAGAAAAAATAAATAACCCAGGTAATGCTGCATTGGCGGAAGAGGCAATAAAAAATGTATTGTATACAATAGCAAGTAATAATAATAACAAAGACAATGTGCCAATGGATTTATGCAATAAGTTGTATTGGTGTCCATTTAATACTTACGCAGTCATTGCTTGGGGAGGGGTAAAAGCCAATGTTGGGATCAATATATTGGTAGACCTGCCTGTGCCTATTGGTGATAATTGCTGGGAATATAAATGTGGTGGCGTGACAAAGAAAGTATGTCCTCCTAATCCAGATGTGACAGCTCAGCCTGACCCTCCTATTGACAATTGTAACCCTACCGTTATTCCTTTTGCGCAATTGATGGTTTGGTACAATGATTTAGTGGTAAATCATAAGAAGTTTGTAGGGTCGAGCCTTCAAAAGCACTTGGATACATACAAAAACGATGAACGAGCAAACTGTACGAAAGTAATGTATTGTCAAAACGACTTTATGTTCTTAGAAGCGGGAGATCCTGCTAAAGTGAATTGTGTTCCTATTAATTCTGTAATAACGATAAGCACATTCCCTAATATAAAAACTTCTTGCACTGTTAATCCTCTGCCAGCACCAAATCCAAATAATAAATCAGTAGCTCTCTGCTTGGCAGGTGGTGCTGAAAATACACCAGTGAACTATGCTTCTACTCCCGTGTATATCTCTAATAACCCTAAATATGACCCACTTGCACCACCACCATTTAGCAGTAGGATTTTAGCAAGTAATGAAGCTACTACATTTGGAAATATGGGATTTGTGAAATTTGATGGCTTATCTGCGGAAAATGGGTTTAATAATGAAGCCAATAGCTATTTGCCTAACGCCATTATGTATGGAGAAACGCAAAATTACTACAATAATTTTCTTGATTATAGCGCAAAATCAGTTGAATTAGGCGATGTAATACTTGATATTGTTGATCTTGAAAAGGAAGAAGAAGTGAGTATTTCTAATATTGTTGAAAATCGTTTGTTCTCATTAGAGTATAGCAATTCAAAAGACATTTCTTGGGGTAGAAATATAGAAGCAGCAGACCTAAAAGTAGTCAAATTAATTAAAAATGAAACAGAGATTCGTATTGCAGGCTTTTTTAGTGAGACTTTGAATTATGAAGTAGAACCTATTGCTTCTACTTCTTCTCGTGCTGCATTTATATTGAAAACAGATTATGAGGGTAATCTGTTAGAGTATAAGGTAATTGATAATATTGATGAAGAAAAAGCAATGTTTTATGACTCTGAAAAAGGGATTAATATAACAGGTATTAGTACAAATGGTAGTGTTAAACTCAATGAAGACCAATTAAATCTAAAAGGTGAAAGTACTATTTTTGATTTAAATTTGTCAGATAAGAGTATTCTTGCTAACTTTGCGATAACTGGCGATGTGAAAATAGAAAAAGTTACGCATGATCGTAAATCTAATAGCTTGTACTATCTATTGTCTGCAACAAGCAATAGTGGCTTATCTGAGTTGGCAACATTTGAAGAAAAAGCGATTAACAAAGGGGAGTATTTACTTGTAGGAATTGATGAAAAAGGCAATTTAAAATGGACACAATCTATTTTTACGGGTGATATTGATAAATTAGATATGATAGTTGATAATAAAAATGAGATTTACTTAGCTGCTACATTTGTTAATGCAATATCTTTACCGAATTTTAAGGCGGAAAGTAAAGGCGGAAAAGACTTGTTTTTTGTAAAACTCAATTCAGATGGCAGGTTGTTGGGCTATCAACATTATGGTTCTGAAGATGACGAAACTGTATCTCAGATTTATAAATACGATGAAACTTTAATTTTTGGAGGTGAAGTAGCTGGTTCTACGGTAGATAGAAAACTCGGAGCATTTGATTTTACTTGCTTAAATTTAGTAGAACATCAAGCCTATATATCTAATATTTCGGATAGAGATTGGATTTTGTCTGGAGATATTGTTGATACCAAAACTCAAAAATACAATGTATCTACAATAAAAACCGACTTCGATGTTGAAATTTACCCAAATCCGTTCAACAACAACTTAAACATCAACATCAATTGCGCTGCAACTTGTGACTATGAAGTACGTATAACGAATACATTAGGCAGTACTTTATGGCAAAAGAAGGCAGAAAATGCGAAAGGCAATACACTTTTTGAAGTGGAAGCTGCACAGCGTTTGGTTAATGGTGTTTATTTCGTAGAAGTAAAAAGCTCCGAAGGTAAAACAGCAGTGTATAGAGTGGTCAAAAATTAATTTATTAATCAAAACAAGCCGTTTATTAAACAAACGGCTTGTTTAATTTTTTTTTACAATGAAAAAAATAATTTTTTTTACATTATTGAGCATTGGTTTTATAGCTTGTAACGGTGATGATGGGCTTCCCAAAGAATTGATTTATCCTTCAACTTTTGATGTGTCAAAAATTGAAATGGAAAAAATGCGTTACTATCTCATTGGTGACAATGGGAACTATACAGAAGTACAGAAATCTAACAGCCAGAATAGTAAAAATATTGAAGTGGTAATAGAAGACCTCATTGATAATCCAGATGAGGCAACTAATCTCATAAGAATAAAAATAATCAATGAGTCAAAGATGGAATGGACTGACAACGAAAAAGAAAAGTCAGAAGTTACTTGTGTGAAAAACGCTAATATTTTTACTTCGGGTAATCCTTCGGGACTACGAATGGAATATTTCCCAGTGAATGAACAATTGCACTTGAATATGTCTTTGTATTTTTATTACAAAGCTAAAACAAAAACATATGCACCATTATTCTTTTTCCCAACTCCTATAACTGACTTAGATAGTGAAATAAAAAGGCAAATTAAGGGGAATCAGTTAAGTGTAAATGATACGCTTGGTATTAATTTGGCGAAAGCGATATACAAAAAGGATTAATCTAATTACTTACGCTAAATCTCATTTTATCGAATATTGCCGAATTTTCACAAAGAAGTAAGAATAACAATATGATTTCAAGACGAGAGCTTCTCAAAAAATCTACTTTATTTTTAGGTGGAACATTGCTTTTACCTGATGTATTGAAGGCGTGGGAATCACCTGCGATAGAAAATTTGAGTTTTGTCATCGGAGATGTTCAATCTCAATTGATTGCCGAAATAGCGGAATTGATTATTCCTACAACAGATACACCTGGTGCAAAAGCGGCTGGTGTTCCTGCGTTTATTCAAAAAATATTGGTGGATTGCTTCAATTCTAAAGACCGTAAAGATTTTTTTGACGGATTGGACTTTTTTGAGAAAATGCTCACAACACAAACGGGGAAATCCTTTTTGCAACATTCGCAAACCGAGCAAATTGTGTTTCTCAAAGCTGCTCAAAACGAATATTTTTTCAAGACATTAAAAGATTTAACCATTACAGGTTATTTTAGTTCTGAAATTGGCGCAACACAAGCACTGCGTTATGAAGAAATTCCAGGTCGTTATGATGGTGATTTGCTTTACAAAAAAGGCGATAAGGCTTGGGGCTAATTTTTTAGATATTGGATATTATAAATGCCTGATATTCAGTACATTGTTTGCTTAGTTGTTTAATGTTTGTCATTGTTTGGAATGGTTCTAACTAATTGAAAATCAAAACGATACAACAGTTATAAATAATAACAAACTTTTAAACAGTGTATTCACTATTTTGAAAATTTATTACTAAAAAATTAACTTACCGACTTACGACTAAAAATGACTTACGACTAAACTACGCATTACGCACATTGACTTACCGACTTACGACTAAAAACTATTATCATGCAAAAAGACAAACATCAAAAAATAATTGGCTTATTTATTTTATTTTTGGTCTTGTTGAATTTTCCATTTATTGGACTATTTGGCAAATCCAATGGCGTTTTGAGCGTCCCAAAAATCTATGCCTACGTTTTTTTTATGTGGTTTTTCTTAATTGTATTGATGTATAGAATAATTGAAAAAAGGTAAGTCGGTAGAAGCTCACGCAGAGGCACGGAAAACGCAATGTTTTTCGATTCGCAAATAGTTAGAATTTAGAATATAGAATCCCGAATTTAGAATATAAAAAATGTCCGCATTAGTAGTTACTTTATCCGCCTTAGCATACTTGATTTTACTGTTTTTGATTGCCTATTACGGTGATCGTTTGACAAAAAAAGGTCGAAGTATTGCTAATAATCCGTATATTTACGCCTTGTCGATGGCGGTATATTGTACGGCATGGACATTTTATGGTAGTGTCGGACGTGCAGCCCAAACAGGGATTGGTTTTTTGCCAATTTATTTAGGGCCAACGCTTTTTGCGCCACTTTCTGTATTTGTTTTGCGCAAAATTATACTGATTTCTAAGTCATTGCGCATTACTTCGATTGCCGATTTTTTAGCATCTCGTTATGGAAAAAGCCCTGCAATTGGTGTTTTGGTAACGATTATTGCCTTGTTTGCAATTATTCCATACATTGCCTTACAGCTGAAAGCAATAGCGTTGAGTTTCCAGATATTGGTATCGCAAGATGGCATTAGTGGAAAAACAGATGCTTATGGTTCGGCATTTTATGCAACAGTAATACTCACCGTTTTTACCATTCTTTTTGGTACACGAAACATCGATCCCAATGAAAGACACGAAGGTTTGGTGAGTGCAATTGCATTTGAATCCATCGTAAAATTGATTGCGTTTTTGATTGTTGGTGTTTTTGTAACCTATTATATATACGATGGATTTGGAGATATTATAGAAAAAGGCATGGCTAATCCACTGACAAACAAGATATTATCACCTGAGTTGTCTTCATTGAATCCTATTTCATGGTTTTGGCTGACCTTGGTTTCATTCTTTGCTATTATATGTTTACCACGTCAATTCCACGTTTCGATTGTAGAAAATACCAATCCCAGATTTGTCAATAAAGCGATGTGGGTCTTTCCGCTGTATTTGCTGATTATCAATATTTTTGTATTGCCGATTGCCTTAGCAGGCTTGCTTCAGTTTGAAGGAATGTCCATTTCTGCTGACGCTTATGTTCTCGAGTTACCACTTTTAAAAGGCAACTTGATGCTTGCACTCTTGGTTTTTATTGGAGGTATATCAGCCGCAACGAGTATGGTTATTGTCGAAACGATGGCAATTAGTATTATGATGAGCAATCACTTATTGATGCCTTTTTATTTGGCACGAGCGATTCGCAGAGAAGGTGACGAGCGAAATTACAACCTATTGTTGCTTAATCTTCGCCGTTTTAGCATGGTGATTTTGATGGCACTGGCTTATCTTTATTTGATTACAATAGGGACGGACTATACGTTGGTGTCTATTGGTTTGATTTCGTTTGTGGCAGCAGCGCAGTTTGCGCCTTTGGTTATTGGCGGACTCTATTGGAAGCGAGCGACAAAAAAAGGAGCGTTTGCTGGACTTTTGGCTGGTTTTATCGTTTGGTTTTTTACCTTGCCCGTACCGACGTTGATAGAAGCTGGTATATTTTCTAAAACACTGATTTCCAATGGTTTATTTGGATTTGATTTTCTAAAACCAAGTTCTCTTTTTGGATTGAACGGTATGGATCAGATTTCGCACGCTGCATTTTGGTCACTTTTTATCAATGTTAGTCTTTACATTTCGGTGTCATTAAACACCAATCCTTCAAAATTAGAACTGGCGCAAGGTGATTATTTTGTGGACATTCACAAATATTTAGATGCCGATATTGAGATAGATATTTTTAGAAGAACAGCCCGAGTAATAGATTTAATTTATTTATTACAAAAATTTTTAGGAGAGGAGCGTGCGCAAAATATTTTGCAAAACTTTGAAAATGAATACGATATACAATTAGAAAATATTAAAGTAGCCAATGCTGAATTGGTCAATTATGTAGAAACGCATTTGGCTGGTGCGTTGGGTTCTGCGTCTGCCAAAATCATCATCAGTTCGGTAGCCAAAGAACAACAAGTGAGTTTTGAGGAAATTGTCAATATTTTGACCCAAACACAAGAGATTATAAAATACAGCAAGGCACTGGAGCAAAAATCATCAGAACTGGAGCAAACCACCCTTCAGCTAAAATCTGCTAACGAACAACTTAAAGAACTTGACAAGCTCAAAGCTGATTTTATTACCACTGTAACGCACGAATTGCGTACGCCAATCACCTCCATAAAATCACTCAGTTCCATAGTTCGAGATTACAGCGATATTGCCGAAGACAAAAAAGAAGAGTATCTTGGCATTATCATCAATGAATGTAACCGTATTTCTCGGTTGATTAATCAGGTTTTAGATATAGAAAAGTTGCCAACAATTCACGAGCAAATCAATAAAGAACCCATTAATCTGATAGAGGTAATGGGGCAATCTATCCAAAATTTTAAACACGAATTTGCTTCAAAAGACATTGATTTTCAATGGATTAAAGAAAATAAGAACCCAACAGTTTTTGCCAACAGAGATAAATTAATTCAAGTTTTTGTCAATTTAATTTCAAATGCTATAAAATTCTGTGACCCTGACGAAGGGCAAATAACAGCAACAATCACAACTCAAAATAAGCAAGTCATTGTCAAGATTAGCGACAATGGAATGGGCATTGAAAAAGAAAAATTATCGTTTATCTTTGAACGATTTACCCAACTCAACAACGAAAAATTAGGAAAACCTTCGGGCAGTGGTTTGGGTTTATTCATTACCAAAAAAATTGTAGAGCTGCACCAAGGAGAAATTTGGGTTGAAAGTGAAAAAGGCAAAGGCGCAATGTTTGTTGTGAAGTTGGATTTGTATGGATTTGAATAATATATTTATAGTTTTTTTGAAAAAAAATAAAAAAAATTTTGTGAACTCATAGAAAACACCTACTTTTATACCTTAAAACAGACGATAAACGAACCAAATAATTGATTTACAATGGAAACAATGTTTTCTGCACAAACCAAAATCCTCATCGTAGATGATGAACCCAACATCTTAATCGCCATTGAATTTTTATTGACTCGACATGGATTTAAAGTCGAAAAAGCCAACGATGCTCAAGAAGCATTGGCAATTCTCGAGCATTTTCAGCCCAGTATAATCTTGTTAGATGTAATGATGCCTGGAATGGACGGCTTTGAATTGGCTCGAAAAATCCGAAATAAACCATCTTTTGAAGAAGTTCGCATCGTTTTTCTTACTGCAAAAGGTACACAGAACGACCGCTGGACGGGTTATGCCTCAGGAGCTGAAGTGTATCTCACCAAACCTTTTGACAACAATGAGTTGCTCGAAACAGTATCAGAATTGGTCGAATATGGTTAAAAATTGCAAATATACACAACGGATATTGGTTATTTAGATATTAAAGATATTGCAAACGCTTGGTGTTCAATATTTTGCGTAGATGCAAAATCCCAAAACCACTTTCCGACGTGTATAAATTGGATTTTAGTAGCACAGTGACTTACCGACTTACGACTAAAAAAGACTTACGACTAAGCTACGCATAGCGACTTACGACTAAAAAAACTTACGACAACCTACTCCCTTTCATTATTTCATATATTTTATAAAAATCGTCGCTCACCAACGAGTAGCACGAAGACTTCCCGCTGCGTTTTACTTGCACTATATTTCTGTCCTTCATAATTCGTAGATGATGCGAAGCAACCGCCTGCTCGATATCAAGGCTCTCGTAAATCTCCGTTACGGTCAATTCTTTTTGTTCGTACAACATTTCGATAATTGCCAAGCGAAGTGGATGCGCTATCGCTCGAAGCGTTTCGGTGCTTTGCTCCAAAAATGGCATATCTAATTTGACTTTTTTCATCTTAACTTTTATATTTTGAGAAGCAAAGATAAATCTTATTTTTGTATTTATCCGAAATGAGAAGAAAGATATTTCTAATTTTTGAGTTGAATTTTTATTTTATTTCTATTTTGGAATAAAATTTTATAAAAAATTATTTTAAAAAACAAAAATAGGGTTTTGATGTGATATAAGAAGTATAATTGTGAAATAGAATTAATCATAAAATATTGATAATCAGACAAATATAGTTATCTATATATTTTATTAAATTTAAAAAATAGCTAAAATTCGCTATTAAATTTGTATTTTTTCATACAAAAATTAATAAAATTTCTTAAAAAAAAGGTTTGAAGAAAAAATATTTTTAATTTTTTGAAAAAAAGTTGTCAAAAAATTTGGACATATATAGATAGCTATATACATTTGTGCATCAGTTATTAAAATACAAATTATTATTCAACTTTAAACTGTTTCATTTATGAAAAAAACTATTACATTGAAGTTTGCAGTATTTTGTTTTGCTTTGTTATCTTTGAGCAATTTATTTGCACAAGGAACTGCACCTGCAACACCTGCTGCGCCACCTGCACCTCCAGCGGTGGATCACTCTTACAAACCAATGACACTCAAGCTCACTGACGATGGAAAAAAATTCATCCGCCTTATCACTTGGCATCAGATATGGGCAACAGCTACCGAAAATAACCCTGGAACAAAAGACGTAAATGGAAAATTAATTGATGGCTCTACTGGTTCATTGGAATCTTGGAGTACTGACGTGGCGATTCGCCGTTCTCGTTTTTTAATTCATGCACAGATTTCTCCTCGCTTCATGATTTTGAGCCACTGGGGTATCAACAATCAATCTTTTATCAATGGCGGTGCTACTGCTGGTTCTAACATTGCCGCAGGTGCGGCAAGCAACAATGGTAAACGTCCGCAATTGTATATGCACGATGCTTGGACAGAATTCGCAGTAAAACCTGGCTTATTAAGCATTGGTGCTGGTTTGCACTATTGGAACGGTATCAGCCGTTTGACTTCCAACTCAACGTTGAACTTTATGACGCTTGATGCGCCAATTTTCAACTGGGCAAATATCGAAGGAACTGACCAATTTGCTCGTCAATTTGGTATTTACGCAAAGGGGCAAATTGCGAAAGGTCGTTTGGATTATCGTTTTCACTTGAATAAGCCATTTGTATTTGGTACAGCTCCAGCAGCTGTTGCTAAAAACGGCATTGCAGTGAACACGTTAAATGAAAATTGGTCACAAGGCGGTTATGTAAAGTATATGTTCTGGGATAAAGAATCAAATGTATATCCTTTTGAAGTAGGCTCTTACTTAGGCTCTAAAAAAATCTTCAACATTGGAGCTGGTTTTTACTCACATAAAGGAGCTACATTGACAAAAACAGCAACAGACTCTATCAACAATACACAAACTTGTATAGGTGCTGATGTATTGGTAGAATATCCTTTAAATAAAGCAAAAGGTACAATGTTGCATTTCTTAGGAACATACTACAACTATGATTTTGGAGCAAACTACCTTCGTAACATTGGTATCTTGAACGAACACGTAACGGGTGCGGCAGCTGCAACAGCAGCAACTCGCAATCCAAGTTGGGCTGGTGCAGGGAATCTACAACCTACAATTGGTACAGGTAGCATCGTTTATACGCAATTGGGTTTCAAAATGGCTAATTTTAAAAATGGTCAATCGTTGATGCCTTATGCTACTTTGACTTACAAAAAATTCGAGCGTTTGGCTGATCCTTCTACGCAATTTGGCGTTGGTGTGAACTACTTTGTAGTCGGACACAATGCGAAAATTACCGCAGAATACCAAACTCGTCCAATTTACGAACAAGCAAAAGCTGGTGATCCTATTACAAAAGCAGGTTCAAAAGGTCAATTCATTTTACAATACCATATATTCTTATAAAATAAATATTTTATTTATTTTAAATACAATTATAAAATCAATACATTTATTTTATAATTGAAACAAAACCGTATTTTTTACAAAAAAAATTAAAATCATTATGAGTAATTCAACATTAGTAGATAAGAAAACGCTGTGGTACGTTATCGGTGCGTCTTCTCTCGGCACACTCATTGAGTGGTATGACTTCTACATTTTTGGTACGCTTACCGCAATCATCGGTAAGACATTTTTCCCTGTTGAAAATCCTACCGCACAACTTTTATCAGGTTTGGCAGCGTTTGCAGCAGGTTTCTTGGTAAGACCTTTTGGTGCAATCGTGTTTGGTCGCTTAGGCGATATTGTCGGGCGAAAATACACCTTCTTGGTCACTCTACTTTTAATGGGTATTTCAACCATCTTGATTGGTTGTATTCCTTCTTACAAAGACATAGGTATTTGGGCGCCAATTTTAGTGCTTGGTTTGCGTTTTGTACAAGGCTTGGCACTTGGTGGCGAGTATGGCGGCGCAGCAACCTACGTATCAGAACACGTAAGTTCTGAAAACCGTGGTTTTTATACCTCTTGGATTCAAACAACGGCTACACTTGGTTTGTTTTTAGCATTAGCTGTTATTTTTTACGTGAAAAAAGGTTATGGTGCAGCAGAATTTGATGCTTGGGCTTGGCGTATTCCGTTTTGGGTTTCCGCAATTTTGTTAGTGATTTCGGTTTATATCCGTTTGAAAATGGCAGAATCGCCAATGTTCTCAAAAGTAAAATCAGAAGGAAAGGCTTCTACTAATCCTTTAAAAGAATCTTTCGGCAACAAATTGAACTTCAAATATGTATTGTTAGCATTATTCGGAGCGACGATGGGGCAAGGAGTGGTTTGGTACACAGGTCAATTCTATGCCAACTCATTTATACAAAACACAATGAAAGTAGCTGACGATCAACGTACAATGTTGATGTTGTTAGCGATTGCTTTGGCAACGCCATTCTTCGTAGTATTTGCTTCTTGGTCAGACAAAGTTGGTCGTAAGTGGATTATGATGGGCGGTATGGCGATTGCGATTTGCTCTTATTTCCCTATCTATCAAAAAATGTTAGACCTTGGAGATGCTAAAAAGAAAGAAATTGTAGCTGACAAATCTTCAAAAAGTACAGTGATTGCTGCTGACGCAAAAAATGCAGCGGATTCTGTCAAAACAACAACAGAATTATCTGTCTTTGCTGATGGTACAATCATCAAAAACGTAACTGGTGCAAAAATTCTTTCTCGTGCAACACTTGATGCAGCAGTTGCAAAAGCAACTACTGATGGGAAAATAAAAACAGACGAAGACAAAACAAAAGTAGAAGCTGCTGCTAAAAAAGTAGATCCTGCAAAAACAGTTTGGTTATCGTCTTCTAATTGGTACACGTTGATGTGGTTGGTTTGGATTCAGATTATTTTCGTAACAATGGTTTATGGACCGATTGCAGCGTTCTTGGTAGAATTATTCCCTACAAAGATTCGTTATACTTCGATGTCTTTGCCATATCACGTAGGAAATGGTATCTTTGGTGGTTTGACACCGTTCATCGCAACAGCTTTGGCTGCAACAGGTTATTTGAATGGCTTGTGGTATCCTATTATTATTGCAGGTGTTTGTTTGGTTATTGGTACATTATTCTTATCCAATAAAATCAATCCAGATGCTGAAGATTGATTCGATTTCAAACTCTAATTTTGGACGCTACGTTTGTAAGTCTCTCCTTTGGAGGGATTTAGGGAGGTCGTTAAGTTTTTACAAAATAATTTAATAACAATCTAATTTTACATATATTATGGAAGGATTAAAAAAAGTAGTCGGTATATTGGCGATACTCATTGGTATAGCAGCAGAATATTGGCTAATCACTGCCTTATTTATAGACCCTTTGTCGGGCAAAAATCCATTTGGAAAAACTGCCGATGCGGTAAGTATTGCTAAATGGACTTTGATTCCTGTTTCAATTCCTGTCATTTTAGGCGGATTATTGGTATTCGGATTTTATGCTTTGAAAGGGGAGTACGAAAGGTCTCACGAGTAAAATAACAAAGCTAATTTTTATTTTTTTACAAAAAAACAAATAATAGCAAGGTCGTATGAGAAGTTAGTATATTGAAAAATATTTACTAGTTTTCATGCGACCTTGATTTTTTAAATGAAAAAATTTTAAAAAAAATGTCTGAAGAAAAATCAAATATAAATTGGAAATTAATACTCGCAGTAGTATTAGTTGCAGCAGGGATTGCTTATTTATTAATGGATATGGCAAGTTCGGGTTCGTCATTAGAAATGAATGGCTCACATTAAGTAATTTTTAGCAATGAAATATCAAAATATATACGATGCCGCACTTCAAAATCCTGAAATTTTTTGGAAAGAACAAGCTGAAAAAATTGCTTGGTATTCCTTTCCAAAAAATATCTTGACAACCGACGAAGACGGATTATATCGTTGGTACGAAGGTGGAAAGCTCAATACTTGTTATTTGGCTTTGGATTATCACATTGAGCAAGGTCGTGGTGAGCAATTGGCTTTGATTTATGATTCGCCCGTTACTCAAACTAAAAAACAATACAGCTACACTCAAATGTGCAATGAGGTTGCGCATTTGGCTGGTATTTTACGAGGTTTGGGCGTAACCAAAGGCGATAGGGTCATTATTTATATGCCGCTTGTGCCAGAAGCAACTTTTGCGATGTTGGCTTGTGCCAGATTGGGAGCGATTCACTCTGTAGTGTTTGGCGGTTTTGCAGCACATGAATTGGCGATTCGCATTGACGATGCTACACCAAAAGTAATTTTGACAGCAAGTGCTGGTTTAGAATTTGATAAAATTATTGAATATAAACCTATTATTGATAGGGCAATTGCAGAGGCTGAACACAAAGTTCAGCACGTTATGGTTTTGCAAAGGGCTTTTTTAGAAGCAGATTTGCAAGACGATAGGGATTACGATTGGCAAATATTATTAGATGAAAATGATGTAAAAGCGGATTGTGTGGAAGTTGATGCAACTGACCCTTTGTACATTCTTTACACTTCTGGAACGACTGGAAAACCAAAAGGAATTGTTCGTGACAATGGCGGTCATGCGGTAGCGATGAAATACAGTTTGCCAAACGTCTATGACATTCATGCAGGTGATGTTTTTTGGGCTGCATCTGATGTAGGTTGGGTCGTTGGACATTCTTATATTGTCTATGCGCCTTTGATAAATGCTTGTACAACAGTACTTTATGAAGGAAAACCTATCCGAACACCTGATGCAGGAGCATTTTGGCGCATGATTGAAGAATATAAAATCAAAGTACTTTTTACAGCTCCGACAGGAATGAGAGCCATCAAAAAAGAAGATTTTGAAGGCATTTTTAAGCAAAAATACAATCTATCAAGTTTAAAATATTTATTTTTGGCAGGAGAACGTTGTGATGTTGCGACTTGGGAATGGGCTAATGCATTGTTGCAAGTGCCTGTTATTGACCATTGGTGGCAAACGGAATCGGGCTGGCCTATGGTGGCGAATATGATGGGCGTTGAAGCTTTATCAATTAAACCTGGTTCGCCAACCAAACCTGTTCCGACGTTTAATATCCAAATCTTAGATGAAGAAGCTCAACAAGTAAAACCAAACACAGAAGGTGCGGTGGCTATCAAGCTGCCGTTGCCTCCTGGTTGCTTGCCTACGCTTTGGAACAATACAGAACGCTTCAAAGAAGCCTATTTGTCCGCTTATCCGAACTATTATTTTTCGGGAGATGGTGGCTATATTGACGATGATGGCTATGTTTTTATCACGGGTAGGGTAGATGACGTGATTAATGTATCGGGACATCGCCTTTCCACGGCAGACATGGAAGAAATTGTTGCATCACATCATGCCATTGCAGAATGTGCTGTTGTTGGCATTGCCGACGAACTCAAAGGGCAAATTCCTTTTGGTTTTATTGTTTTAAAAAGTGGTATAACACAAAGTACACAACAGATTGAAAGTGAGCTGGTTGCGATGGTAAGAGATAGAATTGGCGCAGTTGCTTGTTTTCGTAACGTATTGGTTGTCAATCGTTTGCCAAAAACACGTTCTGGTAAAATTCTGAGAAAAATCATTCGTTTTATGGCAGATGATGTTCTTTTCAGCGTACCGAGTACGATAGAAGACCTTAGTGTTTTGGACGAATTAAAAATTTTAATGAATAAAGTTTAGATTATAGATTTTGTATTATAGATTTTGTTTTCGTTTTGTTTTGAGTCGCTTGCCTTGTGAAATGCAAGGCAGCGATTTTTTAGCAAATTACGCAGTATAGGAACACTGATTGTACTGATTTTTATGATAAATTATGTTTTTTTTAATTTTCCTTAAATATCTTCAATCGTTGAAATTTTTAGGCGAAAACCATTGAGAACATTTTCACCGCTGAGTGTTTCGTCAAAAGAAACGAGGTCTTGGCTACCGTCCAAACGATAAATATAGGTTATGCGGTTCGCTCGGTCAATTAGCCACCCAAGGCGGACACCATTAGCGATATACTCAGACATTTTATGTTGTAATTCTTTTAGAGAATCTGTTTCGGAACGAATTTCTACAACAAAATCAGGTGCAATAGGAGCAAATTTTTTTCGTAAATCTGCTGCGAGTTGTTCCCAGCGATTTTTGGCTATCCAAGCCGTATCGGGAGATTTTACTGAAGTATCGGGCAAAGTAAAACCAGTAGAAGAGTCGAATGCTTTTCCCTCTTGTGTTGATTTATTCCAATCTCTGATTTCACCAGAGATTTCAAAGTTAAAATTGCCTGTTTCTGAGCCTGTTGGTTCCATAATAACAATTGTACCGTCTTTGAGACGTTCCATACGTAACTCATTCATTTGACAAAGTTCAAAAAACTCGTCGTCTGACAGTCTATTTTTAAGTCGTACTAACGTATCTACCATGATAAAAAATTTAATTGTACCACAAATATAAGAATAATTTCTTTTTTATCAATAAATTTGACCTTAATTGTTTTAATTTTTAATTACTTTAATTTTTAATTATAAATATGTATCAACCTATTACTTCGCTCGAACAATACAATACCGAGTACCAAGCGAGTGTAAATGACCCAGAAGCATACTGGGCAAAACACGCAGAACATTTTACATGGCGTAAAAAATGGGACAAAGTCTTGGATTGGGATTTTGTGGATTATGATTCCAAATGGTTTTCTGGTGGAAAATTAAACATTACTGAAAATGCACTTGACCGTCACGTTGCGACGCAACCCGACAAACCTGCCATTGTTTGGGAACCTAATGACCCTAATGATATTGGTAAAACACTGACTTACAAAGAGTTGTATATAGAAGTTTGTAAATTTTCTAATGTTTTAAAAAACAACGGGGTAAAAAAAGGCGACAGAGTTTGTCTTTATATGCCAATGGTGCCTGAGTTGGCAATAGCGGTTTTGGCTTGTGCAAGAGTTGGAGCGATTCACTCTGTGGTTTTCGGAGGTTTTTCAGCACAATCTTTGGCTGATAGAATCAACGATGCCGAAGCAAAACTATTGGTAACAGCCGACGGTGTTTTTAGAGGAAACAAAGAAATTGCACTAAAAGACATTGCTGATGAAGCGATTGCGCAATGCGCTTGCATAGAAAAAGTCATTGTTTATCAACGCACCAAACGTTTTGTTCATTGGAATGAAAAATTAGATATTTGGTGGCATGAAGCGATGGAAAACGCTTCGGAAGATTGTCCTGCCGAAGAAATGGACAGTGAAGATATGTTATTTATCCTTTATACGTCTGGCTCGACTGGCAAACCTAAAGGCGTAGTACACACTACGGCTGGCTATATGGTCTATGCACATTATACTTTTTCAAATGTTTTTCAAGTTGGAAAAGACGATGTTTATTGGTGTACTGCCGATATTGGTTGGATAACTGGACATTCATACATTGTATATGGTCCGCTTTTGGCTGGTGCAACGACGGTTATGTTTGAAGGAATTCCGACTTGGCCTGATGCTGGTCGTTTTTGGCAAGTAGTGGACAAATTGAAGGTCAATCAGTTTTATACTGCACCAACAGCGATTCGTTCTTTGATGAGTTTTGGTTTTGAACACATCGTACCTTATTCATTATCAACGCTTAAGGTATTGGGTTCGGTAGGCGAGCCTATCAATGAGGAGGCTTGGTTGTGGTACCATAAATTCATTGGAAAAAGCCGTTGCCCGATTGTAGATACATGGTGGCAAACCGAAACAGGCGGTATTATGATTTCGCCAATTCCAAATGTTACCTTACTCAAACCAACGATGGCAACTTTACCTCTACCAGGGATTCAGCCTTGTTTGCTTGACCCAAGTGGAAAAGAAATTGAAGGCAATAGTGTAGAAGGTTTGCTTTGTATCAAATACCCTTGGCCTGGCATTATCCGAACTACGTATGGCGATCATGACCGCTGCCAGCAAGTATATTTTTCACCATTTAAAGGCTATTATTTTACGGGTGATGGCGCAAAACGTGATGAAGATGGTTATTACCGTATCATAGGTAGGGTAGATGATGTGATTAATGTTTCTGGACATCGCATTGGAACGGCTGAGGTCGAAGATGCTATCAATAAGCACCCTTTTGTGGTAGAATCAGCGGTAGTTGGTTATCCGCACGACATCAAAGGACAAGGTATTTATGCTTTTGTGATTTGTGATCGTGATATTGTCAGTGAAAAAGCATTTAAAGATGAAGTTTTGGTAGAAGTTGCCAAGCAAATTGGTTCTATAGCCAAACCTGACATTATTCAAGTGGTTGTTGGTTTGCCAAAAACCCGTTCTGGCAAAATCATGCGCCGTATTTTAAGAAAAATTGCCGAAGGAGATGTTTCTAATTTGGGAGATATTTCTACTTTGCTCGACCCAGGCGTGGTGGAGAGTATTAAGAGTGGTGCGCCAACGTTGAAGTAATCGTAATAATTGTAAAAAATAATGATAAAAAAGTCGCTCAGTGTAAAACTGAGCGACTTTTTTATGCTACAATTTCTTCTTAGACCACTAAAAGAATACTCAAAAGGTGTCCTAAAAGACTCATGTACTGGCAAATTAAGAAGGATTTAGCACACGAATTATCGCAGATAAAATCAATAAATTGATTTCACTCACGGATTTTCACAGATTCCTCACGAAGGGAATCCGTGAAAATCCGTGAGTGATGCGAAGCATCATCTGTGCAAATTCATGTGCTAAATTAATCTTTATTGGAGCAACAAGTTGGCTGCACTTAGGATATTTTTAGCTATAATCCACCATCACTTAATATTTTACAGTAAGTAATTTTGTAATTTCTTCTTGCAATTTTTCGCCAAGTAAATTTTCTGTTGTATTTTGCATCGAGTTTTAAGTGATAGTTATTGAATGTCGAAAATCCAAAGTTACTATTTTTACTTATATACTCGATGTTCCAGTTTTCTAAAAACAGAACATTTTTTAAAATTATAAAAAACAATATTTGTTTTTATAGTAAAATATTGATATTTTATTTTT
>JAYWHK010000271.1:0-19676 GCA_043777755.1 Saprospiraceae bacterium
CAATTTTTTATTTTTATAAAAATTATAAAAAAATTATAAAATTTTAGTGTCAAAAAAAATTATGCCTAAAATTTCAAAAACTGGAACATCGAGTGTAAATACACAAGCATAAGCAATTCACACTTTGCACCGCTGCCCTAAATGGTCGGAAAGGAATGTCAGCAGTATCTTAAAAATGCGAAACGCAATAAAATCAATAATTTAATGACTTACTTAAAAGCCAGCGCAATAATATTGCAATTTTTTTAACTATCAAAAAAAAGTTGAATTTTTTTTCATTTTTTTTTAAACAATAGGACATACACCACAAAAAATGGCTGTCACACAAGTGCATGACAGCCATTTTTTTATACATTCTTAACTTAGCGCATCAACAAAACTTCTCCTGTAAAATCTTTGGTTTTTCCATCAACAAATTCTACGGTAGTTTTATAAATATAATGGTCTTGGTTTGCCAAATGTCCATTTTGAGAACCTTGCCAACCCATATTTTCGTCGTTTGGCGCAATGTCTTGAACTTGATAAATCATATTTCCCCAACGGTCAAAAACCTGTAAGTCTTTTACTTTTGCGACATCAGAGCCACCATAAATGGTAAAACTATCGTTTGTACCATCGTTGTTTGGAGAAAAAGTATTGGGCGCAAAAACCTCTCTTTCTGATTTCACATATACCCAAAGTACATCGCTTGCTTTGCAGCCTTTTTTGTCCGTCACGGTCACTTTGAACTCTTGACTTTTCATTGGCGTAAAGCTGTGAGTCAAACCATTCACCGTTTTGTCTGACCAAACAAGGCTATCGTAAGGCGCACTCACTATGGCTTGTAATTGCGTTTCTGTACCAAGATTGATGATTTGGTCTTCGCCCAAATTGATGTAAAATTCTTCTGGTTGCAACAGTTCCGCTTCGTCTTCCCAACGGCAACCATTCGCATCTTTCACAACCAACTCATAACGGTTGCTTTTTAATTTTGTAAAAATATTTTCTTCTGTAAAAAGCTGATTGTCAATGCTATACGAATATGGAATTGTTCCGCCTTCCGTCAAACCAAAAACGATTTTTCCTGTATTTTCGCCAAAACAACGGACATCTGTCACTGTTGCGCTGCTTCGGATTGGCTCAGGATTTTTCAAAATAAAAGAATCTTTCAAACTACAATTGTCCAAATTTGTTATGCTAACTTTGTAAATGCCAGCGGTCAAATTTTCGATTTTTTCCATTTTAGAACCATTGCTCCAAGTAATGTCGTAAGGTGCTTTTAGGTTTTTAACGTCAATCGAAAGTACGCCATTGTTGTCGTTATGGCATTTTATAGCACTTGAAATTTTGATGCTTGCGGCTACGTCTGGCGGACAAGAACAATAGCCTTTTCCGCTGATAATCAATGGTTTGCAATTTGCTGCACTTTCTATTGTGAAATTGTACGCATCACCATCGTTGATGTTTTTACTTAAAAAAGAATTGCCCGAAATAGGTTTCAAATCCACCGAATAAGTATTTGATTTTCCGCCATTTATATCAAAAGCAACTTGGTATGTTTTTTTGTCGGTACTACAATTTATTTTTGGCTGCGAATTTGTCAAAGCAGCTAAAAGCGTAACGTTCAAAGTATTTTGACTGTTCAAAATTTTGCCTTGACAGCCAGGCGTTCCACTTGTTTTTACCGAAACCAAATTGTAGGTTGTGGACGTATTTTTTAAAGGAATCGAAAAAGAAAAATCGTTTATTTTATCTAATTTTTGGTTGCTTTGACCATCATTATACACCAATTCAAAAGGTGTTGTTCCTGTCAAAATAAATTTTAAATCACTCTTTTCACCTTCGCAAAGTTCCGTTGTGCCAGCCAATGCTGCGCTCGGTTCTTCTACAAAAACAATCGGAACACTCCCTTTTCCAAATGCTGCACAAGGACTTTTAACATCAACTTTTCCGTTGGCATCAGGCGAACCAGCTACCGAAGCAATAAAATAAGGTTTGTTGTTGCTCATGCCAGATTTTTTTGCAAATTGAGGTAATGTGTTGTAATCCAATATGTTACCAATTGTATTGGCATCGCCATCATGCAAAATATAGCCTTGAATGTCTGTTCCAACTAATTTTTGGTCAGGATTAAAACTTGCTGTTGCTGCCAAACTTTCACAAATGGTTATTGGCAAAGGATTGAGTGTTGCAGGCGTTGATTTTGCTGTACAAGCACAAGTGTGTTTGTCCGCAACAAAAAGTGTATCACAAGCATTTTTGTCCGTGATTGCAATGTTAAAATTTTGTCCGCTGGCGAAAAAATCACTTGTATAAGTATTTTTTGCAAAAACACCTTTTCCATTTATTTCTTTGCACGTATTCGCTTCACCGCCTGTAACATCTAATACAACTTGATAGCTCGTATTGGCAGCGTTACATTGGAATTTTTTAGATAAAAAACTTAATTTTTTTGGCGCACGTATCGAAATCGTATCGGTATAAGTACTGCTACAACCCGTGGCATCTATTATTTTTTTGACATAAAAATCACCAATACTTTCTTTAAAAACAGTGATTTTATCAATACTTAAATCCTTGTCAATGAATGAATTACCATAATAAATCATAAATGGAGCTTGTCCGTTTGGTGTCAAAGTCAAGTCCGTCAATTGATTGCTACAAATCAACGAATCCGCTGTCATAAAAGCAGAAGGAGCTTTGTGAAAAACCACTGGAACGCCAACCGAAATACCTAAACAAGGGTCTGCAAAATCAATGTCGCCGTTGGGCTTTTTGTTGCCTACAACTGCGGCAATATAGTAGGTCATTTCTGGCATCAAGCCACTCACAAAACTAAAATCAGGTGTTTTATTACTGGCAAAAACGGTTGCCAAATCAGGTGTAGAAACGTTGTGTAAAATAAAAATCAAAGCGTCGTTTGCGCCTTTTATTTCATTCATATTGTGAATACCTTTTACATTCTGATTGGAGCAAGCGTCAAGCGGAAGGTTGTTCATCGTTCCTGCTTTTTTCAAGCATTGACAATTGACAGAAGCAAAAAACTGCGCTTCTCCAACTATTTTTGACGTACAGACATTGCTACTTTCTTTAAAACTTTTGACTTTTATCGTTTTTGATTGGTCAATAATATTTTTTTCAGTGAAAATAGGTTGATTCGTTGTAAAATTCCAATCGTTTGTACCGTCAGTATAAGTCACTTCAAAAGGTGCTTGACCTGTAAATGAAAAAGACAAATTCACCGTATCACCAAAGCAAGCAACACCGCCACCGAACAAAGCAACAGAAGGATTTTCCATTTCTCTGATTTTGAATTGAAGGGTATCGAAACAGTTTTTATTACTCGTTGCACGCAACCAAAGATTTTGTTCTTGACAAATCATACTTGGTGCAACGTTCTGATTGCTGCCTAAATAGGCATCTGATTTTTTATTATAAATTTTAAAATCAAGGTTTGATAGGTTGTTTTTTTCAGAAAGTTGTAGGTTTTTTAATTCAAAACAAGCATTTTTACAAAAATAAGGTGCTTCTTTGAGTTCCAGATTTGGCATTTTATTGACTTTTACATCTAAAAAAGAGGTGTCCGCCAAACAAGAATTGCGGGCAATCACTCGAACTTTTCCACTGTTTTCACCAAAAGTCAAAACGACTTGTTTTCCACTGCCACTCACGGTTGTTCCCGTCGGAACTGACCACTCATAATTGCTAAAACGCACATCGCCAGGCACTTCATAAATACCTGACAATCCGCTACATATTTCGGTATTTCCTTTTAATTGTCCAACCGTAGGCAATGGCTCAGGAAGCGGTGCGCCAATTTGCGCTGTTCCACCAAACTCCATTTTAAAACCAACACCATTGTTCGTGATGTTGTCAATAATAAGGTAGTAATTTTTATTTGCTTGAACGTTCACCGTTTGCTCAAATTCCAAACCAGCCATTGGGTCAGTTACGCCAAAATCAACTGCTGGATTGCTACTGATTCCCGTTGATGTATAAGGCGGATTTGTCACCAAACCTACCCAATTACACGCCACAATCTGCGAAGCCATCGTATCGCAAGGACAGGCTTCGGAAAAAAGCACAAAATCATAGTCTGCTGCCAAGTTGTCGGCAGTAACGGCAAATTTGAAAGTACCAGAAGTAAGTGCGGTGAATTTGAACCAATGCGCTTGATGCAAAGTGTCTTGAAAACAACCTATGAGTCCCGTATTGGGAAGGTTATAATCGCTCGTAGAAGGAATGTTAAGCGTACTTTTATCCTTAATTACTTTTGCATCAAAACAGCTAATGTGCTGTGCATGAAGCATTTGTAAAGCAAATGACAAAAGCAACGCAAGTAGGGACTTTTGCGTAGCGGACATGATCATGGGAAAATTTATTCTATTTAAAACCTAACATTGCGCTTTGTTTTTATAGTTGGGACGGAAAAAACAAATGCAATATTGAGATTCTTTGTTGTTGTTGTATAAGTATTTTTGTTAAATTAAGACAAGTTTTAATTTGTCATTGGACTAAATGCAAATATATTGCCTAATTTAAAAATACCAAAAAGTTTAACGGAAATAAGGTGTTTTTTGTTGCAAAAAAACGTAACAGTTTAGCGTCGAAAAAAATCGAAGATTTTTATTTTTACCACGGAGAAACGGCAATGTCATTAAGCTAAGAAATTTGGCTTTAAATGCTTTGCTCAACAGCCTAAATTTACTTTCTGATGCCCTTACCCTATTCCGAAGGAATCCCTTTGGGAACGGGAACTCAGACAAAAAAAGTAAATTTTTCTAATTTTATGCAATAAAACGATTGTTTTTATTGCTAAAAAACAAGTAAAACAATACATTTAGGAGTCATTCCCTTTAGGGTGAGGGCATAAGAAAGTGCTGTTCAAGTCTTTTGCGAAGCAACACATTTTTAAAATCCTTAGCTTAATGACATTGCCGTTTCTCTGTGGTAAAAAATTGCAAAAGTGATAAATAGTTGCAAAAAAACACTTATCATCGTCCAAAATACTTACACTCTTTTATTACTTCTGCATAATATTGTGTATCAGATAATTTTTTCAAAACCTCACTGTACGTTTGGTAATCGCTTGGCAAAGTATGGCGATAGCCATAAGCCGTTTGGCGAAAATCAGTACTGGTATAATACATTTTTTGCTGGCATTTTGCAGCCCAAAAAGCACATTTTGCAGCGGTTTCGTGGTCATTTCGAGCCAATTCGTAGGCTTTTTCCAAATAAGTAAAAGCCAATTTCACGCTACTTTGTTCTCGATTTCCAAAGGGATAATAATAAGTAATGTATTCGTCAGAATAGCGATTTTCGTTGGTATGCCAAGCCGTTCCCGTCCGATAATAATCCACAACGCCCCAAGATGTGCCGTAATAAGACATATTGTAATGCGCAATACCAAGGCGCATAAGGTATTTATAGCCATTTTCGAGGTCAGCTTTTGACTGGTATTCATAATCTATGAGTTTTTCGACGACTTCACGGCGAGTCAAAAATTTGGAACTGTCTTTTGCTGGACAATCAATACAATCCGATATTCTCATGCCGAAAGGGTTGAATTTTTGCTTATCCAAACGCTCCGCAGATACTTTTTTGAAGGCTTCAAGCGATGCTTCGAGGTTATTTTGGCTCAAAAGCGCAACGCCTTTCATTTCCCAAAGCTCATCTTCAAGGCTTTCTCCTTTTTCGTTGCTGGTAAAATAACGCTCCAAACTACTTTTTCCAGGTTTTTGACAAAGGTCTAAAAGGTCTTCAATGATGTCCAATTGTGGATTTGGACGCATGGATTCGATGCGGTGATGACAGCGAAAAGCACAGCCTTTTTTTCCATTTTTTTCATAAAAATGTGCCAATTTATCAAATAAAAAGTCAGGCAAATCTTTGTATTTTTTATACAAAGGATTGTCGATGATGGCAGAGATTTGGTCTTCGGTTTCGCTGTCCAATTGTTCAAAACTGTATATTTTTGCCGCAATTTCCAATATTTCGACTTGTTCTCGTAGGGCTTCATTTTTGATGCCATCTTTTATTTTGTCAAAAACCCTTGCCGCAGCGTAATGGTCGCCACGCAAAAGCTCCACATAACCGTCCGCCACACGCCAAACTTCTGGTCGAGCGATGCTTTTTTCATTGATACATTTCAAAATAAAATGGTGCAAACGAATGGCATATTCTCCAGCATATTTTCGAGGCAAATCGGCTACTTTGCGGTTGTGCGCTCGGTGGTCATTGAACGGATAACCCAATAAATCACGTTCTAATTTCCGAATTTCTCGTAATAAAAGATTTTCTAAATGCGGATTTTTAGGATTCAAATCATAAATCAACTGCATTTCTTCTACTGCTTTGGCATCTTCATGCGAGCCACGCATGGCATAGAGTGTTGCTTTTTCGTTGTCGTTGCGGCATAGCGAAAGGCATTGTTGCCATTCTGTATCTGACTGAATATCAAAGCCTTGCATCGCAGCTTGTCGTTTGCTAAGGCAATTTTCAAATACAATAGAAAACAAATATGACGCTTCGATGCGCTGCCCTAAGTTTTTGAGTGCGCCAGCTTTTAAGGAAAGAATCCAATAATTGACAACGCTTTTGACACGGCTGTCAATTTTTGGCATTAGGTAATTGTAGAGGTAAATAGTTGTCTGATAATTCCCTGAGTAATGCGCCAAACGCATGATTTGAAAAGCATAACGCAAGCGAATAAAAGGTGATTTGGTTGCCATGAAGCGTTTTTTACCTTCTTCGACCAATTCCAACATGACCACAGCATCACGGATTTTGTTGTTCCAAGCGTCACCTTCCATAACGTGCGGCTCACATTTTTTTGCAAACAACAGATAATCAATGACTTCCAAGCAACGATTTTCATAGATTTGTTCTGCAAACTCGTTTCCAGCAAGGGAGGTTTCGAGTTTTAAATTTTCACTTTGTGTGGCATTTCGAATCATCGCCAACTCTTCGGCGGTGGTTTTATAAATGACTTGACGTACATCATTTAAGTCTGCGTAGTCACAAAATTTCTGTTTCCATTCCCAAAGGTTTTCGTCAGCACATTGCGACCTGTATAAACTATCTTGCTGATTGTCAGCATTGTATATATCGTCAAAAGAAACTATTTCGACCAATTGCCTTGCCGAGGGATTATTTTTTTCAATAATATTTTTATTAAAAAATGAATAACCTTGAAATCCCATGCTGCCGTAACCACAAGAATCTGATTTTTTATAAGGAAAAAAAATAAAAATAAAAGTAAAAAATGCGGTATAAATATAGTGTTTTCTCATTTGCGATGATTTTTATATGACAAAGATAATTGTTTTTTATTTTTTTCATTCGTGAATTATCCTTATTTTTGCAGTAAAATTAGAAAACAATTGAGTAATGGTGACTATTTACCATTTTTGCAATTTTTTACCACGGAGAAACAGAGAACACAGAGTTTGAAAAAAATTAGCCGAAGGCTAATTTTTTGCCTCCGTGACCTCCGTTTCTCCGTGGTAAAGAATAAAAATCTTCGATTTTTTTGCAATGCTAAATAGTTGCAAATAATGACAAATAAAGACGTTTTATTTGTTTACTGAATACAATCATGCTGCAATTATCACAAATCAATATTTATCCTGTCAAATCATTAGATGGTTATTCGCCGCTTTCTGCTGTGGTAGAAAAAAGAGGATTACAACACGACCGCCGCTGGATGATAGTCGATGAAAATGGTATTTTTATGACCCAACGCAACAGACGTAAAATGCCGCTTCTACGAGCGAGAGTTGTGGACGAAACCTTGATTATTGAAGAAAAAAACAACCTTTCCAACAATATTCACGTCAATATTCACCTGATGAGCGATGAAATAAACGTCGAAGTTTGGGACGATAAAGTACTTGCCAGAAAGGTAAGTAACGAAGTAGATGCTTTTTTGAGCGATTTTTTAGGCACGCTTTGTCATTTGGTAAAAATGCCCGAAACCTCATTCCGTCGTGTCGAAGAAGACCGAAATACAGGTGACGATATTGTTAGTTTTGCCGACGGTTATCCTTTTTTAATCATTGGAGAAAGTTCTATCAATGATTTAAACGAGCGTTTAGATGTACCATTAAATGCTGATAATCAAGCACTTGTAGGCATGAGAAGATTCCGAACTAATTTTGTTTTCACTGGTGGAAAACCTTACGAAGAAGAATCTTGGAGTCGTTTCAAAATTGGTGAAATAGATTTTGAAGGCATCAAACCTTGCGGTCGTTGTATGATGACCACGCTCGACCCTGACACTGGCGAAAAAGGCAAAGAACCTTTGGAACTTCTTTCTCAATACCGCAAAGTTGGCAAAAAAATCCTTTTTGGGCAAAATGTCATTTGGAAAAATGAACAATCGTTTTCATCATCTGTTCCTACTGTCAATGTCGGTGAAATTATTTTTTTGTAAAAATGCGAATATTGGGTTAAAAGTAACTGTTTTAATCAAAAATGTTACTAATAACAAAACTGCAATAATGCAAATCTACTCTTTATTTGTCATTCTGAGCCGTAGGCGTAGAATCCCACTCCTAAGTTCTCTCTAAGAGTGGCAATCGTAGTGTGGGATTCTTTCGCTTCGCTACTGAATGACAAAAAAGAGTAGATTTTCATTAGTTTTCTATTGTCATTGATTATCTAACCCAATATTCGGATTAAAAGTAGTATCTCTTGTACAGCACTTTTACATTTTAAATTTAGCCTTTTACATTTTAAATTTCTTACTTTTGTGCCATGAATGTGAACAAGCCAGTTGAAGATTTGGAGCAGCTTTTGGCTGCACTAAAAATAGAACGAGAAGAAGATTTTCATCAATATAAAACGATGATTCAGAGCGTTCCCTTATCGGATCGCATCAATTTGGGTTATTCTTGGTATCCTGTAAAGGTCGAGCGAGCTGGCTACGCTATTGGCGATAGGGCTTTTGTGGTCGTAGAAAGAAAAAACCGAATCAATGAGCCTCATCAGTTTAAAGAAGGCATGAGCGTAAGTTTTTTTTCGCAGCGTTCTGACGGAACTGTGCGTGAAAAAAGTGGCGTGATTAATTTCATGGAACGCAATCGCATGAAAATTATCTTGAATACCAAAGATATTCCTGAATGGACAGACGATTTGACGCTCGGGATTGACCTTTTGTTTGACGAGCGTTCTTACGAAGAAATGCAGCGAGCAACTGAAAAAGTCATCAAAGCAGACCGAGATAGGGTAGCAGAATTGCGCTCGATGTTGGGCGGATTGAAAGAAATTCGTTTTGATGAATGGTCAAAACCTGTGCATATTCCTTCTTTAAATCCTTCGCAGAACGATGCGGTCAATCGAATTTTGGCAGCAAAAGACGTGGCGATTGTTCATGGCCCTCCTGGAACTGGAAAAACCACTACTTTGGTACAAGCCATCAATCAATTGGTACAACGAGAAGGTCAAGTTTTGGTCACTGCCGCAAGCAATGCTGCGGTAGATTTATTGACTGAAAAATTGACTAAAATGGGTATTTATGTTGTCCGAATTGGCAATATTTCTCGTGTGGACGACGATATTTTAAAGCATACCTTGGAATACATCATTCAGCATCATCCTGAGCAAAAAAATATTAGTAAAGTACGTCGTCAAGCAGCAGAATGTCGCAAAAAAGCCCGAAAATACAAGCGTAGTTTTAATTTTAGAGAAAAAGAATTGCGCATCAAATACAAAAAAGAAGCCGACGAACTTTCTTCATGGGCAACTCAGCTCGAAGACCGTTTGTTAGAACAGATTTTAGGCAACGGACAAGTGATTGCTTCAACGCTCGTTGGGGCATCGCACCCGACTATTCGTGCGATGAAATTCCAGACCGTTGTTATTGATGAAGCTGCGCAAGCACTCGAAACGGCCACTTGGATTCCGATGCTAAAATCCACGAAATTGGTCTTGGCTGGCGACCCATTTCAGTTGCCACCAACGGTAAAATCGCTCGAAGCAAGGAAACAAGGTTTGCACGTGACGATGATAGAACGCTGCATAGATATACTGCCCAATGTATCGCTTTTGACCGTGCAATACCGTATGAATCAAGCGATTATGGAATTTTCTAACCAGCAATTTTACGGTGGAAAATTAACTGCGCACGAAAGTGTTGTCGAGCATCGTTTGCCAATAGACAATGGCGAAGCGGTGTCTTTTATTGATACTGTAGGAACGGGTTTTGAAGAGCAAGTGGTAGAAGTATTGGGTCGTTTTCCGACCCGTTTTAACCCAGAAGAATTTTATATTTTGCGAGAACACCTTTACCAATTGATAGAGTTTTATGAGCAGCACGAAGTGCCAACGATAGCGATTATTTCGCCTTATCGTGAGCAAGTTACTTTTATGCAAAATGCTGTTCACGAAGATTCTTTGCTTCGAGATTTGCCCATTAGCATCAATACTATAGATGGTTTTCAAGGACAAGAGCGTGATGTTGTTTATATTTCGTTGGTTCGTTCCAATAAAAAAGGTGAAATTGGTTTCCTTTCTGACCATCGCCGAATGAATGTCGCCATGACTCGAGCAAGAAAAAAATTAGTCATCATTGGTGATTCTGGAACAATTGGTTCTAACCCTTTTTACAATGATTTTTTGAATTATTGTGAACAAAAAGGAAGTTACCATACCGCTTGGGAATTTATGGCGGCGGGCTAAGGAAATAAAAATGTAAAAGTCAAAAATAAAAATGTAAAAGTCAAAAATTCGAGTTAATCAGTAACTTTAAATACTTTGACTGAAATAATCAACATTTTTAAAATGTTATAAAATGTTATAAAATGTTATAAACTATTGTAAGTCAGTAAATTAAAAGACTTGCGACTTATTGACTTACGACTACTTACAGACTTAAAATATGAAAATATAAATGTAAAATTTTACAAATTAGAACTTTCTTAAGTGGATTATTCTTATTTTTGCGCTTTGAAAATAAATGATTAAGATAAAAATTCAAAATTTATGCCTTTAGATCAAATAGACGTTGATAATTTAGATGACAACAATGAAGTTGGCGGCGAAATGTCGTTTTTTGACCATATATCAGCACTGAGAGGACATTTAGTTCGCTCGGCTGCTGCCATTTTTATCCTTACGATTGGCATTTTTTGCTTAAAAGGTTTTACAGAAAACATTATTCGAGCGCATTTAACACCTGATTTCATTACTTATCGGATACTTTGTGGATTTTCTTCGACCACTTGTTTTGATGTTCCAAAGATTAATTTTCAAGTAACAGGCATTATGGACACCTTTACGACCCACATGTCGGTATCGTTTTGGTTAGCGTTGTCGCTGGCTTTTCCTTACATGATTTGGGAAATTTGGCGTTTTGTCAAGCCTGGTCTGCATGAAACGGAGCAAAAAGCCGCTGGCGGAATGATTTTTTTGATAGGCATTTTGTTTTTCGTTGGCGTTTCGTTTGGCTATTACGTTGTTGCGCCGATGGCAATTGTTTTCTTGACAAGTTATCAATTCGCAGGTGCGATTATGATGCCCAAATTAGACGAATATGTTGGAAGTTTGGTGATGTTCACGATTCCCTTGGGTTTCATTTTTGAGTTACCGATTATCCTTTATTTTTTAGGAAAAATAGGTATTGTTTCAGCGGAATTGTTGAAAGAATCTCGTCGTTATGCCGTTGTAATTTTGATGGTTATTGCTGCGATTTTGACTCCTTCACCAGATGCGCTTTCGATGTTTTTATTGTTCACGCCACTGTATTTGTTGTACGAAATAAGTATTGTGGTGGTGGCAAGAGAGCAAAAAAGACAAGCAAAAGCAGAATTGATGAACCGCTAAAACCGTCCTTACAATGCGTGTAATTTATTTTTATTCAGAAATACAAACACCTCGCAGTCAATGGATTGTAGGTGAAATATTATCAAAATTTGGTTGTTATTTATTTTTTTTAGATGATAAAAAAAAATTTAAAACAGCAAACGGTGTAAAAATAAATTATTCTAACAATTCAGTCTGCGAAAAAGAAATTCACATCGTTCCGCAAGGTTTGCTTTTTGAAAAAAACATTGTACCGCAGACGAATTTAGAAGAACAGATTCGCTTGAATCTTTTTGAAAAAAAGCCCATTGATATTTTTTCAGCAGCCTTTTATTTACTTTCTCGATACGAAGAATACTTAGCTTTTGAGCCTGATGCGCATGGTCGTTTTACGGCAAAACACAGTTTGGCGCATCGCCTTGGATTTTTACAACGACCACTCATTGACGAGTGGCGTTTGGCATTGCAAAAGCAAATCGAATTGCTTTATCCCGATGCAAAATTTCTTGATATTCCTTTTGAAATACGCCCAACGTACGACATTGACCAAGCGTTTTCTTATAAAAACAAAGGTTTTTTTCGCACTTTTTTTGCACTTTTAAAAGACATAAAAAATAAAAATCGTTGGCAAGTATTGTTTCAAAAAGCACAAGATCCTTTTGATACTTTTGCCGAATTAGATGCTTTTCATCAAAGTAAAAAACTACACCCAACCTATTTTATTTTGCTCGGCGATTGGGCAACTTTTGATAAAAATATTTCACATCAAAACGCTGATTTTCAGGAAATTATAAAAAAAATCGCTTCGCAATACAACACAGGAATTCACCCTTCTTATCGGTCTAATTCTTCTTCTTTAATTTTAAAAAAAGAAAAAAAACGCTTAGAAAAAATCATTGAAAAAGAAGTCGTTTTTAGCCGACAACACTTTTTAAAACTGCATTTACCCAGCACTTATCAGCAATTGATGAACGAAGGCATCAAACAAGATTCTTCGATGGGTTATGCCGACGATATAGGTTTTCGAGCTTCTACGGCATACGCTTTTTTTTGGTACGATTTGACAAAAGAAGAAGTATCGACTTTAGTTATTAACCCGTTTCAAGTGATGGATGTTACGCTCAAAGAATACTTAAAGCTAACACCTTCGGAAGCCTATATTGCCATTCAAAACATCAAAAATAATATGCAAAACACTGGTGGTCAATTGGTTACACTTTGGCACAACAGCTCTTTTGATGAAGACTGGAAAGGCTGGAAGGAAATGTATTATGCTATTTTTAGCTAAAAATTTATCTTTTTGGTTTTCTCGCCTTATCTTTACGGCAAAATTTTATTTTGTCTAAAAAAACAACTTATAAAGTAAAAGAAATTTATTACACCTTACAAGGCGAAGGTGCGATGACGGGTCGTGCGGCAGTGTTTTGCCGTTTCACGGGCTGTAACCTTTGGAGTGGTCGAGAAGAAGACCGCAGTAAAGCAATTTGCCAATTTTGCGACACTGATTTTTGGGGAACAGACGGCTTAAATGGCGGCAGATACGACGCTGAAAAATTAGCAAAAAAAGTAAAATCGCTTTGGGAAGGAAAATCTGGACAACCTTATGTGGTTTGTACAGGCGGCGAACCGCTTTTACAGTTGGATAAAACCTTGATTGATGCGTTTCATGCCGAAGGTTTGGAAATCGCCATCGAAACCAATGGAACTATCCTACCACCCGAAGGTGTTGATTGGATATGTGTCAGCCCAAAAGCCAATACGGAGATTTTAATCACAAAAGGCAATGAGCTGAAATTGGTTTTTCCACAAGCCAATGCCGAGCCACATCGCTACGAAAACCTTGATTTTGAGCATTTTTTCCTTCAACCGATGGACAATTTGAGCCAAAAAGAAAATATTGAAGCGACATTATCGTTTTGTAGAGAAAATCCTATGTGGCGATTGAGTTTGCAAACGCATAAATTGTTGAATATACCGTGAGTCCTCTCCCAACCTCTCTCCAAAGGAGAGGAGCAGAGCTGGAAGGGATTTTTATTAGCGGAAGAAAACTATATCAATTATCAATTTTTAATTATTCATTACTAATTACCATGTTTGGATTACATTTAAAAAATTACAAATCTTTTGAAGATCAACAGTTTGATTTTTCAAAAATAAATATTCTTATTGGGACGAATAGTTCGGGTAAGAGTGCGTTGCTGAAGTTTTTTTTGATGTTGAAACAGACAACAAATGTTAGGTATGGAAATAGATTGATACTGAGTGATAATAATATTGATTTGGGTAGCTTTGAAGATGTAGTGACTGATAATGATGAAAATCGTAATATAGATGTAGAGTTCGTGTTAAATATTAACAAGCCTCAAATAATTTCTCAAAGTGCTTGGTTAGATTTGCCTAATGGAATTGTAAAATTAAAATATAAATTTGACAAAGATTTATATATTAAAAACATACAAATATCTCATGATAGCTTAGGGCAAATCGAGATAATTGCAACTGAGTTAATTGAAGAGCAAACTCGTTTCTTTTCCGAGAGTCAAAAATACAAAATTATTTATGAACATAACGGAGAAAAGGAGGAGTACGTAGATGTCTTATGCAAACCTCAAGGGGTAGCTCTTTTTTTAGAAAATAATAATAACATACCAGAAAAAATTCGAGATTTTCTCCTTTATACTTTACCTTTTTCCATATTTATACAACATCTTGAATATTTTAATCCTTTCTTTTCTAAGCCCGAAAGGAATTATTCTACAAAAAATTATAGCAATGCTGATAGTATTAGAGATTTAGATAATGCTATTCAAGTACTAAATGCTGGACGAAGCCAATTTAAACAAGATTTGACTAATGCTCTATTTGATTTAGGTATTGCAGAAGATTTTAAAATTGAAAAAGCAGAAAATATTAAGGTATTAGAATTGAAAATAAAACCTATTGGGGATACAAAATTTAGAAACATTACAGATGTTGGATTTGGTACTTCATTACAAATTCCATTACTATTACAAGTAATTTCTAATAATAGGCTTGTTGAAGGGGCTACAATTCTCTTAGAACAACCCGAAATTCACATTCATCCCAAACTTCAAGCAAAACTCATGGAAGTATTGGTAAAATATGGCAAAAAAAATACGTATTTTATAGAAACACATAGCACACACTTCATAGAATCTTTGCAAGTACTTGTTAAAAAAGGTCTATTGAAAAAAGAAGACGTAACTATACATTATTTTACAAAAGAAGATAATCGGACAAAAGTTTCGATTCACAAAATTGAAGATGATGGCTTTTTAGACGTGTCTTTACCACAAGACTTCTTTGATGTTTCATACCAATTAGTAAGCGAACTTTTAGCATAAAATATGGATTTATTATTGGATTTTCCTTTGTATGACAAATTTTTTTTCAGAAACACTTTAGAGTTTGTCACTGAAACGGACGTTTTATTGTTCAATATTTTTCACAACAAGCATAAAAAAATAATTTTTAATAAGAAATTTGAAAAATATTTATTAGATAAGGCAAAAACAGATAAAGAAAGAAGACGCATAACGACTTTTATTACCAATTTTGGCAAAGAAAAAATGTTTTGCTCTTTTGACTCCTCTTATAAAGAAAGTAATTTAGATGAATATTTTGTCACACTTAAAAATGTCTATGAAGGCGATTTTATTCTATGTGTTTTAGAAAAAGATAAGACCGAAATCTCCAATTATATTAGTAAAGAATTAGTGATTTTAAGTGAGGGAAAATCGGAAAACAAACCATCTTTTCATTGGATAAAAACAAGTATTGCGGCTTTTGGAAAACTTACTGTTCGTTATAAGGATTTCACAAATTATGCAGAAATAAGTGATTTTTTTTAGAAATATTTTTGATTTACCTACTTTTTCGGAAGTTACTGTTGTCAATCGTTATCCTAATTATTTATTAGGACAAAACAAACATGGTTTTTTTAGGCATTTACCTAATAAAAAATTCTCAATTTACACTTATAAATTAGAGGAAAATGAAGATAATCATGATAAAATAAATTGTGCAGGAATGAATGATTTTGAAAGTATCATTAGCCAAAATATTCTATTTTTTTCTACCTCTAATCCAAGTTTAATCCACGAAAGGTCATTGTTTTTCCATAATTTTATATTTGAGTCAGATGATAATTTCGGCAACATACTTGATACTCGACCTACATGGAAAATTGATATTACCTATGATGCCTCTTTAAGTGTAATGCTTAGAAAAAAGTTAATACATTTTAAACCTTTTGAACCAACTTCCCAAAACTCGAATGGGGTACTTATTTTTACTGAAATTACAACGTAATACATTATGAGCAAACCATCTATTCCCGAAGGAACACGTGATTTTGGACCAGAACAGGTCGCAAAACGCAATTATATTTTTGACATCATCAAAAAAGTGTTTGTCAAATACGGTTTTCAACCCATCGAAACACCGACGATGGAAAAACTCTCTACGCTGACTGGCAAATATGGCGAAGAAGGCGACCGTTTGTTGTTCAAAGTCTTGAATAATGGCGATTTTTTGACCAAAGCAAACAAAGACGCATTGGAAACAATGAACTCTACGAAGTTGATTTCATCTATCAGCGAGCGTGGTTTGCGTTATGATTTGACTGTGCCTTTTGCGAGGTTTGTGGTGATGAATCAGCACAATTTGGCGTTCCCTTTCAAACGTTATCAGATACAACCTGTTTGGAGAGCTGACCGTCCGCAGCGAGGTCGTTACCGAGAGTTTTATCAATGCGATGTTGATGTAATTGGTTCAGAATCATTGCTTTATGAAGCAGAATTGATGCAAATCTACGATGAGATTTTTGCAGAATTGGGTTTGAATGTGGTCATAAAAATCAACAATCGCAAGGTTTTGGAAGGCATCGCAGAAGCGGCTGGTGTGAAAGAAAAATTCATGGACATGACCGTTGCGATTGATAAGCTCGACAAAATCGGAATGGAAGGTGTCGAAAAAGAATTGACCGAGCGTGGCATCAATCAAGAAGCGATTGAAAAAATCAAAACCGTATTGACTGTCAAAGATTTGGCTACGCTAAAAATGCATTTTGCCAACAGCGAAACTGGTCTGAAAGGCATTGCGGAATTGGAAAATTTCCACCGTTTTTTCGATACTTATGAAGCCAAAAATGAGGTTCAATTTGACATTACTTTGGCTCGTGGCTTGAATTATTACACGGGTTGTATTTTTGAAGTGGCAGCGAAAGATGCCAAAATGGGTAGCATCGGCGGTGGTGGTCGTTACGACGATTTGACAGGTGTTTTTGGCTTAAAAAATATGTCAGGCGTAGGAATTTCTTTCGGTGCAGAGCGTATTTACGACATCATGGAAGAACTCCAACTTTTTCCAACAGAAAACCTCAACCAAGCAAAAGTCTTGTTTATGGCGCACGAAGAAGACACACATCTATTTGGTTTTCAATGTGTTACGCAGTTGAGAAAAGCTGGAATCAATGCTGATATTTATCCCGAACCAGCCAAATACAAGAAGCAAATAGAGTATGCCATCAAAAGAAAATTTGAATATGTCGCCATCATTGAAGCAGAAGAATTGGCAATTCAAAAAGTAAGATTGAGGAACATGAATACGAAAGAACAACAGGTTTTGACGATGGCGGAAATGGTGAAGGTATTGTCTATATAGTTTTGTTTTTTAGAAAAAAAAGTTTATCTTTGTATAAAAATTTAGGTATGGATAAAGAATTAATTTTCAATATAGAAGAAGATATAGAAGGAGGTTTTGTTGCAAAAGCTATTGGGTTTAGTATTTTTGCACAAGGCGAAAGTATGACTGAACTACGCCACAACATTCGAGATGCCGTGCAATGCCACTTTGAAGAACATCAAATGCCTAAGATTATACGGCTTCACATTGTAAAACAAGAACTTTTGGCAGTATGAAAATTCCAAGAGATTTGACAGGAGCAGAACTTGCTCTTTTACTCCGACGAAAACTCTTTTACGAAGTAACTCGTCAAAAAGGTAGCCATATTAGATTGACTACTCAAAAACCGAGTGAATATCACATCACGATTCCTAATCACGACCCTATCAAAATAGGAACATTGTCAGGAATTTTAAATGACATTGCAGAGCATCACGGTTTGAATAAAGAGGAGCTAATGAATTTGCTGTTTTTGTAAAAACACTTATTGAGAGAATCAGATAAAACTCATTATTGTTGATGTTCAAAATGAAAAAATTTTAGTATGGAAAGAGTACTAAACTATAAAGATATTATTAAAAATATCCTCTATACGCTTGAGAAGCGTGTACCTGTCAATAGACCTACATTGAAAAAACATCTTATAATCAATCCAGAAGAAACAGAATTTATTCTTTTGCTCAACGGTTGGCATAATAACAAGTATTTTAATGATATTGTCGCCCATATAGAGCTTTCCAAGCATAAAATACTCATTCACGAGGAGAGTATTGATCCATCTATTTATGAGCGATTAATGGATTTTGATGTTCCTGAAAAAGATATTATTCCTGTGTATTTAAGCATGGAAGCGGTGTAACGTATTTTTTTCAAAAAATAACCATTTCATTGTATTTCAACACCGTTTCAAAACCTTTATTTTTAAAGTAAGATTTTGTTTCGGTGTCGCTCATTTCGCTGGTGGCTAAGACAAAATCGCCGCCCCAAGCACCGAGTGATTTTATTTCTCCTTGATAATCAGGGAAATACAAATCTTTTGCACGAGGCAAATCCAACAATTGAGCAATCAATTGTTCATGTTCCAAGATGGTTTTTTCAAAATCTTTACTATTTTTTGCAGTTAAAAAATCATTCGTCAATTGGGTAAAATAATTGATGGCAACGTGATTTTTATCAATTCTCGCTCGATAACGAGCGATGCCTTCTCGACTATTTTGCTTTTTTCCTAAAAAAACAAAATACAATTGTTCCGCAAACGCTGGTTGAAAATCTACCTTTTCAACGTAAATTTGATGCGCTGTCTTTTCAAATAAAATAGGGTGATTCACGCCAGCACAAGCAATATCATAACCACTACCGCCCATCGTTTTTTCCAAAAGTTGGTACGCATCGACATTCGCCCATTTTGCTAAGGCATAAATCAAGGTAGAACTACTGCCTAAACCCCAATTTCGAGGAAACTCCAACATCGTTTCAAACTCAAAACTATCTTTTTTTTCAAAAAAAACAGGATTTAATGCTTGTAAAACCTCAAAAATCTGCACTAAATTGTCAGAAACCGCCACATCAGAAGTTTGGGAAATTTGCTTGTTTTTCAAGTCAAAAGAACACTCAAACCAACATTTTTCTTCAAGGTCAAAACTTTTCCAGCTGATGTTTTGCGCATCATTTTCAATGCTATTAATGTCTAAATTTTGACCAAAAACACAAGGCAAAGCCAATGCTTTTGCGCCATCTAACACAAAATATTCGCTACTTAAAAGGAGTTTGCCGTTGGCGTGAATTGTTTTTTTCATAATATTCGACTTAATTCGCCAAAATTGGCGAAGTCTTACAAAGGTACTAAGAAGCGGTACAAATATTTTTATAAAATGTTATTTTTTTATAAAAATTGCTTGATTTCAATATTTTTAGCTGTCGATGAGCAAATAATTATTTAACTTTGTGGTTTATTTTGGTTCTTTTAAAATTTTTGTGAAACTGTAGGGGCGACTTTAGTCGCACAAGAGTCTAACCGTTGAAAATCAGCCCTTTGTGCGACTAAAGTCCAATGTCATTTCTCTAAGAGGAATCATATAAACATCAGTATCTGCTCAAAAATGGTTTAATACGCCAGAATATTAGGATATACTGTACATTAGTTGCTTTTAAAACCTAATAAAAACATAGCGGACTCTAAGTTGTGACAG
>JAYWHK010000272.1:0-7056 GCA_043777755.1 Saprospiraceae bacterium
TCCATTTCCGAAAGCCCTACAAAACGAGCCATCGAAAATACTGTTTTCATTGTTTTTTTCTGAACAAATTGAATGGCTTTGTCGCTTTTTTCTTTTAAAGAATTGAAAAGCACATCGTTTTGTTCAAAATTGTTTTTCGTAGCAAAACTAAATATTGACCTAAAAGAATTGCTCATATTTTGTATGTATGTTTGGTTTTTTGAAAAGGTTACCGCTGATGCAGTGAATAATGATTTTAGCGAATTTTTTATATCGTTTTTATACCTAATCGGGTATGTTTTTTAGTAATTTCTGTTTTATATAGTGTTTTAAAATCTTCGGATACAAAGCTAATGTCAATAAATTCAAACCATTTAGGAATGGCTTTTTGCATTTTAGTGAAAATATTTTCTTGTTGTTTGTTGTTCAATCCGCTTATGCTAAAAGCGGTAGTAAAATCATTATGATTGATTTTTTTCTTTTTTCCATTGAGCGTTAGCGCCAAGTCTTCGTCATTGGCAGGATTGACCAAAATAGTAGCAACCAAATCATACGCAGGAGCAAGGGAATAGCCAATATTGGGAATATTAATCAAGGAAAAATTTTTAAGATGCATATCGGCATTGCCTGTCAAAAACGAAAAAAGTACTTGTTCCCAAAAAGAAACTAAGTCAAAAGCTGGAATTTCGCTAAATTCTTTGATGGTTTTTGCGATTTGTTCGTAAGAGCCACGGTACTTGTGTTCTGTTAGTTTATTGGTCAATTGACACATATCTTCGATGTGCAATTTTTGCTGATTTACTCTATCAATTCGTTTGGTAATGTACGCCAAATTTCCAGATTGCAAACGGATGAGCGAATGAGGAACAGTTTTTATTTTTGCGATTTCAGCCAATCGCATTGTCAAATCTTCGACTTCTGGCAATTGTGGATAGCGAAGTGAAGGCGGTTTTAAAATATAATTACCCCAAAGCCCAACTATCGTAAAGCGAGCAGGTCTGGCAGCACTTGGTTTTCTATCCAATTCCAATGAAAGTTTGGGTTGTACGCCTGTCACCGAATTTTGACTACGGATAATCTGCATTGCCAAATTTTCAGCGTCACTTTCACTAAAAGCAACTTCGGGTACAGTTATTTGTCCGAATATTTTTTTGCTGCATTTCGCATGAAAATCTATTTCATTTTGAAGCAAATATTGATAGCAATAAAGGCATCTTTTCATTCTATAATTGTTGTTTCGTGAACACTAACGGCACCGATACAGTCTTTACAACAGGCTAACAGTAATCCCATACGATCGTTTTGGCGTAGTTTCCAGTTGCGTTCTGCAACATCTAACAACCAACCCTCAGGGATAAGTCCATCAAAAAACGGAAACAGTACATTTGATGAAAATGTATTGCTTTGCAAGGGCAATGTTTTGCTTATCGCCTCAGGAAAAGAGGACTCAATATATTCTCTTTGGTAAGTAAAATGATAGCCATTTTCATCTTCTATGAGTGTTCCTGCCCAGTGTTGGTGCATTTTTATAGTTGCTTTTCTCATTTTAACTATTTTTTAGTCATTGGTATAGGTGCTAAATTCGCACCAAATAAAGCCAGTACTTGATTGACTTTATCCATGCGAAGGGTCTCTTTTCCTTGTTCTAATTCTCTTACAAAACGCAAACCTACACCAGCTTTTTCTGCCAATTCAATTTGAGTAATGTCTAACAATTTTCTTTTTTCTTTTACAAATTTACTTAAACTCATATTTATATTTTTTATACCTTATTGGGTGCAAAAATAATAATAATTAGGACTAAAATACCTTTTCGGGTATAATTTTTAAAAAAATTGCAGACAAGTTTTTTTCTATGGGTCATTTTTTATAATGCAACATTTTTTGAGTAAAGAAATACTAATCTATTGTAAATCAGTACTTTAAAAGTCTTCCCTTTGGGAAGATTTAGATGGGTCTTTACTTCCCAATCAGCACAAAACCGCCCCAATAAAAAGGTTGCGGATAAGTTAATTTGACTTCGGCTTGTGCTTTTTTAAGTGCTTCGTGTTTGTCGTTACCACTTGTCCAAAAGCGATAAAAATTGGTCATCAACAATTGCGTTGCTTGGTCATCTACTTCCCAAAGGCTGATAATCAATGACTTAGCACCTGCCGACATCACCGCCCGTTGCAAACCATAGACACCTTCGCCGTTTTTTATTTTTCCCAAACCAGTGTGACAAGCACTCAAAACGACCAATTCCGTTTGTCGTAAGTCGAGATTTGCCATTTCGTAAGCGGTAAAAATACCATCTTCTTCGTTGATTTTGTTGTTTTGCAATGTATTTTGTGCGCCACTCAAAAAAAGCATTGAGTGAAGCAACGGATTTTTGGTATTGCTTAATGCAAAATTACTTTTATTTTTAGCATCTTCCAAATAATAACCGTGCGAAGCAATGTGTAGTAGGGTAGGACTTTGTTTCATATTTTTCAGCACATCTTCTTTCGCTTCTTTTTTTACATAAAGTGCTGATAGCCAATTGTTTTTATTTAATATTTTATGAATTGCATTGACTTCTTTTTGCGTATAAGGATTGGGTTTTAGTTCAAAAGAACGAGTTTCTGAATTTTCCCAACCTTCGGGCAAGTCATATTGTTTAAGATTATTGAGGTCATAAGCGGGATTTCCTAAAAGTATTGCCGTTGGATTTTTTTGTGAAAAACTACTGTTTTCGTCAGCAATTTCTTTTAAATTGGTCAAAATTACAAAATTACATTTTTCGTCCAAATATTTTCCTGCCGAATCTTTCAAAGTTTCGAGGTTGATTTTATGGTAAATGCCATCGAGCGACACATAGATTTTCTTTTTATTTAGGAGTGCATCGTCCATAAAAGTCCAATACAAAAGCCCAATTTCTTCCATTAAATTGACGGAACCGTCCCGTCGAGTAGCCTCGAGATAATAGTTTTCGTATTGCGCATTTTCGAGCGATTTACCATTTTTTTGTGTGAATAATTTATAAGTCAAAATATTGTCTTTTTTATTGACAATCAAATAGTTATAAAATATTTTTTCTGTAAAATCATCATTTTTTTGTTCACGAAACCTGACGATTTCAATGGCGGTTTCGTCTTCTTTAAGGTTTTTAAAAATACGATGAACGGATTGTTGCTGTGTGCTTTGCCAGTCGGAAAAAGTTTGTGAAGATTGCACCAATTTTTTTTCTAAAGTATTGGTTTTTTCTTCGAGTTCAGCAAGGTTGATTTTTGCAGCAGCCAATTGTGTAGGACTGAGTGCGTAATACTTTGCGAGTTGTTTTTTTGAGTCAGAAAAAATTTGATAATTTTCTTTAATTTCTTGATTATCAGTGTTTAATATATTTTTAACAATGCGTTGATTTTCATTTAAAAGCAAGCCTTTTGAGTACAAACGGAGTTCTAAAAGCTCTTCTAATACGGCAGGTTTTGAGTATTTCATCGCCAACATATTGAAATTTTCAAAGTTGCTTTCCACTGTTTTGTAGTAATCAATTCTATCATCTTCGCTCAAAAAATTCAGGTAATTGCTTAAAAAAAACTTCTGAATTGCATTAGCTGCCTTGAACTCTACAAACGCCTGTTCATATTTGCCTTGCTCGGTCAGCATATTGGCAAAAGCATATTTTATTGCCAAATATTTATCGTTGTTTTTACCTAAAACCATTTCGCTTTCAGTCAAAAATGTTTCAAAAAGCGGCAAAGCTTTATCGTACTGTTCAGTTGCCGAATAGACTTTTGCCAAATTTCCCAAAGTGATGTAATAATTGGTGTTTTTTGTTCCAATCGTTTGCGCTAAAACATCTTTTGCTTTTAAAAAATAAGTTTCACTTTCCTCAAAACGCTTGGTTTTTTTGTACAAATTCGCCAAAGAACCCAACATTGCGCCATAATCAGGATGTTTCGTTCCAACCGTTTTTTCAAAGACAGCAATCGCATTTTTCAAAGTTGTTTCGGCTTCTTTTTCCTTATTGTTAAGGTAATAAGAACGCCCTAAAACAGAAAGACAATAGGCATAATAAGGACTTTTTTGACCTATAATTTGCTCGAAAATAGGCATAGCAACTTGTGCTAACTGCTCTGATTGCTCATACCGCCCCGTCGCAAGATACAAACTTGCAAGATTAAAATTTGTCGCAGCATAATCCAGGCTTGATGTACTAAAATTTGTTTTGAGCAACTCTACGGAGTGCATATAATTTTTTTCCGCCTCTTGTACGTCATTTTTCATCAGTGCTGTATTCCCTAACAATTGAAAAATTTTAGGATAGATAATGATAGTAGAAAAATTATTTTTTTCTGATAAAAATTTAGCATTTTGTAATGCTTTTTCAGCTTCTGCGGACTTTCCTGTTTGAATAAAAACAATACTTTTGGTGAGTAATAAAAATACATAATTGGCTGGAAAATTGACTAAAATTCGTTCTGCTTGTTCTATTTTTTCTGAGGCTTCTGCCATTTTCCGCTGTTTCAGAAGTACATTTGCTTTTTCGGCTAAAAATGCGCCTTGTAAAAAATGCTGTTTTGAATAAATATTTAAGGCAGGCTCTATAAAAGTTAGAAGCGAGTCCGCCTTTTGTACTTGCTCCAAAGTAGCATACAAAGAACTACTTTTAATAAAATAAAATAAATACGTACTATCTTGATTGTTAGCATTGTATATATTATTTTCAAAAAAATATTTTGCTTCCGAGTAAGCACCATTTTTTAATAGCCTATTAAATCCAACGTAATCTTGTGCTTTTGAGCTGTTTTGAAAAAGAAAAAAAAGAAAAAAAATAGCGGTTAGTTTTCTCATATTTGGAAATTGGTTTATTGACTTTATTAGAAATATCAATTAAAATCAAATGCTGATTAATAAACAGCCTATTAAACTCAACGTTTAATAGGCTGTTTATTTTACAAATATTTATCCATCAAAATCACCAAAGAAGTCATAGCGGCTGCACCCAATTTGAGTTCTCGTTCATTGACTTTTTCAAAAGTATCAGCATTGGTGTGGTGATAATCAAAATAGCGTTGTGGGTCAGCGGTCAGACCAGCCAAAAATGTTTTTTGCTTTTTCAAAGGAGAAATATCCGCACCGCTGCCTCCTTTTTTCAAAATAAGCGAATAGGTTTCAAATAAATCTTGCCATTGCATTGCTTTTTTGAACTTTTCGGTAAAAATACTTTCATCGCCTTCAAAAGAAAAACCTCTTGGAGAATTGCCACCGCCGTCACTTTCAATCGCAGCAAGGTGAATTTCGCCTTTTCGGAGTGCTTCTTCTGCATATTTTTTTCCGCCAGCCAAACCATTTTCTTCATTGGCAAAAAGAACACAACGAATCGTATGTTTTGGGCGATAATTTAGTTTTTTCATCAAATACAAAACCTCCATGGATTGCACACAGCCAGTACCATCATCGTGTGCGCCTTCGCCTACGTCCCAGCTGTCCAGATGCCCGCCAACAGCAATAAATTCATTCGATTTTTCACTTCCTTTGATTTGTCCGATAACGGAATAGGCTTGTACGTCAGGTAATTTTTCACAAAAAGTCTTGATTTCTACCTGTACTTTTTCTTTTTTCAACAAAGCACTTAATACTTCTGCATGATTCGTACTGACCGAAATAGCTGGTATAGTTGGCTGATTATCAGGAAATTGTGTTGTTCCTGTGTGAGGGAAATCGTCCAGTAGGGTAGTCATAGAGCGAACAATTGCCGCTACTGCGCCATATTTTGCAGCACGAGCAGGGCCCGCCACACGTTGATCCACTGCACCGCCATACGCCTGACCAGTATTAAAGAGCGTATTGTCCATTGGGCGGTTGTAAAATACGATTTTGCCTTTGACTTTATCGCCCAATTGATCTACTTCATCTAAACTTTTTACTTCGATTACTTCTGCATTGACACCATTTTTTGGGCTTGCGCCAGAACCGCCCAATGCCAAAATCTCTAATTTGAAATTGCCCAAAGACGATGATTTTACGATTTTAGCTTCTTCTTTTTTGCCTCGAACCCATCGAGGAACCATGCACGGCTGAAACCAAACACTGTCCAATCCCAAAGAATCCAAAGTGCTTTTTGCCCAATTGGCAGCACGGTTATAGTTCTCAGAACCACTGACACGGTTGCCGATTTTTTTGCAAAGATATTCTTCCCAACGGTAGCATTGTCCGTTGCTTAATGCCTTATTATAGATGCTTTTGATAAATAAAGCATCGTCATTGCTTGTTTGTGCATTGATTTTTAGTATAAATAAGCTAAAAATGCTTAAAAGGAGTATTTTTTTCATAAATATAAATTTTGGTAAAAGTAAGTATTTTTTTTAATAAAAAAATAAAAATAAAAAAGACTCAAAAAAATGCTAAATTTTTTGAGTCTTTTTGTGAAAATATATTGAATTACATAAGATTTTACCCTTTTTACGGCAATGTCATTAAGCTAAGGAATTTGATTTTAAATGCTTTGCTCAACAACCTAAATTTACTTTCTGATGCCCTTACCCTAAAGGGAACTCTGTTCAAAAAAGTAAATTTTTCCAATTTTTATGCAATAAAACGATTGTTTTTTATTGCTGAAAATAAATAAAACAATACATTTAAGAATCATTCCCTTTAGGGTGAGGGCATAAGATATTGTAAGTATCTATGACCAACAATGCGCTTTCAATGGGCTTGATATGCGCTCGCTCAATGGTGCGATTGACCCAAGTAGCATGGTTTCCAACTTGATTTTTTCCAATAACACAGCTTTGCAACATCGCTGCGATAAATAATACGACGATTGAAATTTTGATTTTTTTCATAATTATAATTTTTATTTGTTAAAAATAATACACGACAAGTCATTAGTATATTGAACAATACACTGATTCGACTTTTACAAAAATTAAAATTATGCTAAATTGGGTGGTGGCGAAAAAACATCAAGATGACAAAGGCTTAACATTGTCGTGGCAGTTGTCACTTTTCCTTTTGTACTCGATGTTCCAGTTTTCTAAAAACAGAACATTTTTAAAAAATTTAAAAAATAATATTTTAATTTATAATAAAATATCAATTTTTTATTTTTAT
>JAYWHK010000273.1:0-7030 GCA_043777755.1 Saprospiraceae bacterium
CTTGGTCAAAAGAATTTTACGCATGGTCAATATCAACGAATTTAAGCGTCATCAAACCGCACCCGTTTTAAGGGTTTCGCCCAAAGCATTTGGTAGCGGTAGGAGGATGCCGATAGTGGGAAAATATTTGTCGTAGGGGCAAACCCTTGCGGTTGCCCAACGTAACGTAAAGGATTTGCGATAGATTTTATTTTTTTAGCACTTTTTAATAAAAAAGTGTAATTTTGTATGTTTTTATGAAACAATAAACATTTTATGGAAAAAAACATCACGATTAGGATTGAAAATTTTAGAAGTTTGAAAGATATAACATTGGAATTGAACGATGTTAATCTTTTTATTGGACCTAATAATTCAGGTAAAACCAATGTGTTCAAGGCGTTGCAGTTCTTGGGAGAGTGGTTGCGTACGGGTAAGGTTGAGAATTTTCAAGATAATTATTTTGGAAAGAAAAAACCTATAATTTTTAAAGGACATTACGAGCCAATGGCTTTTTCGATAATTACAGGTGGCGGAAGAGATGCTTATGATATTTTTAGAGTTGAGTTTTTTCAAAACTCTTTGTACCAATTCGTTGGTACAACTTACAATGATGAAAGAAATATTAATGTGAAAAAAGAACGAATCCAAATTGGAAATATAAAAAATTATGAAAATCTATTCTATTCTTATCAAATTCGTTTAGAGAATTATGAACACTGGTTTTTGCTTAATCAATCAAATAATCTTGCAAATCTATTAGACAAATATAAGGATAGCCGTGGTACACGCTTTTTATATTATAAAGATGGCTCTTATTTAGAAGATAGAGATATAGAAACCTTTGTTTCACACCGCTTTGGATTCGAGGCTTTTTTTGCCCAAGCAAATGGAATGAGCTGGTTTTTAGAAAATATTTTCAATAAAATTGATGGATTTTACTCTTTAAAAGTTGAAAAACTTAAAGACGAAGCAAACTATGAACAAAGCCTAAAAGTATCTTATGACGCTTCAAACTTAGTATCATTCATAGACGACATGGATAACAATTATCCACACGTTTTGGACAATATTAAAAAAGATTTTAGTGCTTGTATCAGCAATGAATTTACCAATTTCAAATGCCCTGTTTTTTCTAATAATGGCGAAGGTGTAAAGAGAAAACTTAAATTTTTTGATTCTGAAGGCAATAGTTACTGGGCGGACGAAGTTTCGGAAGGTGTGCTTTATTTTTTAGCGATTGTATGTATTTTACATCAGCCAGAACCTCCTAAATTCCTACTTTTAGAAGAACCTGAGAATGGCATACATCCAAGGAGAATCAGCAAAATCATGGATTATATTTTTGATTTGGCAGAAGAAAAAGACATCACTGTAATAATGACTTCGCATAGTCCAGTTGTGTTAGATGAGTTCAAAGATGTCCCCGAAAATGTTTTTGTTTTTGACAAAAATGAAGAAACAAAAGCAACAGAAGTCGTCAAATTAAGTGATTTTATGGAAAATATTAAAGAAAAGGCAGCAGAAAAAGGATTTCCTAACTTTCCCAACGAGATTTCCCTTGGAGATTATTGGCTCACTGGGTTAATAAATGGCGTTCCAAAATGAGTTTGAAAAAATATGGTATTTATGCAGAAGACCCACCTTTTAAATCTTTTTTAGAAGTCATTTTACCAAGATTGTTAAACGAAATAGACAACGAAACAAAGCTGCTTTTAGACAATAGGTTTTCAACTGACAAAAAGCCCAAAGATGGAATTAGTAATTTTTTACGAACATTTACTGACGCTATTACAGAAGGCTGTTTGGATGAAAGTGATGGCGGTTACGGGCTTCAATTTTGTGTTTTAGGATTAGATTGCGACGAAAATGATTTATTAGAATTGCAACAAAATATAAAAAATACATTGGCAGAAAGCAATCAAATAAATTTTGCTGTAATCTGTATTGCTCAAAAATCAATTGAATTTTGGATGTGGTATTGTAAAGCAGAAAAAGGATTACTTTCCATTGAGCCTATTTATGATTTATACAATAACCAAACCATGAAACCCTTGATTTACAATAGAAAACGATCAGGAAGTAGAGGTATTGCAATTGCTGAAAATCTTGCAGAATCTGTAAATATTCTTTATCTTCGTCAAAATTCGCAAAGTTTTGAAGCCTTTTATCAAGAGTTAAAAACATTTGTGGAAAAATAATAATATTAAAAAATGCAGAAAACACTTTTCCTATTGGACGGTCACGCACTCGTCTATCGTGCGCACTACGCTTTTTTTCAACGCCCTTTGATTAATTCCAAGGGTTTTGATACGTCAGCCATCAATGGTTTTACCCGTACCCTTTGGGACATTATGCAAAACCAAAAACCATCGCATTTGGCGGTGTCTTTTGACTTGCCAGGCGGTACGTTTCGCAACGAAATGTATTCCGAATACAAAGCCAACCGTGATGCGCAACCAGAACAAATCACCGCTGCATTGCCTTATATTTTCAAAATTATTGAAGGTTTTAACATTCCGATTTTGGTCAAACAAGGTTTTGAAGCTGATGATGTCATTGGAACAGTAGCTAAAAAAGCGGAAACACAAGGTTTTAAAGTGTTTATGATGACACCCGATAAGGATTATGGACAGTTGGTTAGTCCCAATATCTTTATGTACAAACCTGCTCGAAGTGGTGGTGAAATGGAGATTTGGGGCGAAAAAGAGGTTTGCGAAAATTGGAACATCAAAAATGTGTCGCAAGTAATTGATATTTTAGGATTACAAGGCGATGCGGTGGATAACATTCCTGGCGTTCCTGGAATTGGTCCTAAAACAGCTGCTATTTTATTGGAAAAATATGGTTCTGTTGAAAATATCATTGCAAATGTTCATGAATTGAAAGGAAAACAACAAGAAAATGTCCGTCAATTTGCCGAACAAGCCATTTTATCAAAAGAATTGGCAACAATTGACATCAATGTTCCGATAGAATACAGCGAAGAAGACCTACGAATTGTAGAGCCAAACCGTGAAATGTTGAGCGAATTGTTCAAAGAATTGGAGTTTCGCAGTATCGCTTCGCAGATTTTGGGCATCAATCAAGCATCTACAACAGCAACAACGCCCAAACCTTCTGCAAGTGCTACAAAAGCTGCCGAAGGTTCGCAACAAATGGACTTGTTCGGAAATCCTGTTGCGTTGCCCGCAGCACTGAAATCTACTGCCGAAGTTGCGCCACAACATCAGATGGCGGATAAAAATATAAACAATGTTGAACACGTTTATCACCTCATTGAAACTGCTGGACAACGTGCCGCTTTAGCACAAAAATTAAGTGAACAATCTGAAATTTCTTTCGATACAGAAACCACCAGCATTGATGCCACACAAGCCGATTTGGTAGGACTTTCCTTTGCTTTTAAAGCACATGAAGCCTATTATATTCCTGTGCCAGAAGACCGTGATGAAGCGATAAAAATTGTCAATGATTTTAAATATATTCTTGAAAATCAAGCGATTATAAAAATTGGTCAAAACATAAAGTACGATATGATTGTACTGAAAAGCTACGGTATAGAAGTTCAAGGCGTGTTTTTTGACACCATGTTGGCGCATTATCTGATAGAGCCAGAATTGCGCCACAACATGAATTATATGGCTGAAACGATGCTGGGTTATGCGCCAATTTCGATTGATACGTTGATTGGTGCAAAAGGAAAAAACCAAGGCACAATGCGTGATGTTCCTGTTGAAAAAGTCGTAGATTATGCTGCCGAAGATGCTGACATTACTTTGCAATTAAAAAATGCTTTGACTCAAAAACTAAGCGAAAATAAAGAGTTAGAAAAAATATTTTACGATTTTGAAACGCCTTTGGTCAAAGTTTTAGCTGATATGGAAAGCGAAGGAATCCGCTTAAATGCAGCATTTTTAGAAAAATATTCTGTTGAATTAGAGCACAAAATTGCTATTTTAGAGAATAAAATCATCGAACAAGCAGGAATTCCTTTTAATGTGGCTTCGCCAAAACAAGTTGGAGGTATTCTTTTTGACGTAATGAAACTTGACCCAAAAGCGAAAAAAACGAAAAATGGTCAATACTCCACCGACGAAGATGTGATGAGTGAATTGGCAAAAACACACCAAATCGTAGCCGATATTTTAGAATTTAGAGGACTTTCTAAGTTGAAATCAACGTATGTTGATGCTTTGCCGAAAATGATAAATCCTAGGACAGGTCGTGTACATAGCAATTTTAACCAAGCCTTGACTGCAACGGGTCGTTTGAGTTCCAACAATCCGAACTTGCAAAATATTCCAATCAAAACACCCGAAGGCTCAGAAGTCCGCAAAGCGTTTATTCCAAGAGATGAAAACCATGTGTTGATTTCTGCCGATTATTCTCAAATCGAACTCCGTTTGATTGCCGAAATCAGCGAAGACCAATCCATGTTAGAAGCATTTTTGAGTGGCAACGATTTTCACCGTGCTACCGCAGCCAAAGTATATGGTGTTGATTTTGAAGCAGTTACACCAGAGCAACGTCGAAATGCCAAAACCGTTAATTTTTCTATTACGTATGGTGCAGGTGCGTCAAATTTGGCAGGACAATTGGGTATTCCTCGTTCTGAAGCCAAAATTTTGGTGGACAATTACCGAGCGCAATTCAGTGGTTTGCGGGATTACATGACCCAAATCGTCGAAAAAGCAAGAGAGCAAGGTTTTGTGACGACCATGTTGGGTCGTCGTCGTTATTTGCGAGATATTGAGAGCCGCAACGCCTTAGCTCGTAGCAATTCAGAGCGTATCGCCGTCAATTCGCCGATACAAGGCACAGCTGCCGATATGATAAAAATTGCGATGATAAACATTCACAATGAACTGAAAAAGAACAATTTACAAACAAAAATGGTCTTACAAGTACATGACGAATTGGTTTTCGACGTTCCAAAATCAGAACTCGACATCGTAAAACCCATCATTGAAAACGGTATGAAAAACGCCATTCCAAACCTAAAAGTTCCCATCGAGGTAGGCATGGGCGTTGGAGCAAATTGGTTAGAAGCGCATTAACTGGAGCTCGGGTTTTAACCCGAATAAAACATTAGCGTTCAAGCCATTATTGAGGCACTTGGTGTTTTTACAATTTCAAGATTTCTTTAAATTTTGCAATGTGAAACCCATTTTCAATGACCTTTTTGGCTTGTTCGCTGTTCGGATTGATGAGTGGATTGGTATGATTGAAATGGATAAAATAAATTTTATTTTTTTCTTTTACAGGCAAATTCTTGAACAAATCCATGCTTTCTATTACAAAAGGATGTGGAATCGTTGAAATATCTCGGTTGTTGATTTCGCTTGCATCGTAAAAAGTAGCATCTAAAAAAGCGTAATCTACACTCGAAACCACATTGATAATGTCTTTTTCCCATTTTTTCCATTTGTCAATATCGGGAATAAAAAGTACTTTTTTGGTCGGTCCTTCAATGATATAACCAACCGTTTCGGAATATTCGTCACGATGAGGTACTTTGTACGGCACTACTTTTAGTGTTGGAGAAAGGACAATTGACGCATCTTCTTGTGTGGCTTGAAGGGAAATATTTTGAAGACCAACCAACTGACTCCAAGGGCCATTCGTTTCCAAATAATTTTTCATGCGAGGCATGGCATAAACAGGTACTTTCTGAGCGTTCATTGCTTCTCTTCCCAAAAACATCAGTCCTGCATAATGACCAATATGAGCGTGCGTCAAAAAAATACCGTCAGGCGTTTCTTTTTCTGAAAAAAGCGATTGATTTTTCAATATTTTTATTTGCGTAGGCAAATCAGGCGTAGCTTCAAAAATCCAATTTTTTTCATTTTCATGGTCTATCAAACCCAGCGAAACCACTTTTCGAGTAGGGTCAGGATGCTCAAATAGGTCAGCACAACAGCCTTTTTTACAAGCAATATGTGGAGAACCAGCATCTTGAATCGTTCCTAAAACGATAATTTCAACACCAGAATGTGTCTTTTCAGACACTGTAACTGTTTTTTGAGCTACCGAGCAAGCTGCCAAAAACAAAGGAAATAAAAGCAAAAAAATGATACGCATGGATTTATTTTTAGTGAAAACAAGGTGCAAATTACGACTTTTTACAATTATTCCAATACTTTAAACAACAAATCATTAAGAAAGGAAGCAGTAAAATCACTGTTTTTTTCAGACTGAATATTAGTCAAACGAGGCAAAAACTTAGCAAAAAACTGCTGATAATGGGCTGTTTCTACCAAAGTACTACTGAGTGAAATTGGATATTCATAGCTTGGATTATACGCTTTGATAACTTCGGCAATCGCTGCGCAGAGGTCTTTGTATGGTTTGAAAACCTCATTTCGATTGATGGCATCTACTTCTTTGACCAAATAAACTTTGCTGCTTTCGGCGATTACAATTTGATGCAACATCTTTTTATTGTAGTCCAAACGACCTGCACTTTCGGGCAATTCGTGCGTCAGTAACTGAACGATGGCTTCCAATTTTGTCTTCGGATCGCTGATGTTTTGCAATTGAAAAAGCAACAAAAACTCCATGTACAACCAATACCAATTCAAGATGTACAGCAACAAACGGTGTTTGTTTTCAAAATAGCGGTAAATACTCGCTTCGGTGGTTTGAATTTCTGCCGCTAATTTTTTGAATGTAAAATGCTCAAAACCCAATTCGTAAATCAAATCTATGGCGTTTTTTACGATTTGCTTCCCCAATTCGCTGCTCTCAGGGTCACGCAAATAGATTTTTTCATTGACTTTGAAAGTGACTTGAAAATCCATATTATTTTTTTATTATTAAACTGTAACTCCGCAAAGATAGGCCATAGGAATTTCGATTTTTTCCAAAATCGTTTTTGATTTTGACGGAATTTCAGCGATTAACCACTTTTCGTTAATTTTTACTCTTTTAATAGTGTTTAAGTGCATTAGAATGTCTTTTGGAGTATATTTTTTCAATGAATTATGAAGAATAAGCCTTTTGTAAAGCCTGTAATAAAAGATTAATGCAATGTGGTTGATGAATAACC
>JAYWHK010000274.1:0-19501 GCA_043777755.1 Saprospiraceae bacterium
ACCTAATACGACATTGCCTGTGACATATCGGACCTCACTAGGTGTACTCATTGTAATTGCTCCAACTGTAGCATTAGAAACAATTGCAGCAGCGTTTGATGCTGGTGCTGCTGGACATTGCGCTTGAATGTTTTGCAAGGTCAGCAAAGTAAATAGAAATAAGATACTGAATATCTTATAGCTTTTAAGATTGAAGGATAAAAAACTTGTCATTTTAAAAAAGTTTAATTATGATTAAAAATATAGTATAGTGGAAAAAATAAACAATAAACAGCCTGTGATTTTTATTTACATATTAAATAAAATCATACTTTTTGAAATGGCGAACGCTCGCCTCATACTTGAAAATTGCTATTAATAAAAAACTTTACAGGGAGGGAACAAGTAGTATTTCACATTATAATAAAGCGTAATATTATTGTCATGTAAAGTTTTGTTAAAATATACACAACATTAACCTATGCTATGCTAAATTTTTTCTTTTCAGTAACAAAGGTATATGAATGGATTATACGGTGCAAGAAGATTTTAACACTAAAAAAGAGTATAAATAAATTTAGAAATAGGCTTTTATAAAAAATATAATTTATTATTTTAAATATAAATCATTAAAAATCAATGATAAAAATATATTGTTTTTTAATACTTGTTTTTATAAACTAAATTTGGAAAAACTATTTTAACAAAAAAAACGCTATACGAAAAAAGCGAAAAAATAAAATTGGAAAGACTATTGTATATTACTAAACTATTGACTACCAATATTTTGCAAAAAAATAAAACTATATTTGGAGTATTTTGTTCAATTTTAATTTATTTACCTAATCAATAGAAAAATCTTTTTTAGCCCCTACCTTTGCGGTAGAAAAAAACACAGTACTCATTTTATGAAGATTAGCAAAGACAACATGGTTAGGCTCGTACTCAGCCTAACACCAAGAGAACGCCAAGAATTTAAAGAACTCTACCCCTATGACTACGACTATGTCAGTCTTTTTAATCACATCATCAAAAATAAAGGCTTAGACGAAACAGCGTTTTTAGAACAACTCGTCGCTCAAAAAGGAGATAAGGCAAGTAGCAAGAACGTCAATCTTTCGGTAATAAAATCTTATTTGTTAGATAAAATCCTTAATTCGCTACGGTCAAGCAATAAAAACCCTACGGCTGCGGTGTATATGAATTTGACCTACAGCGATATTCTGATAAGCAAGGGCGTATATGATGTCGCTGAAAGCTACTTAGAAGAAACGAACCAACTTTGCCAAGATAATTTTTTGGCACAAGAGGAATTGATTTGTTTCCGTCAAACCAAGCAAATTGGTATAGTGAACAATAAAGGATTGCTTGGAAAAGATGCCGCAGCGAAACTGAAACGCTATGATTTGCATTTGGATATGTTAGCTAAAGAGAAAGACCTTACTATCTTTGCAGAAAATGCTACTTCTTTTGGTTTTTATAATGTTATGCCTTCTCCAGATATTTTCTTTGATACTATGACCAAAATCAATCAAATGGTGGTTTTGGAAGAATACCCTTTTATCTTCAAACAACATTTACGAATTATGAAAGCCTCTACGGAGGTATTCCACTCCGTAGAAGGAGACCCCGTAGAAAAGATTAATGCTGCTTATATTTTTGCAATAGAGGAATGGAAAAACAATCAGTCCATCATGGCATACAATGGTTACTGGTTTTTAGGTTTTGCATTTGGCTATTTTTTATTGTTGGCACTGACAGGAGCAAATGAGGCGCAAATCACAGCTTTTTTAGAAATTTTGAGTGTTTTTGAAGAAAAAACGAAAAGTAGTGTTGAGCGTAACAGAGCCTTGGAATTGAAGCACGTCTGTCAACTCATGCAATTGAAAAATAGTAATGATGACAAAAAATATGCTAAGACTTTAAAACTAAAAGAAAAATTTGAAAAAGATATAGACCCTAATTTTCAACGGAATGCACAGATTAAAATTTGGGAGGAATACAATTATATCTATGCTTATCAGCAACTCAATAATTACAGTGCAGTTATTGATATTTGCAATGGGCTGCTGCATGATAAAGACTATAATGTGAAAAATTTTATGATTTTTTATTCGCCTGTATATGTTGCATATCTACAAGCACACTACGAGCTGGGAAGTTTTAAATTTTTAAAATACGAAATAGACAAATGCAAAGCCGTATTAGAAAAAAATAATGCGCTGGGCGATTTTGAAGAGGAGTTTTTGAAATTGATGCGTTTGCTTGTTAGTAATCAAAATAACAAAGCAAAACTACTCAATGGCTTGGAGCTGCATCAAGAGAATTTTAAAATCATCAGTGAGCAAGGTTTTTTTAAATCAAATTTTAAGATGTTTGATATAGATGGTTGGATAGAGGAGTTGAAAAAAAGATATTCTAAGTAGGAATGTATAGTGAAACAAAAAGAATAACTGGCACAGTTTGACTAACTTCGTTAGTTTTTTTATAAAACACATAGGTACATAGAAAACATAGATTTTCGTAGTATTTTTTTATGAAATAAAAAAACACTACGTCTATGTGTTCTTTTTTATGTGTAATTTGACCAATAATAGGCTATGTTTTCTACGTTCCTATGTGTTTCATTAAATCCGAATTGTGTGCTGTTTATTTTTTTCGTTTCACATAAAATGGTTGTATTACTAAATTGTTTACTAAGTTGTCTAATCTTTTAATCCAAAAAAATCAATAACGATGCGCAATCTTTTTTCAATTAAAATAATGCTGTTTTTTTTACTCCTTAATGCTATCAACGCTTACAGTCAATCCAAAAATGCGACCTTAGAGTTTAGTAATATTCGGAATAAAACAGGTTTTTTAGAAATTTCTTTTTTTAAGACCGAACAAGATTTTAAAGACGAAATACCTTTTTCAAAGATGAAAATTGCTAAATCTGCTGCTGTCAATGGGAAAATGACGGTTCAGGTTGATTTGCCGACTGGCAAGTATGGCATAAGTGTTTTGGACGATGAGAATAACAATGGAAAAATGGATTATAGCTTTTTGGGTATTCCGAAAGAAGGTTTTGGATTTTCTAACTACTATCATGCTGGCTTTACAAAACCTAAATTGTCGCCCTTTGTAGTTGCTATTGGAAGTAGTGGTGTTTTTTTGAAATTTGTGTTGCGGTATATATAAAAATACGGAATTGTCGGTTATTTGACGTAATCCAAATTTTAACGACTTTATCCAATTTATCTAATATCTATGTATCATTTATATCCCGTTTGTACTGTATTGAAGCCGTATATTGATTGTTTTTGGGAAAGTGATTTTCAAAAGGCAGAAAATGGTTTGTATCAAGAGTTATATGTAGCGCAATTTAATCCCAATGTAATTTTTAATTTACATAAAAACTATCAGTACAATAGCAATTTGGTTGAGCTTTCAACCGCTGTCACGGTTAATACTGCACCTATTTTATTTACACATCAAGCTGATAATCAACTCTTTGGTATTCGTTTTAAGACAGGAGCATTGCGTTTGTTCACGCCTTTGGCGATGCACGAATTGGCAGACGAAATGCTAAATATCAATGACCTTTTTGACGATAAAGTAGCGATGTTGGAAACGAAAATCCAAGATTGTAGCTCGACAGCAGAACGTATTGCAGTGGCAGAAACCTTTTTAATCCAACATTTTGATACTCAAAAATTAGAAAAATACCAACTCGCCAATAACATTCAACAGCATATTCAGTTGCATTGCACGCAAACAGATTGCATACAAGAAGTAGTGAAAAAAACTTTTTTGACACAGCGCAGTATGGATCGTTATTTTCAAGAATATTTAGGGCTATCGCCAAAAAAAATGAGCCGTTTGATGCGCTTTGAACAGTCCTTTGCCGCTTTGCATCAAGATAAAAATACGTTCAATTACTATGATTTTGGCTATTATGACCAAGCACATTATAGCAAGGAATTTAAGATTTTTTGCGGCTTCTCGCCTACTGAATATTTGAAATCAACCTATTTTGTCCAAAATTTACAAGCAGAACATTAGCCCTTGTAGTACCTTTGTGTCTTTATAAAATCAATTAAAAAACACCAAGGTATTATGCTAAAAAATGTAAAAACCAAAACAACATTTCTCTCGTTATTCATTTTTTTTATTTTTATAAATAATTCATTAGCAGTGAGTTATTATATTCGCACTGACGGAAACGATAACAATACAGGACTTGCGAATACACCAAGTTCCGCTTGGAGAACCATCAATACTGTACTCTATGGCTATGCCAACTGGGGCGGTTATCCTGGCGGAAGTCAAGGCGTTCCGATGTTGCCTGGCGATACTCTTTTTATCAATGACGGTACTTATATTGAAAGTGGTTATGGTAATACAGGACTGAAAATTGACGGTATCAATGGCACAAACGCCAATCGTTTTTTTATAAAAGCGGTACACAAAGGAATGGCAAAACTCGAACTTTCTTCGAGTTTAAATTCTTTTAATATCTACAATTCAAAAGGCGTGACGTTTGACGGATTGGATATTTACAGCCCTGTTGGTTCTACCAATCAACATATAGGCGTTTTTGTTGCTTATCCGAGCGAGTTTGTGACCATTCGCAACTGTAAATTGCATAATTTTGGCTTAGGCGCAATTGGTGGCGATGGCGATAACATTATTATTGAAAAAAATGAAGTCTATGACAACGCCACTCGAAACCCTGCCAATGGTAGCGGCATCAGTTTTTACCATCCTAAAAAAGTAGGCGCATCAAGCAATACGCTTACGGGTGGTTACGGGCATATTATTCGACAAAATCTTCTTTATAATAATTATTGTAGCCTTTATTACAATAACGGAAATCCACCGACAGATGGCAATGGAATTATCATTGATGATTTTAATTTTACACAAAATTCGAGTGGTACGCCTTACACAGTGCCTACTTTGATAGAAAACAACGTTTGTTTCAAAAATGGCGGTTCTGGTATTCGGGTCTATGACAGTAGCAATGTAACGGTTCGGAACAATACCTGTTATTACAATTGCTGGGTAACGGCAACTTTTCCGTCGGGTTCGGGCGATTATCCTTCGGGCGATATTGGCGTGAGTTGCGAAGCGGGTTTTGGAAACAACATTAAAGTTATAAATAATATTTGTATTTCTGACCCCAATTTGCCCGTTTCGCACTATGGAATTGGTGTAGGAAATGCCATTACGAATGGCTCGGTTACGAATAACTATACCAACAAATTGTTTTTTACGGCAGGTGGCTCTGCCAATGTAATCGGCAATGCGCCACAATTTATCAATGCGACTACGAATGTTTTGACCGCTAATTTTCGCTTATTAAGCGGCAGTCCAGCCATCAATATGGGCAGTTCTCTCAATGCTGCATCAGAGGATTATGATGGTGTTCCACGACCTTGGAATGGCTTTGTAGATGCAGGTAGTTTTGAGTTTGTTGGTGCAGCTTTACCATTACAAATGCTTGATTTTAAAGGACTTGTAAAAGAAAATGAATGTTATTTAACATGGCAAGTTGCCAAGGTCCAAAATGTAAAAGGCTTTGAAGTAGAAACTACGCTCAATCCTTCCGAAGGAGGAAAAACTCAATGGCAAAAAATCGGTTTTGTTGAAGAAAACAATACGTCAAATACAACAGAAAATTACACTTTTAGTCATGTATTTTCCTCTTTTGAAAAAAATCCTCTTTTAGGATTTAGTGCATATTATCGCCTAAAAATAATTGATGCTGACCAGCGTTTTGAATACTCCAAAATCATTTTTTTAGAAAATAAAAAAGTAGAAAACACCATCACTATTTATCCAACTTTTGTCAAAAACATACTCACTATTAAGGCATTAAATGATAAAATAAATACCGTAACGATTGTAAATACCAATGGACAAATTATAAAAATATTTCAAAATATCGAAAATGAAATCAATTTACATGATTTGCCACAAGGCGTGTATTTTTTAGAAATAAAAACTGAAAATCAAATAAACGAAGTAAAAAGGTTTTTTAAAATGTAGATTTTAAACTTTTCCAGCTTCCACTTGTTTTCTTAATTTCAATTGTTTAACACCCTATTATGAAAGTAAGTAAAGAAAAACTGGTCAAATTAGTGCTTCATTTAACGGCACGAGAGCAACAAGAATTTAAAGAATTATATACAGGCAATTTTGATTATGTCGAGTTGTTCAAATATATCATCAAACATAAAAGTTTAGATGAAAAAGCCTTTGCAGTCTATCTAAGCAAACAAAAAGGAAACGATAATGTAAAAAGCATCAATATTTCGGTCATTAAGTCGTATCTATTAGAAAAAATTTTGAACTCGCTGCGGTCAAGCTACAAAAGTCCTGTCGCCTTGACCTACCTCAACTTGATGTATAGCGATATTTTGATTAGCAAAGGACTTTATGACATTGCGGAAAGTTACTTGGAAGAAACGAGTGCTATTTGCCAAACCAATCATTTGATACAAGAGGAGTTGATTTATTTTAGGCAACTCAACCATATTATTATTTTGAATGGGATCAATACGTCGGGCGACGTTATGGAAGAACGCTTCGCCAGACACCATGCGCTGTTAGACATTATGGCTATCGAGGAAACGATGTTGCATTTTATAACCGTAATGACTTCGTTTGTATTTTATAATTTGCCGCCCAATCCAGACACTTTTTTTGACTTGTTTAGTAAAATCAATGTGTTGAATGAAAAAGAAGATTATCCCTTTTTTATCAAGCAACAAATCTTATTGACGAAAGCCTCGTTTGAGATTTTCCAATCCGACGACCCAACTCGAATAGACAAAATAAAAAAACTGTACGCATCGGGTATCAATGAATGGAAAGACAATAAACGGTTCATGGAGTACAATGGGTATTGGTTTTTAAATTCAGCTATGGGTTATTTTTTCATAACCGTCATCATTGGTGCGAACAAAGAAGAAAATGATAGTTTTGCCAACCTTCTTCTTTTATTTGAAACCCAAACCAAAAGCAATGTCGAAAAAAACAGATCCATCGAATTGCGTTATGCTTGCGAAATCCTATACCTCCTTAATAGTTCAGACAACAACAAGTATCAAGCTGTTCTTCTTTTTAAAGAAAAATTTAAGGCATTAGCCGTGAATGGTTTTATTGGTAGTAAGCAAATCCGAGTTTGGGAACAATACAGTTATATCACTGCACATCTCCATCTGGGCGAATACAACGAAGTGATAGATATTTGTAATGAGTTGTTGTACGACAAGGAGTTGGGTGTCAAAAATTTTATGATTTTTTACGCACCTGTTCATTTTGCGTTGTTGCAATCGCATTACGAGTTAGGACATCTTAAATTTTTGAAATATGAAATTACAAAATCTAAGGCAGCGATTGAAAAAAATGGCACGTTTGGCGAATTTGAAGAACAATTTTTTAAACTGATGAAACTATTGGTTAGTGAGCCTACGGATAAAGAAAAATCAGTTGCTACTTTGACACTACATAAAACAAGCTTTGAAGCACTTTTAGAAGAAGGTTTTTTTAAAGTACACTTTGGGGTTTATGATATTATGAATTGGTTGGAGGTGTTGATGGGGCGTTGTGAAGCGTAACTCCTGTACGCAGTTTAGCGGAGAACTATAAATAGTGCTTATTCTACCTAAGTTAAAAGCGTTAGTATTGAATAGATAAAAAGAAACAACCTCAACAAAGGTGAATAAAAATAAAAATTACAAATTATTTCAATAATGTGACTGTCTTTTATTGAAAAATAATGAAAGGTAATACTAAATATGTGCTGAAAAAAACCATATAATAAAGCCAAAATATCAATGTTTTAATAGAATAGAGTATTAATAAAGTAAAAACACCTAAGGGAAACATTGGTTTCTCTTAGGTGTTTTTTTTATTGTTTTCATTTTAGCATTGCTACATTTTTTAAATTAATCTTTTATAAAAATTACTATTTGTGACTTTATTACGCTTTTATAAAGTCCTTCAAAATTTATTTACAGCACCCATCTATTGTTTTATAAATACCTGATAATCAAAGTTTAATGAATTACATATTTACAGAAAACGAATGTTTCTTTTTTTATTTGTTTGATTTTTTTACCTTAAAAGGGGCTTTTTAATTCTTGTAATTGGTTATATATTTGCAAAACATTTACGTGATTAATGTAAATTTATCTTTGGTAGCTATTCCTCCCTTGCTACCATTTGGGCGTATCTTTTCAACAAAGAAAAATAGTATCGACTAAATCTCAACGCCTATTTTTTTAATAATGAATTGGATTTTCAATCCCATTTTTTAATCAACACTTGCACCTATGTACAAATTTTATCTAACATCTTTTTGTCGTAAAACATCAAAAAGACCAATGTTCGCAGCACTTACGTTTTTAGTATTTTGCTCGTTTTTACAAAATGCGTTGGGAAACCCTACTGCACCCCTACTTATTGGCTACCCTTTGTGCGCCAACGAAAGTTACAAATTCACAGCACAAGCTGGATTAAATAACATTCAGTGGCAAAAAGACGATGGAAGTGGTTTTGTAAATATCGCAGGCGCAACCAATACTGTTTATAATGCAACAAGTATTGGCAAATACAGGTACATCGCCCAAGATGACAATGGCTGCGATGTAATACAATGCGATGCTTTTGAACTTATTTCAGCGACTTGTATTGGCTATCCTTTGTGTCCAAGCGAAAGTTACAAACTTACAGCACAAGCTGGATTGGTCAATATTCAATGGCAAAAAGACAGTGGTAGCGGTTATGTGGCTATTGCTGGTGCGACTAATGCAATTTACAATGCAACAAGTGTTGGGAAATACAAATATACAGCAAAAGATGCGAATGATTGTACAATAGAATTGTGTACACCCTTTGAGATTACGCAAGGCGTTTGTAATACGGGTTCAATCAGTGGCAAGGCTTTTACGGATAAAAACAGCTCAGGTATCCAAGACATTGGCGATACGCCACTTGCAAATACCGTTGTAACATTGAAAGATAATCTTGGAAATGTGGCGGCAACAAGCACAACAGATGCTGCGGGCAATTATACTTTTGGAAATCTTACGGCAGGTGCTTACACTGTTTCATTTCCTACTCAAATTGGCTTCCTTCCGACGGATAAAAACGTAATTGGAAGTACGCCAAGCACAAACAGTGACATCAATAATAATGGCGAAACAGACCCAATTACGTTAAGTTTGGGACAAAGCCAAAATAATATAGACGGCGGTTTTAAACCTTCTTGTACAGAAGTCGCAAGTATTGCTGGTTCAACAACAGTTTGTGATAATAATTTAGCGTTACTTTCTGCAAGTGCAGGAGTGAGCTATCTTTGGAGCAATGCCGCAACAACAAAAGACATTAATGTAGGCGAAGGAACTTACGCTGTTACGATAACATACAGCAATGGTTGTACTTCAGTGGCGAACAAAACCGTTGTAAAATCAACAAGTACAACGTATTCAATTTGTCCAGGAGAAAGTTATACGCTAACGGCTCAGTCAGGATTGAGCAATATTCAATGGCAAAAAGACAGCGGTAGCGGTTATGTAGCTATTGTTGGAGCAAATGCCACAACATACAATGCCACAAGTGTTGGAAAATACAAATATACAGCAACAGATGGCGTTGGTTGTGCAATAGGACTTTGCTGCGCTTTTGAAATTGTAGCTGGCGTATGTAATACAGCAACGATTGGCGATTATGTTTTTGAAGATGTCAATAAAAATGGTATTCAAGATGCTGGTGATTTGCCTTTGGCAAATGTTAGCGTAATTTTGAAAGATAATCTTGGAAATGTTGTACAATCAACAACAAGTGACAGCAACGGAAATTATAGCTTTACGAATGTAGCCGCAGGAACTTATAAAGTGCAATTCGTAACACCAGTTGGCACAACTTCTACTGTAAAAAATGCAGTGGGAAGTACAGCAGCAAATGACAGCGATGTAAATGCAAATGGTGAAACAGATAGCTTTACCATCACACAAGGGCAGACACAATTAAACATTGATGCAGGTTTCAAAACACCTTGTGTAAATGATGCTACAATTACTGGCAACACGACAGTTTGTACTGGCAAACAAACAACTTTGACAGCAGGCGCAGGCGCAAGTTTCCTATGGAACAATACCCTTACTACGCAAAGTATAGAAGTAGGCGCAGGAACTTATACTGTAACCATTACAAAAGCTGACGGTTGCAAAGCTAATAAAAGCATTACTGTAACAGAAGACAATAGCTTGGCGAATTTTGCGATAAACGCTTCCGCACCACAATTGACTTGCTCAATTTCTTCTATTACACTTTCGTCAAGTCCTTCTTCTGGATTGACGTACCAATGGTCTGATGGTTCGGGTAGCAATACTTATGTCGTCAATTCAATTGGCACATATACTGTTACAGCAACGAATGCAAATGGCTGTACAGCGGTTGCTTCAATCGTGATTGGGGCAGATAATAGCAGTGCAACGGCAAATATTTATCCTAAAAATAACCAATTGACTTGTATAAAAACAACGGTTACTTTGAAAGCTACGGGAGGAACAAGTTACGTATGGTCTGATGGCTCAACAAGTACGAATTTGTTAGTGAGCACGGCAGGAACATACAGCGTTACGGCAACCAATGCTAACGGTTGTAGTGGTACTGCAAGTGTGACGGTGACAGAAGATAAAACAGTGCCAGCTGCAAATATTGCATCAACCAATACTGAGTTGAATTGTAATAATCCAACTTCAACTTTGACCGCAACAGGTGGAAATACCTATCTTTGGTCAAATGGAAATATTAATCCAAGTATTACGGTAAGTACAGGAGGAACGTACAGCGTAACTGCAACAGGCTCAAATGGTTGTACAGCAGTTGCTTCTGAAACAATAATAGAAGACAAAATAGCTCCAACAGCCAGTATAAGTGTTGATAATGCTATTTTAACTTGTGAAAATCCAAGTGCGACATTGACGATTGTTGGAACAGGTGGCGTTACTTACACATGGAACAATGGCAGTGGAAGTTACGAAATCACAGTTACAACAGGTGGTATTTATACGGTTACGGTAACAGGAGATAACGGTTGTACAGCAGTTGCAACAACAACAATTACCGTAGATAAGAAAAAACCTTCGGTTTGTTTAAATCCTTTAACAGCAACTTTGACTTGTAAAAATCCAAGTATTACCATTACAGAAACTTGTCCGCAAACCAATACATTTGATTGGTCAAATGGAAGTAGTGGTCAGTCTATTACTGTAACAACACCAGGGATTTACTTTGTTACTGTTACGGCAGCCAATGGTTGTACCGCAGTAGGTAACACGGTTATTAACGAAGATAAAACATTGCCAAATGCAAGTATTACGCCTTCTATCCCAATGTTGAATTGTGCCAATCCGACAGCAACATTAACCGTTAGTGGTAATGGAACTTATGTTTGGGACAATGGAAGTACAGATGCAGACAGAGAAGTGAGTAGTATGGGGACTTACAGCGCAACCGTAACGGGAGCAAACGGCTGTACAGCAACAGCAGTATTTACGATGATGGAAGACAATACGCAGCCAATCGTAAATATTACACCAAAAAATGGAAAATTAACTTGTACAAAAAAATCAGTAACGCTAAGAGCAACAGGTGGCGTAACTTATTTATGGGAAGACGGTTCTACCAATTCAAGTTTGAATGTTAGTTCAGCAGGAACATACACAGTAACAGCAACGGGTACAAATGGTTGTACAGCGGTAGCTTCGGTAAATGTAACAGAAGACAAAACAGAACCGATTGCAGGCATTACAGCAAGCAATATTATTTTGACTTGTAAAACCCCAAGTGCGACATTAACAGCAACAGGTGGTGGCACTTATTTATGGTCAAACGGAAATATAAATCCTACGATTACTGTAAATGCCGCAGGAACGTACAGCGTAACGGTAACGGGAGCAAACGGTTGTACAGCAATCGCAAGCACAACAATAACAGAAGATAAAACTATACCAACAGCAACTATTAGTGCTGATTATACTACTTTGACTTGTAAAAATCCAAGTGCAATATTAGAGGTATCTTCTTTGGTTAATACCAATTACGTTTGGTCAAATGGAGTGACAAGTACAACAAATACTATATTCTCAGCGGGAACATACAGCGTAACAGCAACAAATACTAATGGTTGTTCCGTAGTTGAAAGTATAACAGTTGTAGAGAACAAAAGTGTCCCAATAGCAAAAATTATCACATTAGAAACCGTTTTAACTTGTAAAAAACCAATAGTTACCCTAACTGCACAAGGTGGTAGTTTGTATAGGTTTGCATGGAGTACAGGAGGAGGTAGCCCTTCGACCAATGTTACGACTCCTGGTTATTACACTGTGACGGTAACAGGTGCAAATGGCTGTACTGCTGTGGTAGGTCAGACCGTAACAGAAGACAAAACAGAACCGATTGCAGGCATTACAGCAAGCAATATTATTTTGACTTGTAAAAACCCAACAGCAACATTAACAGCAACAGGTACTGGAACTTATACATGGTCAAACGGAAATATAAATCCTACGATTGCTGTAAATACCGCAGGAACGTACAGCGTAACAGTAACGGGGTCAAATGGTTGTACAGCCGTTGCAAGTACAACAATAACAGAAGATAAAACAATACCAACGGCAGCTATTAGTGCTGATTATGCTACTTTGACTTGTAAAAATTCAAGTGCGGTATTAACAGCAACAGGCGGTGATACTTACAACTGGTCAAATGGTTCTACTAATTCAAGTATTACTGTGACAAGTGCAGGTACTTATTTTGTAACTGTGACCAACGCAAATGGTTGTACAGCACAAGCAAATATTAGCATTTTTGAAAATAAAACAATTCCAACTGTAAATATTTGGCCTAAAAATGCACAATTAACTTGTAGTAAAACATCTGTAACATTAAATACAACAACAGGTGATGCTTACTTATGGTCAAATGGAGCAACTACAAAAAGTACAAGTGTTACAAGTGCAGGAGTTTACAGTGTGACCATTACCAATGCAAATGGTTGTAGCAATACATCAAGTGTCACAGTGACAGAAGATAAAACTATTCCAACAGCTAATGCTACATCAACCAATTCTGTTTTGACTTGTAAAAATCCAAGTGCAACATTAACGGCAACAGGTGGCGGTACTTACAACTGGTCAAACAATACAACAGGGTCAAGTATTTCAGTAGTCGCAGCAGGAACTTATACAGTAACAGTAACAGGTACAAATGGCTGTACTGCAACCGCTTCTGTTGTAATCACAGAAGATAAAGTTGTATTGCCTATAAGTATTACACCGAGTAATCTGGTTCTGACTTGTAAAAATCCAAGTGCAGTTTTGAGTACTGGAAGCGGAAGTTCTTATATGTGGTCAACGGGTGCTACTACACCAAATATCATTGTCACTACACCTGGAACTTACTATGTTACAGCAACAAGTTCAAATGGTTGTTCTATTTTATCCTCAGTTGTAATTACAGAAGATAAAGCTGTACCAACGGCAAGTATTACATCAAACAATTCTGTTTTGACTTGTAAAAACCCAAGTGCAACATTAACCGCAACAGGTGGTGGTACTTACAGCTGGTCAAACAACACAACGGGGTCAAGCATTTCAGTAACTACGGCAGGAACTTATACGGTAACTGTAACAAGCGCAAACGGTTGTACAGCGGTTGCTTCGGCAACGGTTACAGAGGATAAAGCTACGCCAACGGCTGACATTAAAATTCAGAACAACGGCTCTAAACCAGGAACAAGTATTCTGACTTGCGCTCAACCAACAACAACACTTTTAGCAACAGGTGGCGGCACTTATTTGTGGTCGAATGGTTCAAGTAATGCTACTCAACTGATTTCAGTAGCAGGAACTTACAAGGTGACAGTAAGCAACGTAAATGGTTGCACGGCAGTAGCTTCTATTGTGGTGACACAAGATAAAGTAGCTCCAATAGCAAAAATTACTTCTACTACAAGTGTTTTGACTTGTACTAATTCAAATATTGTTTTAAATGCAAGCGGTGGAGGTACTTATTTATGGTCAAATAATGCAACAACAAATAGTATCACAGCAAATACTGCTGGAACATATAGTGTAACAGTGACAGGTAAAAATGGCTGCACGAGTACGTCACGAATTGTTATTACAGAAAACAAAACTATACCTAAGCAGTGCGTACAACCATTAACGGGAACACTCACGTGTACGCAACCTTATATCACGGTTGTCGGAATAGGTGGTGGTACTTACAAATGGAGCAACGGTGCAACTACTTCAAGTATTTTAGTAAGCACACCAGGCACTTACTACGTAACTGTAACTACTCCAAATGGCTGTACTACGGTTGGGCAATCAGTTATTTCAGAAGATAAAGTAAAACCAACAGCAAGTGTAACGCCAAAACAAGGACAAATCACTTGTAACAATAAATCAGTCACTTTGACAGCAAGTGGTTCAGGTACTTACAATTGGGGTAACAATATTACAAGTCCTAATTTTGTAGCATCACAAGCAGGAACTTACACCGTGACTGTAACAGGTGCAAATGGTTGTACTTCGACAGCGAGTGCAGTGATTGTACAAAATATAACAGCACCAACGGTAACGATTAGTCCTTCAAATCCAGTGTTGCCTTGTAATGGTACATCCGTTACTTTAACAGCAACAGGAGGAGCTACTTACGCTTGGAGCAATGGTTTGACAGGAGCAAGTATTACCACTAAAAAAGAAGGAACTTATACCGTGACGGTCACTAACGCAAATGGTTGTAAAGCTGTAAAAAGTATAACTGTTTTAAAAGAAAATTGTAATACAGCAAAAATTGGCGATTGTGTTTTTGAAGATACAAACGGAAACGGAATACAAGATTTGACAGAAAAAGGTGTTCCCAATATTACAGTATCGTTGAGTGGAACAACTACCCAGACAACAGTAACAGACGCAAATGGTAAATACTTATTTAGCAATCTACCAGCAGGAACTTACAGTGTTAATTTCGTTATTCCAAGTGCTTACAAAGTAACTTTGAAAGACAAAGGAAATGACGATACAAAAGACAGTGATATAGATGCCAGCGGTAAAACACAACAAATTACCCTAAGTCTAGGACAAAATAATCTGACGATAGACGCAGGTATTTACAAACCTGCGTGTCTTGGAGATTTTGTATTTGTTGATGCAAATAGAAACGGCATACAAGATCCAGAAGAAGTTGGATTGTCAGGTATAACAGTACAATTGTTCGGAACGCTTACAGATGGCTCAAATGTGGTACTTGTAACGACAACAAATACAACAGGATATTATAAGTTTCCATCTCTTGCCATAGGTACTTACTATATCAAAATCAATAGCCCAGCAGGGTTTATTTTGACGGAAGCAAATGTTGGTGCTGATGATACAAAAGATAGCGATATTGATCCTATTACAGGAAAGTCACAAGAGATAACATTAATAAGTAATCAACAATACTTGGATTTAGATGCGGGATTGTACAATAAATTCCAAAATGTTTGTGCGAATGATGTTACAAAACCAGTTTTTCAGACTATTCCTAACAACATTACGATAGAATGTAACACAAGTGTTCCACAGAATTTTACTGCAACAGCCGTTGATAATTGTACGACACCAGCGAACATTACGATTTCTTACGTAGATGTTACAACAAATGGAATTTGTCCTGTAAAACAAATCATTACCCGTACATGGACAGCAAAAGATCAAGCAGGCAATACGGCACAAGCAACAGGAACAATCACAACAATAGATACCAAAGCACCTGTAATAACAGGCGTTCCTGCCAATATAACAATTACGTGTGGTCTAAATCTACCTGCAATGCCAACAGGAGTAAAAGCGATGGATAACTGTGATGGAGATATTTCTACGACACTTCTTTTTTCTGAAAAATTCTACGTTGGACCTTGCGTAAGTAACGGAACAACCAGTGGCAAAAGCCTTGTAGAATGTACTTGGACAGCAAAAGATGCTTGTGGAAATATTGCTACTAAAATTTGGACGATTACAGTAATAGAAGGGACAATTTCAAAAGTACAAAACGATAACAACAATGAGGTATTAACTCAAAAAAATGTTGATAAAGCGATTGTAGAAGAAGAAAAAATAGATAAAGAGTTAAATACTATTTTAGAGGCAAGAGCGTATCCTAATCCTTCAAATGGTATTTTTACGGTTGATTTTGGAACATATAATGTGACAAAATTGATTGTCTTTGATATGTCTGGCAGAGCAATCTATAATGAAACATTTAGCACAAAGCAAGACAAAGTAGATCTATCTTTGACAAATCAAAAAGTTGGAATGTACTCCATCTTTATGCAGACAACACAAGGCGTTATTACTAAGCGTATTTTCATTGTGAATTAGAATTTACGTGCATCAGTTAGTGTATGCCCCCTTTTTTACACATACATAGTATTATGGTCGTAGCACCTTTTAGGTGCTGCGACTTTTTTAAAAAAAAATTTAAATAAAATTGAATTAATATCATGTTTCAATTGAATAATAATCGTAAAGCATTTTTTATTTTTAACTTTTTATTTCTTAATTTTTTCTCATTTTCACTCAACGCACAAGTATGTTGCCCTACAACGAATAGAGAAGTCATAGGTGATTTGGAAAGCACTTTGTTTTCGGCTTCCTTTCCATTTCCCAATAGTATTTTATCGCCTGTAAATAATGCCCAGAATTTTAACAGCGCAATTGGCGAAAACTATCAAGGATGGAATATTACTAGCACAACTTTCTTTGATTTTGACGTTATTGAAGATGCTTCTCGCAGCAAAGATGGTAATAAATTTATCTATATTGGCTACCCAAATGGAGTTGGCTCAAATAACTATTGTTTGTCTAATAATAGTTACAATATATCGGGTATCCAAAATGCCTGTACCCCGAGTAATACGACCAAACAACTCCTTCCTGGACATACTTATAGAATTGCTTTTGATTGGATTGCTTTTGATAAAAGCAATCCCGATGGTACAATAGCAACCACAACACCTCACGCAGAATATTGGTATGCTCCATCTGCATCGCTTATCAATATCCCCATTTTTGATGTAAATGGAAACGTTATACCGCCAAATGCTGGTAAAGCATGGAATACAATTGATGCTACAACATGGCAAAGAGCTTACGGAAGTTTTACAGTGCCAGATACTGCACCACAAGGCAATGACCTAATCAAACTTTACTTTTCTCACTTAAATAGTGATAACTCGGGTATGTTGATTGACAATATGGAAGTCGTAGAAGTTGGTATGACAGACGCAGGACTTGCAGCAATCTCTTGTGATAATAACAATACACCTAACGATAATACTGATGATTTATTGAAATTTTACCTTAATCCGACTGGAAGTGTTGGTAAATATTTAGGTACAAAATACAACGTAACCGCTGGTTTTGATTACACTATAACACCAACAGAAGCATTTTATGGTGTTTATACTCTTTTTACACTTTCAAAAAATAACAGTGCATCATCTGGAAATGTAACAATCACTTTGACAGATAAAACGAATACTGACTGTACAATTTCAACGATTGTACCAGAACCTAAGTGTATTTCTTGCAATAGTGCCAATCAATTTCAATATACCCTACAAGCAGGCACTTGTAATCAAAATAAGTCAAATAATGATGCCAAAATATTGTTTGATACTATTGTAAATTTAGATAAAGTTGGTGTGAGCGAAGGGACAACCTACATGGGAACAACTTACGCAGCAACACCATCAATGGTAAGTAGTGGTAAAGTTTTTTTTAATAATTTAAAACACAATACCAGCTATACCTTCCGTTTCTTTGACCAGCAAGATTTGTGTTATAGAGATACAACACTAAAAACAATGGACAAAGTCTGCTGTACCTTAGCCATCGTTTTGGGAGCAATTACGCAGCCTACTTGCCCTAATAATGACGGAGCAATAGCTTTAATTTTGTCAGGAAATAGCAACGCTACAACATTTCAGTGGAGTAACAATGCTACAAGTAAAGATATTGCTAATCTCAACGCAGGTACTTATACAGTAGATGCCTTTGACAACGGTTGTACAGCAGGTGCAACGTTTGATTTGCAAGTGCAAAGCATCAATACTGTTATTAATTTTTGTCAAGGAGAAACTTTTAATTTATTTGTTACAGACCCAAGCATTAGCAACATTCAATGGCTCAAAGATGGTGTTCCTCTAAGTGGTGAAAATGGATTACTTTATGTTGCATCACAAGCAGGAGTATATACCTACACTTCTAATGGCATTGGTGGATGTAGTGTAGGACAATGCTGCCCCATTCAACTAAAATTAAAAGCAGATTGCTGTAAACCAGTAATTTGCACCAGTGTAAAAATAACAAGAAAAAATTAATTATAAAAAATTATGAAGAATAAAATCTCAATCGCTGTTCTTGATAAAAGTGAAGTATTACTTTCATCATTTCAAAATTATTTTTCAAATCATTCAAAAATATGCTTGACGCACACCTGTCGGCATAGTAATTATTTTCAAAAAGTGCTAAGTAAATCAGATGTACCTGACGTGCTTTTTAAGAACGTCACAGGTATGAACCTTAAAGTTATTGATGCAGAACTGGCTCTTTTTAAATCTATTGCACCCAACATGAAAATTATTTTAGTTGGAAATGCCAATTCAGCCACAGCATCTAACGCTTTGATGTTGGACATTAACGGATTTATAGACATTAGTTCTAGGATTGAACATTTTGAATACTGTATCAATATGTTACAAAGTGGGAGCTTTGTTATTGGAAATAAAAATTTTAACAATATTGTTTTTATTGAAAAAGACATTGCAGGAAAAAAAGAAACGGTTATGCCTATAGATTTTTCTTCAAAAGAAAAGATGATTATTGCACTTTTAAATACTCCAAATACACACAAAGAAATTGCCGAAGGATTACACTTTCAATTTGATACGTACAATTATTATCTAAAAAATATTTATAAAAAATTGGGTGTAAAGAAACGTCATGCAGCAATTTCTTATATTGAAAATAATTTTGCTTTTGAAGAGGCAAATTTACTTTAATTAAGAATACAAATACCAAATGAAAGAAAAGAGATTTGTTTTTGACCTCTTGCGTTTTGAAAGTAAGCTATCATTTTCAAGAACGAAGGTCTTCAAAACTAAAAATCAGTCGTCAATCTACAAATTCAACACCTTGCTATTGTGTAATCACAAGTCATTTGCTCTGAGTGATGTCTTCGACAACAAAAGTGAGGTGTCATTTTTGTTGTTTGGTAGGTTATAGCAGCAATACGACAAGTTGTTTTTTGAAAGTAATGTCTTCAACAGTGAAAGTGATTCGTCATGTTGGGAACTTGACACCTTGTTGCAAGGTAATAAGGTGTTGTTTTCTAAAAGTAAGACCTTCAAGAGAGAATGTAAGACATCGTTTTGATTGTTCGATACGTTACTCCGTCTCCAACAAGAACACAC